>NZ_BAAHNZ010000013.1:0-85556 GCF_054655215.1 Hominimerdicola intestinalis
CAGAGGGGTGATTTTCTCGTTTCTCATGGCTGTACCTCCTGAAATGAAAATGCTCTAAGTGACTGCTTCACTAACCATGACAAAAACCATGATTAAGAAGTCACTTAGAGCATACATCTCCCGCCGCCAATTTATATTTTCGGTACTGCTTCACCGCGAAATGGTCGGGGTCGCGTTCTTCCAAGTCGGCAAACAGCAGATCGACGGGGCTTTGATATTCCTCGTCGTCCTCGCGGGCTTCGCTGGCGTTGATAAGTTCCAACAGGGTAATAAAGTTCATTTCCTCGGCGGGGGCTTCATACCAGATGTAGCCAACCAATGCGCAATACAATAACCTTTCCGCTTTTACCCAAAAATCCTCCGCACTTTTTTCTCCCTCGCCTTTGGTATTCGCTATCAACGTGTTTACCAGCTTCAAAATATCTTTCTCGCTGCGGATATACACAAAGGGGTTGTAGTGCATAGATTTTTTGAAGTTAATCGTATTCAGTACCTTAATGCGGTAGCCCGCCCGTTGCAGCAGCTTCCCGCACTCAATCAAAACCGTACCTTTCGGGTCTGTCAAGACGTAAGAGGAATGAAGCTGCATTAAATTCGGCTTGACGAAAAACCTTGTTTTTCCGCTGCCGCTGCCGCCGATCACGACGACGTTCTTATTTCTTGCGTACTTCGGCTGCTTCGGGCGGCTGTTCATGGTAAGGCGTTCCGTCTGTGTCAAAATGATGTTGTTTTGAAACTCCGGGTCTATGTAGGGCTTAATATCTTCGGCGTTTCCCCATCGGGCAGAGCCGTACTCCGCGCCCTTGCGGTATTTCTTCGCGTTTTTCCCTTTGACATAGACAATCAAGCGGATAATCACCGCGCCGACAATGCCGACAAGCAAATCCAGCGGGTAAATGCTCGGCAAGGCACTTTCAAAGGCTGCGGAAAATCCCTGCGTGATATTCAGTATCTTTGCGGAAATATCCGCGCCGGGGGCAAGCCGCACCGCCTGTCCGACTTTATCAAAGAGATAGACAAAGAACACATAGGGGATATTCGGAAGTATTAGCTTTTTGTAGTTAATCTGCTTCATATCTCGCGCCCCCTGTCCATTTTCTTTACCTTGTCGCGGGCGGCGTTAAGCTGCTTTGCCTTGTCCTTTGCAGCGGCAAGGGCTTTGCGGATAGAGGGCTTTTTCTCCCTGTTCAGCTTCTTTGCGGAAAACTCTTGAAACGCTGCGGTCATAACGTCTGCGTCCCGGCCTTTGAAAAACACAAGGTAGCGGGTCTGCTCGCCCTTAACCTTTTTCAGCGAAAAATCTATGTTGTATTTCTTCGCCGTACTCTCAAAGGCTTTAATATTGCTGTCGGTGATCTCGATGTTGGAAACACCCGCGTTCTGCTTCATAAGCTGCCGCATGGTCTGTTTCCCATGCGCGGGCTTGCTTTTCTGCTCCAAAAACTTTTGGATTGCTTTCTGCAACGCCTGTTCGGTAAGCCGCGCCGCGCCTTTTCCCACTTTGACGTATAGGGCAATCGTTTTTTGGGTTACTTCCTCCTGCAAGGTATCAACTCCTTTCCCGGTAAAATGCGGCTATGCTCATTCGCCGCCGTATAAGTCGTGATTGACAAGGGCGGTATAGTAGCTGTCAATGGTACTCGGCGCGTTGAACAGCACCGCTTTTAGATACTGCTTGATGTTGCGCACTTTGGTTGTGTTCTCCCTCATGCAATCCAAAACAAACTCAATATGGCTGCTGTTCAGCTTCAAAAATTTGGATTTCACCAGTTCGGCGGGGTAGTCGTCCCCGGCAATACGGATTGTCTTTCGCGCTGTGCAGACGGTTTCCAGCATGAGGTCAACAATCTCATTTAGGCGGTCTTTGTCCATTTTGGGGTCTTGAATGAGAATGTCATACTCGATATTGTCCTTGATAATCTCCCTGTAAATCTCTACTGCGCTATTGCTTTTCGCTTCCGTTCTTTTCCTTTCCGGCGGCGAAGCCGCTTCGCCCTGCTCAAAGGGCAAGGGATTTAGGGAATGGAATGGAAAGGAATGGGTACTTGATAAATCAGTAATTGATTTTTCTTTACTTGATATATCTTTATTTAATTGCGTTGGATTTTCCAACGTAGGTTTTTCCTGCGTAGGTTTTTCCAACGTTGGATTTTCCAATGTTGGATTTTCCAACGCAGGTAAATCCAATATAGGCGGCTGTCCGACGCTGGTAGCTGCTTCCGGCTCTCGCGGCTGCGGCTGCTCGTATATGACGTAATCCGCGCCCCGCAAGCGTCCCTTTTCGTCGCGTTCCCGGCTGCGCACGATATATCCGGCTTTTTCGAGTTCCTTTACCGCTTCGCGGATTGCGTCGATCTTCTCCCGGTTGATATGGGATAAGCCCGCAAGGGTATAATCCCAATCCTCCGGCAAGGACAGCATTTGCGAAAGCAAGCCTTTTGCTTTTAAGGACAATTCCTTGTTTCGCAAGTGGTGGTTGCTCATAACGGTATATCCCGTATTTCGCTCCACTCTGAAAACTGCCATTTTTCCTCACTTCCTCTCTTGGTCTGCGTGGACAATTAGAAAGCCGTTTTCGGCTGTTTTGGTATTGCAATATGCCCTTTGCCGTTTTCGCGTCTGCAAAGCCGCATGACACAAGGGCTTTTGCCCGTCTATTTGTCCATGCTGGCGGGCGTTTTCCGCGTCCTTTTGCCGGGGCAATAGGGACACTCTTTGAAAACGCAAAACTCATATTTCCACCCGGGGCGGTAGAAACGGCAAGTGCCGCAATCTTCATCATCTCCGGCACAACCGGATTGATAGCGGTCAAATCCCGGCTTCTGCTGCATGAGCAGTTCAAATGCCCGCTGCTTGCCTTTTATGAAATACATTCCGGCTGTACCTCCTTTCCTGCGGGCATAAAAAAACGGCGTTACTTTCTCCCCAAAAGGGGTTAAGGTAACGCCGCTTGTGTGCGTATTCAGTTTTTAACACATTCCCTGTCTATCCGCTGTCCGCAAAACCATTGATTTTATTAGCTTTTTGCCGCTATCGCTATCACACCTCATTATTTATGCCGCCGCTGTTCGGTCTTATCGCCTCCTTAACAGGTTCGGTGATATATCCGTATTATCTTCTTATATTTATGATCCTTATGGTAATTTCCTCCGAAGTGCTAAACAGAATAATATCAGAAAACAAGCGGCCGTAAATAAACTGCGCGGATATAATGGTTTATCTGCGCAGTTTATTTTATACTATTTGGCTTTATGACATATTGAAGAGCCGGGACAGTTTGTACAGCCGCAGCCGCATGAAGTTCTGCCTTTCTTTTTGTCCTTAGCCAACTTGATAATTATCAAGATCACCACAGCCGCAATAACCGCAGAAATTATAAATGTACTCATAACGAGCCTCCTTTCTGTTTATCAAGCTTCAGCTTTTACGGAAGTTCCTGCGTTTTCCTTATACGGTCTGAAAAGCATGTAGATCATAAACGCCGTAAGCGCAAGTGCGGCCATAAGTCCTATAACATTTACCGAGCCTGTAAATATAAGACCGATCTGATATATTATCAATGAGATCACATAAGCGAACACACACTGATAGCCTATTGCAAAAGCCGTCCACTTTCCGTTGTTCATTTCTCTCTTTATTGCTCCCATAGCCGCAAAGCACGGTGCGCAAAGCAAATTGAATACAAGGAAGGAATATGCCGCAAGAGGAGTAAACGCTTCTCTCATATTAGCCCAAACCTGCCAGCCGTTTTCCGCTACCTCGCCGAAGCCTCCGAACAATACTCCGAATGTGCCGACAACATTTTCCTTTGCGATAAGACCTGTAATCGTGGCAACAGCAGACTGCCAATTGCCCCATCCCAGAGGAGCGAACATCCATGCGATCGCACTTCCTATTTTCGCCAGGATCGAATTGTTCAGATCCTCTACCATTCCGAATGAGCCGTTTTCTGCTCCGAAGCCCTGAAGAAACCAGAGAATAATTGCCGAAAGCAGAATTATCGTTCCTGCCTTTTTAATAAAGCTCCACGCTCTCTCCCACATTGAGCGGAGAACGTTTATAGCCGTAGGCATATGATATGCCGGAAGCTCCATTACAAACGGAGCGGGATCTCCGGCAAACATCTTGGTTTTTTTCAGAATGATACCCGATATGACGATTGCGGCAATACCTGCAAAATAAGCGCTCGGCGCAACCCACCATGCACCGTTGAAAAGCGCTCCTGCAATAAGAGCGATAATAGGAAGCTTGGCTCCGCAGGGAATAAAGGTAGTAGTCATGATCGTCATTCTGCGGTCACGCTCATTTTCAATAGTGCGGCTCGCCATAATACCCGGTACTCCGCATCCCGTTCCGATAAGCATTGGTATAAATGATTTTCCTGAAAGTCCGAATTTTCTGAAGATCCTGTCCATTACAAAAGCTACTCTCGCCATATATCCGCAGGCTTCAAGAAAAGCAAGGAAAATAAACAGCACAAGCATCTGCGGAACAAATCCCAGAACCGCTCCTACGCCTCCGATAATGCCATCAAGAATAAGTCCCTTCAGCCAGTCTGCACAGCCGACAGCGTCAAGACCGCTTTCGACTGCTTCGGGAATTCCGGGAATCCATACACCGTAATCAGCCGGATCAGGTTCTTCAATTTCAAGAGCCTTAAGATAGCTCTGATATGTAACGGGTATTTCCTCTTCAATATTTCCCTCATCATCCCGTATCTCGGCAGCGGCAGTTATATTTTCTGCCAGTTCCTTAACAAGCGCTGTTTCACCGTCCGCAGAAGCGTTTTCGTCTACAGCTCCTGCTTCGGAAGCGGCGGCTTCAAACGCTTCAATTATAGGTCCGGCATGGCTTTCATCATATTTCTCAGCGTCAACTTCATAATCGGAAGAGCCAATCCCGAACAAGTGCCAGCCGTCTCCGAATACTCCGTCGTTAGCCCAATCGGTAGCCCATGTTCCTACTGTGGAAACCGATACAAAGTAAACTATAAACATTACAGCCGCAAAAATCGGCAGAGCCAGAAACCTGTTAGTTACTATCCTATCTATTTTATCAGAAGCTGTAAGCGCTCCTTTATTTTTCTTTTTACAGCAGTCTTTGATTATTGACGCAATATATATGTAACGCTCGTTTGTAATAATACTTTCCGCATCGTCGTCCATTTCCTTTTCAGCAGCGCAGATATCCGCTTCGATATGAGCTTTGGTTTTCTCAGGTATCTGAAGCTGCTCAAGTACCTTTTCGTCACGCTCAAATATTTTAACAGCGTACCATCTCTGCTGTTCCTCAGGTATATCATGCAGAACGGCTTCCTCGATATGAGCTAACGCGTGTTCAACACAGCCGCAGAAGCTATGCTGAGGAATACACGGAATTCCACGCCTGGCAGCTTCGACCGCCCTGCCTGCCGCTTCCTCTACCCCTTCGCCTTTAAGCGCTGAAATCTCAACTACTTCGCAGCCAAGCTCCCCCGCAAGCTGCTGAGTATTGATCTTATCCCCGCTTTTACGGACTGCGTCCATCATATTAACTGCAACTATTACAGGGATACCAAGTTCTGTGAGCTGAGTTGTAAGGTAAAGATTTCTTTCAAGATTTGTTCCGTCTATAATATTCAAAATAGCCTGCGGACGCTCGTTTATCAGATAATTTCTTGCAACTACCTCTTCAAGCGTATAAGGCGAAAGCGAATAAATGCCCGGAAGATCGGTTATTATAACGCTTTTATCACTTTTAAGTTTTCCTTCCTTTTTTTCTACCGTTACGCCGGGCCAGTTGCCGACAAACTGATTAGAGCCGGTAAGCGCATTAAACAGCGTTGTTTTTCCGCAGTTCGGATTACCGGCAAGCGCAATTTTTATACTCATTATTTGTCCTCCTGATCAGTCTTTTCGTTAGCGGTCGCTAACTCGTTTTCATAACAAAATAAGGTTCATTCGGTTTCGATCATTTCTGCGTCGGATTTCCTCAGGGATAGTTCATAGCCTCTGACTGTAACTTCGATCGGATCCCCCAGCGGCGCAACCTTTCTAATAAATACATCAGTTCCCTTTGTTATTCCCATGTCCATTATCCGCCGTTTTACAGCGCCTACGCCGTTAAGTCTTTTTACCTTAACAGTCTGACCTATCTTAGCTTCCCTCAATGTCATATAATTTCCTCCGTTCATAGATCTATATCATAATTTTACTCGCCATTTCCTTTGAAACTGCCACCCGGGATTCCTTAACGTTTACAATTACATTTCCTCCTATCCGATTAACGACTGTAACGCTTCCCCCTGCTACAAAGCCGAGATTTTCCAGAAATTTTCTTGTTTCAGGGTTTCCGCCGACTTTTTTTATCATGTTTTCTTCTCCTGCAATTGCAAAAGTCAAAGGCATCATACTCATACTCCTTTATCAGATATTTAGTTAGCTATAGCTAACTTCTTTAATAATATTAGCATAGGTTAACTGTTAAGTCAAGTGAAATCTGAAAAATCTTTTTTATCTGCCGAAAAATTCGGCTATAATTACAATTATGCAGTTGGCTGTAAACTGATCATTTGTGCATAATTACACATTGACAGAAGTTTCTGCACAAAAAACCGGCTCCGTTTCCGAAGCCGGTTTTTCTATTTGACCTTTACCTTAGGTATTTTACGCAGGTATTTGTATGATGATCTGTAAACTGAATAGACACTGTCAAACTCTGTGCTGCTCAGCTCTTGACCTCCGAAGCAGGTCTTTTCAAAAAGCCTTGCCGCCGCTTCCACCGAAACCGAACGTTTTTCTGCGGCATATTCTATTATCATATCGGGCGTATAGGCTGACAGATCGTCCTTAGAGGAATATTCCAGAAGCCTTATGATATGACCGTAAAGCAGTACGATACGTTTTCCGCCTTTAGCAAACCTGAGCCTTATACGGAACACAGCTTCCATTATTCTGTCAAGCAGAACAATAAAAACTATAAAAAATACGACTCCGATAAAAATAAGTATCTTACTGAAATACTGAGCGAAAATTGTAAAGCTGAAATTGGACTTTTGGGAGTAGTCCTCCATATAATCCGAAACCGTAGGGTCAAATGTTATCCAGCCGGCGCCAGGAATATATACCTCTACAAAAGCATGAGCATGAGCGTCGCGTACTGCTACTGAACCTGAATCGGTATACTCATAAGCGGCAAAGCCCTCCACATATCTTGCCGGAAGTCCGCATATCCGAGCCATAAGAGTCATTGCAGTAGCATAACTTGTACAGCTTCCCGTTTTGCTTTCAAATACGAAATAATCTATAGACTTGTCGTCCGGAATATATTCCAGATCGTAAATATATCCTTGATCCTCAAAATAATCGCACAGAGCCTGAGCTTTTTCAAAATCCGTAAGGCAGTTTTCCGTAATATCATGCGCTAGCTTTTCAAGCCTTTCGGAATATTCAATATCGCCGGTGCTGTAATTTACCGCTTTCTGATACTCTGTATAAAGTCTTACGTCTGTCAGATCTCCGTTTTTATAAGCTTCTTCAAGCAGCGCTGCATAATCCTCTCCGCTTATTTCAAGACCCTCTGCGTAAGCGAAAAATTCTTCCGTCTGAGGATAGTAATCCATTGTATAATCGTATGTTATACCGGGATTATACAAATATATTTCGCCGTCGGCATTCGTAAATATGTTATTATTTGCGTCACTGAAACCCTCTGAAACCGCACCGAGCGGAGCAGGAATGTATGACGCACTGAAGCCGTTGCCATAAACCCTGAACTTTGATTTCAGAACAGCGTTTTCCTGAGCAAATTTATCCGAAGTCAGACCGTATTTTTCATACCTTCCTGTTTCAGCAAGCTCTTTCATAGCGTTATATATTTCGTATCCGCCTACAGGAGGATCTGTAAAATAGGAATAATCAGAATACTTATCAGAATTTCTGTTAATGCGCCATCTTTCGTTTGAGAATTCATCAAACGCCTGACGCCTCAGATAATAGACCGGAGCCTTGTAATCAGATTCAAAGTAAAACAGTATCTTATTTGTAAAGCTTCCGCCGTATCTTGCCGACGAAACGTCACTTAGCTGTGAATAATCAGCAGTCGCGTCGTCCGTATCCCCCGCGTCGAGATCAAAAGCCGTAGCGTCGTTTTCAAGCATTGATCTTATTTCAGGCTTCGGGATAACCATTGCCGCCGCACCGCAGAATGAAACAAACAGAGCTATTGAAATAATGTAGGAAAGGTTCATTACAACCCTTGTATTTTTTTCCTTGACCGAAAGCTGTCGGTTGTGGACCATTACCGCAAGAAAAAGAGTAATAAGCACTGCGGCCTGAAGGTCGCTCATAGGCTCGGCGCGCTTTGCGTGAATAACAAAAGGAAAAAGTACGCAGAGCATAGAACCAAGACTTCTGTATCTTACCTGAGTAAAATAATATATTATAGAAATCAGGAAAAATCCGCCGCCGGCAAAAAGAGCGTAGAAATATTCAAGAACAAAGCCCGCATTATTCCTGTCCAGATAAAACCAGTCTACAAAATATATTCTGCTGTTTAAGCTTCCGTTTCTAAGCATAAGACCTGAAAAGAAAATTAATGCTGCAAAGCCCGCCGTATATATCAGCGCTCCAATATACCTTTTGCTTTTCAGCCAGTCAAAGACAATAAACAGCAGCGCCTCGGCAACAAGGAACAAAAACGTAAAGATCCAAGCACGTTCGGAATAATAGCATTCTATAACGTCATAGGCTACAGCCGCACCGAGCAGAACAGGAAGAATATATTTTACCGCTTTATCAATAAGCGTATCTTTATTTTTTATAATTTTATTCATAGGCAAAATGGCAGGATCATAGACGCCGTTTCAGCGCCCTGGATCTCCTCCGTTCAATAATAATCTTAAATGATCTCATTATTCGTCATACATATCTAAGTAAGCTTTTTAAATTCAAAATCCGATGTGCATATCCAGAGATTGTCAATTGCGGTAAAGCCGCAGTTTTCATGCGCTGCGAAAACCGCATCCTTTATTCCGAAAATTTCATACGACAAGCTCTCATGCGCTATATCGACAGCTGTAAAAATAACAGCCGCACCGGACTTCAAAGCCTCGGCAGGAACACGTTCAGGCGGCGTGACCGGAGAAAAGCCCGACAGCTTTTCCTGAAGCTCCAGCAGTCCGCCCATATTTTTTATATTAACATGATTCCATTTGTCTTTATAATAGTAAACATCGCTTTCCATTCCCTGTGAAACAAGCATAGACAGCATTGCAAGACAGCCTTCTGTGACTATGTCAAAATTTCTGTGATCCTGCGCCGTCACATTTTCAAATTGCGGAATATCAAGAACAAATACCTGACTTGTTACCGTAAGCTTTTCGTCCAGTCTTACCATGTAAATATCCCGCTTTGAGGACAGCTTCCAGTTTATCTTTTTTATAGGATCACCCGGAGTATACACCCTATGCTCATAGCCGGGAACGCCCGTCGAGCCTGCTGCGGTTTCAGATGTTTCCTCCTCAGAATCGTTAAAGCCGGAGTTTTCAGATGTTGTCCTTAAAATTTCAGCCTGAACGCCTGTATCGGGAATACTCGGAAGCACCCGTATATCATGCTTCTGTTCAAGCTTATTATTATCAAATACCGATATCGAAAATATCCCGAGAAAGTCCATAAGACGGATACTTTTAACTGCTGCAAAGGACATTCCCGAGCTGACCGCAGTAAACGGAACTATTATCTTTTCATAATTCATAGAAGCCAGAGCAAGTCTGTATACCGTTTTATCCTTAGCCTCCAGCTGTAACGATGACGTCAGCTCCACTTCAATGAAGGGCGTCGGCAGTACGGTTTGCTTTTTCAGCCTGACAGTTACTTCAAGCACATCGCCCTTGGAAAGCAGATTCTGTGAGCATTCGGTCTCAAAGCTTATCTTTTTTCTGAAAAACAGCAGCACCAGTTCTGATACTATCAGCGCCGTAATAAGGATCAGTCCTATCATTACTCCGCCGCTTCCGTCAATAAGAACCGCTATTGCCGCCGCAACAGCAATGCAGAACAAATACGCAATAAAGTGCTTCATATCAGTTACCGCCGTCAGTCGGAGCGCTTACGCTGAGAGATATATGTTCCATAGCCTGCTCGTTTGAATCAAAGGCAGATTTTCCCTTAGGGGAAAGCATAAGACGATGAGCCAAAACGCTTGTCATAACCGCCTTTACATCGTCCGGAACAACATAACCCCTTCCCTCAACGAATGCGTAAGCCTTGGAAGCTTTAAGCAAGGCTATGCTACCTCTGGGAGATACGCCGAGCTTTACATAATCCGAATTTCTCGTTGCGGCTGTAAGATCTATTATATACTGCTTGATACTTGGAGCGGTAACGGTTTTAGCCGCCTCAGAGATCATTTTCTCAACATCGTCTACACTCATTACAGAGGTAACGTTTCTTATATCCGCTCCGTTTTCGGCTCTTTCCATGATCTCAAGCTCTTCTTCGGCAGTCGGATAGCCCATTGATATTTTCATGATAAATCTGTCCATCTGCGCTTCAGGAAGATGATATGTTCCATATGTCTCAACAGGGTTCTGTGTTGCAAGCACCATAAACGGAGCAGGCAGATCATAGGTCTTCCCGTCGAGGGAGATCTGATGCTCCTCCATAACCTCCAGCAGGCTGGACTGTGATTTTGGCGAGGCACGGTTAATCTCATCGGCAAGCAGAAAATTGCACATTGCAGCTCCCTGCTTATATTCAAGCTGTCTTGTTTCGGGGTTTATCATTGAAAATCCGACTATATCAGACGGCATTATATCAGGAGTAAGCTGTATTCTGTTGAATTTCCCCTCAACTGATCTGGCAAGAGCCGAAACCAGCTGGGTCTTTCCTACGCCCGGAACGTCCTCTATCAGTACATGACCTGAGCATAGCATTGCGGAGATAACTTTCTTTATAGCGTCCCTTTTTCCGACTATGACCCTTTCAATATTTTCGATCAGCAGGTTTACCTTGTTGTCCATTTATGCCTCTCCTTTAAATTTTCTTTAATTTATTTAATTCTTAAACTCAATCTTATTTAAACACTTAATTATATAAAATATTATACATTATTTTATTAATAATGTCAACCGCATAAACGAAGAAACGCCCCGCTGATATGCGGAACGCTCTTCAAAACAGATGATATTAAAATATTAGTGAATGTCCTCATAAAGTCCGATATACAGCTTTGCAGACCTCTTCCAGCTGAAATCTTCTTTCATTGCAAGATTCACAAGCTTACCCCACTTCATTCTGTCGTCATAATAAACTCTTGCTCTTGTGCAGGCGTCAAGCATATCATGAGCGTTGTAGGACTTGAATGTAAACCCGTTTCCTCCCGGCGCTCCCGCGTCATGAATAGAATCCCTCAGTCCTCCGGTTTCCCTTACTATAGGTATTGTACCGTACCTCAGGGAGATCATCTGAGCAAGACCGCAGGGTTCGCTCTGGGAAGGCATAAGGAACATATCTGCGCCTGAATAGATCCGCTTTGAAAGCGACGGAACAAAGCCTATCGTTACTCCTACTCTGTCAGGATAGCGATAATGCATTTCTCTGAAGAAATCCTCATATATCTTCTCGCCTGAACCAAGAATAACAAATTTATAGCCGAGCCTGATTATATCCTCGAATACATACTTTATCAGATCCAATCCCTTATGTGAAACGAACCTGGTTACAATTCCGATAACAGGCTCTTTGCCCGGAGCCATTCCCATTTCCTCCAGCAGCTTCGCCTTGCATACCGCTTTTCCGGATTTGTCATTCAGACTGTAATTTTTCTCGATATTCGGGTCAGTTTCGGGATTATACACATTCTGGTCTATTCCGTTGAGGAAACCGCATAGCTTGTACTGCTTATGTACAAGTATCCTGTCAAGGCCGTGAGAATACCAAGGGTCAAGAATTTCCCATGCATAGCTCGGAGAAACGGTAGTTACCTTATCTGCAGCCTCTATAGCCGCTTTCATAAAGTTAACATCGCCGTCATACGACAAAAGGTCGGTATGATAAAGCGGAATCCCCATAAGATCGTTGATTATTTCAAGACCGTAGCGTCCCTGATACTGAATATTATGAATAGTAAATACAGTCTTGATGTCCTCGTAACCGCTCTGATAACGGTAGAATATATCATAGTATACCGGAACCAAAGCTGTCTGCCAGTCGTTTGCGTTTATTACCTGAGGCTTAAAATCAATATATCGAAGCAGCTCCAGTACGGCGCGTGAGAAGAAAATAAATCTTTCCGCATCGTCATAAAAACCGTAAAGACCGTTTCTTGCAAAATAATACTCGTTATCCAGAAGATAATAAGTCACTCCGTTTATATTGCCTGTAAAAACTCCGCAGTACTGATTTCTCCAGGCAACGGGAACGGTAAAATTAGTTAAGTATGTCAGCTGATCCTTCAGCTCCTGCTTTATCTGGCTGTAGTACGGGATCACCACCCTGCAGTCATGCCCCTCAGCATTTATAGCCGCAGGAAGCGAACCTGCAACGTCGGCAAGACCGCCCGAGGCGATATAAGGCAGCGCCTCGCTTGCCGTATACAGTATATTCAAAATAATGCCCTCTTTCTTGATCAGAATTTAATATCCGGTTGTCTATACCGAAGCGCCCTTTCCGATATACATAGGATAGCTTGGTGCGCTTGTAAGAATATGATTTTCTTTGATCGTTACATTTTTGTCGGTAATAAGATACGTTACCTCGGAATCATCTCCGACAACTGTACCCTGCATAAGTATGCAGTTCTTTACCTTTGCTCCCTTGCCTACCTTTACTCCTCTGAAAAGTATCGAATTTTCAACGCTGCCCTCGATAACGCAGCCGTCGGCAATAAGCGAATTTTCAACGCAGCTGTCAAGGTCGTACTTTACAGGGGCGTTGTCGCTGACCTTGGTATAGATAGACCTCTTCGGCAGATAAAGCTTTCTGGCATTTTCCGGTTTAAGAAGTTCCTGATTGGCCTTAAAATAGCTTTCTACGCTTGTTATCTTGCTGAAATAATCCGAATATTCATATACCTTGATATTCAGCTCCCTGCATTTTTCCTGTAGAATATCCTTTTCAAAGCTGACGTTTCCTCTTGCAATAGAATCTGAGATCATATCTATAAGGAACTGCTTGCTCATTATAAAGATATTAAGGCTTGCGGTACAGGTACCGCTTATATCCGGCTGGATAAGAACAGACTTGACGCTGCCCTCCTCGTCTGTATTTACAACTGTAGACTGCTTGATATCCTCGCTTGTATATACTCCCGTATGAGCTACTATCGTTATATCCGCTCCGCTTGAGATATGCTGAGAAACTATAGGCTTAAAGTCCATATTCGTAACTATATCGCAGTCGGAAAGCACGACATATTCAGCCATTGAATGCTTTATAAAGCTCATAGCTCCGTAAAGCGCCTCTATTCGTCCTCTGTAAAGCTTGCTGTCAACATTGCCGAAAGGAGGAAGTATATAAAGTCCGCCCTTCTTCCTTGAAAGATCCCACTCCCTTGCAGAGCCGAGATGATCCAGAAGCGACTGGTAATTGGACTTTGTAATTACGCCTACCTCTGAAATACCGCTGTTTACCATATTGGACAGCGGGAAATCTATAAGACGGTATCTTCCGCCGAAAAGAATAGAGCCCATTGTCCTGTTTTTAGTCAGATCGCCTACGGTCATATCATGCATATTCGCAAAAATAAGACCGAGAACATTACCCATATTTACATCCATGTCTAGCCATTCCTTTCCTACATATCTGACGATACGATCGCCTTGGGGGCTACCGAAACGCCGTCCGAAATATTTATATTGTGACCGACTACTGCGACTCCCCATGTATCCTTGTCGTCAATATTTTCAGGTCTTGCGCCTATATGAGCATTTTCACCGATAACGGAATTTTCTCCTACGATAGAATATTCTACCTTTGCGCCCTTCCTTACAACGCAGCCCGGCATAAGTATAGAATCATATATTTCAGCGCCCTCTTCTACAACAACGCCCTCTGAGATCATTGAAAATTCAACCGAACCGTCAATAAAGCAGCCCTCAGTAACCATTGAATTCTGAACCGATGCTCCCTTTCCGATATACTGCGGAGGAAGCACGGGATTTCTAGAATAGATTTTCCATGCGGGGTCGTACAGATCTATAGGGATATTGGGATTTATAAGATCCATATTGGCTTCCCAAAGCGAATCTATCGTTCCTACGTCCTTCCAGTAGCCGTCGAAGCGGTAAGCTACAAGCTTTTCTCCGGCATTCTTCATATCAGGAATAATATTCTTTCCGAAGTCCTTGCTGGCTTCCTTATCCTCTTCGTTTGCAATAAGATAGGCCTTTAGCTTAGACCATGTAAAAATATAAATACCCATAGACGCAAGCGTCGAACGAGGAACCTTAGGCTTTTCCTCAAAGTCTATGATATTGTCCTTATCGTCCGTTATCATGATACCGAAGCGTGAGGCTTCCTCCTTAGGAACGTCGATAACGGCAATAGTTGCGTCCGCATTCTTTTCCTTATGATAAGCAAGCATTTTATTGTAATCCATCTTATAAATATGGTCGCCCGAAAGAATAATAACGTACTCCGGATCGTATCTTTCAATAAAAGCCATATTCTGATAAATAGCGTTTGCTGTTCCTGAATACCAATCTGCTCCCGACGCTTTCTGATAAGGAGGAAGCACATGAACTCCTCCGTGAATACGGTCAAGATCCCAAGGCTGACCGTTTCCGATATATTCATTCAGCGCAAGCGGCTGATACTGAGTAAGAACTCCTACCGTATCAATACCCGAATTAATGCAGTTAGACAGCGGAAAGTCGATAATACGGTATTTAGCACCGAAAGGCACAGCAGGCTTAGCCACAGTCTGAGTCAGAGCGTACAAGCGGCTTCCCTGTCCACCGGCAAGCAGCATAGCTACGCATTCTTTTTTGTTGAACATAATAATTCACCCACCAATGTAATATTTTTCATCTATTTTTCAGCCGAACTATTCGGCAGCGGACTTACTTTTCCTTTTGACCGGAGCCTTTTTCTTTTCGCAGCCGGTCTTTTTTGTATCTGCGGCTTTTTTAGCCTTCCTTACCGGCGCCTTTTTTACAGTAAAGTACATTACCGAAAACGCCGGAATATCAATGCATATGGAATTGTCAAAACCGTGCATAGGAACAGGCTTGGATCTTACCGTTCCGTTTACAGAAGGCTCTCCGTTGGGAGATGACGAATTCAGCACCTCGGTATATGAGCCTTTATAAGGAACTCCGAAACAGTATGAAGTCCTTCCTACCGGAACGAAATTGCAGACTGCGATTATCTCGTTTCCCTTGCGGTCAAAACGCCTGAATATTATTATACTCTGCCTGTAATCGTCGTTGGATATCCAGCTGAAGCCTTCCCAGGTAAAATCATTTTCCCACAGCTGAGGATGCTCAAGATAGAAATGATTCAGGTTCTTTATATACTTCCAGTAATTTCTGTGATTTTCATATTCCTCTATCATAAACCACTCAAGACCGCTCTCATAATCCCATTCTCTGAACTGAGCGAATTCCGAGCCCATAAACAGAAGCTTTTTGCCGGGGTGAGCCATCATATAAGCCATGAACAGCCGTGCCTGAGCGAACTTCTGGTCTGTATCCGATCCGAACATCTTATTAACAAGCGAAGCCTTACCGTGAACTACCTCGTCATGAGAGATAGGAAGAATAAAATTTTCCGAAAAGGCATAGAAAAACGAAAACGTAAGCATATCGTGATGAAACGCCCTGTTTATAGGATCCATCGCCATATATTTGAGCATATCATTCATCCAGCCCATATTCCACTTGAAATTGAATCCTAGTCCTCCGTCGCCGGTCGGCTTTGTTACCATAGGCCATGCAGTAGATTCCTCCGCTATCATCAGAGCCTTTGGGTTTCTGGCAAAAACCGCCTCGTTGAGTCTTTTAAAGAAATCAATAGCTTCAAGATTCTCGTGTCCGCCGAATACGTTGGGTGTCCATTCCCCGTCCCTGCGGTCATAGTCAAGATAAAGCATAGACGCTACTGCATCGACCCGAAGTCCGTCAATGTGGAATTTTTCCAGCCAGTAAAGAGCGTTTGAAATAAGAAAAGACCTTACCTCGCCCCTGCCGTAATCGAATACTCTTGTGCCCCAAGCAAGATGATCCCGCTTTTTAGGGTCGGCGTATTCGTAGGACGGACCGCCGTCAAACTCGAAAAGCCCTGCCTCGTCCCTCGGAAAATGAGCAGGTACCCAGTCAAGAATAACGCCTATTTCCGCCTGGTGAAACATATCTATCATCTTCATAAAATCAGCTGGAGTGCCAAATCTTGAGGTAGGAGCGTAATAGCCTATTCCCTGATAACCCCACGAACCCTCAAACGGGTATTCCGCAAGAGGCATAAGCTCGATATGCGTATAACCCATATCTTTAAGGTAAGGGATGATCTGCTGTGCAAAAGGAATATATCCCATAAATCTTCCTTCGGTACAGGTTCTCCATGAATTTAGATGAGTCTCGTAAATGTTCATCGGAGAATTATATATATCCTTCTTCTCCTTATCCTTTATCCACTTGCCGTCGCCCCAGCAGTATCCGTCTATATCGTATATTTTGCTTCCGGTCGCAGGACTGACCTCCATATGAGTTCCGTACGGATCTGCTTTCAGCCTTGTTTTGCCGTCGCAGCCGACAACCGAAAACTTATATGTATCGAACTGCTTCAGACCTTCTATAAAAGCTTCCCATACCTCGGTTTCCGCTATCATTTCCATAGGATCGGCAGACTCGTCCCAATCGTTGAAATCGCCGACGACTGAAACCGACTTCGCCTTAGCCGCCCATACTCTGAAATAATAGCCTTCTCTTCCGTCCTTTTCTCCTTTATGACAGCCGAGAAATTCATAGGTCATCAGATTCGTACCCTGATGAAACAAATGAAGCGGCAGTTTATATTCTTCGGGTATTTTTTTGATCATTTTACCGTCCATACCTCCTCCTGCGGGAAGTATTGCTCCTTTCGCCGTGTTTTGTGCGCCGACGCGGCGCTTTGATTCTCATTCTGTTAATTCCTGAAAAGCAACTGAAATATAAAAATTCCCATGCTTTTATTTTAACCGATTTTGAACGAATTTGCAAGACTTTTAGTTATTATTTTCAGTTTGTCACATATTTCAACACTCGTATTTGTGCAAAATGACAATACGATAAGACTGGTTATATAAAAAACCTATTTTCTTCCGTCTATGCTGATGACCGCAATAGAAATATCGTCCCGCTTTCCTCCGTTTTTAACGTTCATTGCGTACTCGCCCAGCTTCTGAGCGATCTCGGCAGGAGATGAAGCTTTCCGTTTTATTACTGACGGAAGCCGTCTGACTGTACTTTCGCTCACGCCGTCGGAGGTCATTATTATTATATCTCCCTTAAAGAGCTTCAGATTCTCAGTATCCGGAGGGCAATCCTCCAGAATACCCGCCGGGAACGCCTGTCCTCCTATTACCCTAAACGCACCGTCGCGGTAAAGATAAGCGGGAGCTGCTCCTGATTTGAGAAATTCCGCACTTCCTCCGCAAAGATCCAGCCTGAGGAGATCCAGCGTAGCAAAAGATTCCTCCCAGCCCTTTACTCTCAGGATAGAATTGATAAGCCTGTGAGCTGTAGTCATTGAGAATCCCGCCTTCAGCAGCCTGCATGCAAGGTTAACGGCAAACATCGAATCGAGCCTTGCCCGCTTTCCTGTACCCATGCCGTCCGAAAGAATAATATACTTTTCACAGGCTGTAAGTTCAAGAATATCCAGCGTATCACCGGAATATTCATTATCGCCGCTTGACGCCTGAAAGGTTCCCGTCTGTATTTCAAAAGCCGGAAGCTCGTTGAAGGAAAGCTTGGTTACGTTATCGACCTGAGTTATTACAGGGATATCAAAGTCGGTTTCGGCAATGGCGCTTATTCCGGTAGTAAGCTTTACCAGATCACCCTTAAAACCTGCGGTAAGAAAAACCTCCGCCCTCTGGGTGCTGTTCTCGTCTATATAAACGCAAGCCTTTGCGTTAGGATAACCAAGCTGAGCAAAATGGTCCCTTACCTGCGCTGAAAGCGACGGATCTACCGCCCTGACCTGTCCGACTCTGTAAGACAGATCGCTCAGCATATCCTCCATTGATGAAAGCTGCTCGGTAAGTATCCCCCTAAGCTCCTTGACTCTTATATTGTCGGCTTTTTCAGCCAGCAGGTTTTTGTATATTTCATTAAAACCGTCTGTAAGAGCCTCCGTCCTGCAGCAGAGAGGAAGCTGCTTTTCCACATCAAGCACGCTTATTCCGTTATACTTCATTACCGTCTGCTCAAGCCTTTCAAACGCCTGCTTTGCCGCATTTCTGGATTTCTTCCAGCACATTCCGAAAAGCTCGCAGTTTCCGCATACCGCAGTACATACTCTTACCTTAAGATCCGCATTTTCTGTTTTTTTATCAATTGCGGCAGATACCAGAGCGATCTGCCCCCTTATATCTCCCAGAGTTCTGGAAGCAAAATTCAGCCTAGAGGAAGCGGTCTGGCCTACAAGGTCTACCGAGCTGCGCACTCCGAAAAATCGGGCGGCGGTTTTTTTGAGAAATGAAACCGGACAGGCTATAAACAGAACAGAACCGGCAAGCAGATCAGCAAACATAAAAAACGTATCTGAATTTATTCCGATAGCGACAAGGCTTATAAGCGATACACCTATAAAAACAAAAGCCGCTGCAAGAACTCCGAACTGTACAAAGGCCCCGCATATAAGCCCCGAGGTCGCAAGCAGAAGCGTATTCCCCGCCAGCTGAGGACTGCACAGCAGTATACCGCAGGTAGTCAGCGCTCCTACTACCGCTCCTCCCGCCGTTTTATATTTTCTAACAGCGGCAAGCAGTGCGAATGCGCCGAAGATCCTGCCGGCGTTGAAATACGGAAGAGGAACTGCCGCAAGCGTCGCGACCGTCATTATATACAGTATTGCCGCAAAAACTCCGTTCAGTCCGCCAAGCTCAAATACTCCCTCGCATTCATAATTCTGCTTTACGGTCTTTGCGATAAATACCAGACAGCCGCCTATCAGCGCAGTTATCATGCGAAGCGACGCCGTATATGCGTCAGACGGCACGGCAACCGACATAACGCAGCTGAAAAGTATCATTATCCCCGACGTAAGCAGTCCCAGAAAAACAGGATCGTCCCTTCGGCTGTCATGCATGACTGTCAGTCTTATTCCCGCTATGACCAGAATAGTGCAAAGCTGTATAATGCCGTTTTCCGCATTTCCTGATACTATGTAGCTGAGCGCCGAGCCGAGGAACGCCGGAATTATATATTTTCCCGAAACAACGGCGACCGCCACATTTACCGGAGACGGATAACCCATTATTTTTCCCATAGAAGCCAGAAAAGCCGCAGCAGCTGTTATAATACAGCCGATAACGCTGACGCTCTTTTTTGACGTATGAGCAGCCGTCCGTTCCCTTATCTTTAACATATTATCACCACTTCCTATATTTTGCAAGACTTGAATATCAATATCATAGCAAAAATATACGGTGAAAAATGTCAGAAATACGGGAATATCATAATATTTTAATCTGCACAAAACGACATTAATCGTAATTGATGATCTAAGGCTCTGTCCCCTGCCTCAGCTCCTCTGTAAAACGTATCAGCTGTTCCAAAGTAAGCTTTTCGGGTCTGACGCTTTCCTCAAGTCCGGATCGTACAGCGGCGGCTGTAACAACGGATTTATCTATCCCAAGCGAAGCCGAAACCGAATTTACCAGCGTTTTTCTCCGCTGAGAAAAAGCTCCCCTTACCGTCCGAAAGAAAAATGCTTCGTCCGTAACTCCCTCCGGAGTTTTTTCCCTTATGTCGAACCTTATAACGCAGCTGTCCACATTAGGCGGAGGCATAAAGCTTCCCCTTGAAACGTTGAAAAGAAGCTTGGGTTCAGAAAAATAATTTACCGCCGCAGTGATTGCGCCCGCTTCCCTCGTTCCCGGCTTTGCACATAAACGCTGCGCCGCTTCCTTCTGTACCATGACCGTTACAGATCTTATAGGAAGCCTTTCCTCAAGAAGCTTCATAATTACGGGTGAAGTAATATAATACGGAAGATTTGCGCATACGGCGACCTCCAATCCTTCAAACTCCTCCTCAATAAGCTTTGAAAGATCGGTCTTCATAATATCGCCGTTTATTATCCTGACGTTTGAATACTCCGCAAGCGTTTCTTCAAGAACAGGAATAAGGCGCTTGTCAATTTCTACAGCGGCTACCTTGTCCGCTCTTTTTGCAAGCTCGTTGGTAAGCACGCCGATACCTGTCCCTATCTCGATTATACCAAAGCCTTTCCTGGCGTTGCCCATTTCCGCAATTTTCGGACATACCGTAGGATTTATCAGAAAGTTCTGCCCCAGCGACTTAGAAAATGTAAAGCTGTGCCGTTCAAGTACGTCCTTTATCACTTTTATATTTGAAAGATTTTCCATTAAAAATCCTGTCCCTTTCAAAGAATTACGCTTTTGCCGCGTCATATGATCTCAGATTATTTTAACATGATATTTACATTTTGTCAACCAATAAGAAATATAGTTTTTCAGCGTTACGCGGTTTATTTTAAGCAATTGAGGTAAAAATATTATTACGGGTATTTCCCGGGAAATTTTTTATGAAAGGAACGATAAGAATGGATAAGAGAAATTATTCAAACGGTCTTGATATGCCTCTGGGACTTGCAATGGCTATGGCTCAAAATCCTCTGGCTATGGATTACTTCACAAGGCTTTCCTCCGATCAGAAGGAGCAGCTTATTTCAAGCACTCACAGCGTCCGTTCCAAAGAAGAAATGCATCAGCTTGTGGATAATATGGCTGAAGGCTCTGTAAATCCCTCCTCCGGCACATATCCTGACAGTATGCCTCCCAGATTCAATATATAGTGATTTTACACAATAAATCTATTTTTATTCGTTATAAATTTTATATATTATGGTGTTGAAATTTCTATATAAGTATAGTACAATATTAATGTAAGGTTCTATGTTCTCACGTCGTAAAATTATGGTAAAAGGCGGTGCGGCGGAGCTTTATATTATCGAGTGCTTTAGGAGGATAAGGAATGAAAACGGCAGTTTCCGAAAAAACCGTTTTTTCAGAGCGTTTCTCTTATATTTCAAAGGATATGTCCGATGTATGCGGACGTGTTCTTGGTTTTTTGCACTCTAATCATATTATTTCAGTCAAAAATAAAACTGCAACGCTATAGTTGCAGTTTTTTTATTAACAAATACTGCGGGAGGATATTTTATGAAAAAAGTAGCGGTCATTATGGGCTCGGACAGCGATTTTCCGATTGTTAAGGACGCTGTATGCGAGCTGAAAAAATACGGAGTGCCTGTAGAATGCAGAGTTATGTCAGCTCACAGAACTCCTGAGCTTGCCGCTGAGTTTGCTTCAAAGGCAAAGGAAAACGGCTTCGGAGTTATAATATGCGCTGCCGGAATGGCGGCTCATCTGGCAGGAGTTATTGCAGGTCACACTACGCTGCCGGTTATCGGTATTCCAATTAAATCAGCTGCACTTGACGGACTCGACGCTCTTCTTGCAACAGTAATGATGCCTTCCGGTATCCCCGTTGCTACAGTTGCTATAAACGGAGCTAGGAATGCGGCGGTACTGGCTGTCCAGATGCTTGCGCTTTCGGACGAAACTCTTGCGGACAAGCTTGAGGACGCTAAAAAAGAAATGATCGAGGGAGTAAAGGCTAAAGACGAAAAGCTTCAGAAAGCTATTGCGGAGCTTTAATTCAACCAAAGGTAGAATTATTCTGATATATCTCTTTTCAGATTAGCTAAAAAGCACAATGTGGACATTAATTTTTTTGTTGCTGATTTACTTGATTTCAAGCTTGAAAATTAGTTTGATATTCTTTTTTGTTCAGAAGTTCTGCATTTTGTTCCGCCTGAAAAAAGAGCAGAAATTTTTGATAATTTCAAAAAACATACTGCATTAAATGGTATAAACGCTTTTAATGTATTTGTCAGCAAACCTTTTCTAAGTCGTCCTGATGACGCAGAAAAGAACAGACAGATATGGCACTCAGGCGAACTTTTCACATTATATCACGATTGGATAATAAATAGCTGCTCGGAAATTATTTTTGACTGCAACAGTGGTGGAACACCGCATAAGCATTGTATGGATATTCTTTTCGCTCAAAAAACAGGCGAAAATATATAAATATTAAAAAGTACAAAATACTATAAATTTATAATGGAGGAATTGGTTATGGAAAACATCGTAAAAACAGAACAGCTCTATGAGGGCAAGGCTAAAAAGGTATATGCAACCAACGACCCCGATCTTGTTATCGTTGATTACAAGGACGATGCTACCGCATTTAACGGCGAGAAGAAAGGCACTATTTTAGGCAAAGGCGCTATCAACAACAAAATGACAAACCTTATGCTGAGCCTGCTTGAAAAAGAAGGCGTTCCTACTCATCTCGTAAAAGAGATAAGCGACAGAGAAACTATAGTAAAAAAAGTTGAGATCGTTCCTCTTGAAGTGATCGTAAGAAACGTAGCTGCGGGAAGTTTTTCAAAGAAGCTTGGAATTGCAGAGGGTACAAAGCTTAAGCAGCCTACTCTTGAATTCAGCTATAAATGCGACGAGCTGGGTGATCCGTTTATCAATAAATATTACGCTCTTGGACTCGACCTTGCTACCGAGGAAGAGATCGAAGCTATTACAAAATACGCTTTTATGGTTAATGACTTTATGGTAAAGTTCTTTAAGAAGATCAACGTTGACCTTATCGACTTCAAGATCGAATTCGGAAGATTTCACGGAGAGATCATTCTCGCTGACGAGATCTCGCCCGATACCTGCCGCTTCTGGGATTCTGCTACTCATGAAAAGCTTGATAAGGACAGATTCAGAAGAGATATGGGCGGCGTAGAGGACGCTTATCAGGAAATGATGAAGAGAGTTTCTGAAGCCGGAATTTAACAATAAAATAAGACGCAGCATACGCTCTGACACATATCCGACTTTATCCATTTATCCGGAGGTTTTGCTAATGTTTAACTCTATTCACGAAGAATGCGGCGTTTTCGGTATCTATACCGATGAAACAAGCGACGTTGCCGCTCAGACATATACTGCGCTTTACGCTTTGCAGCACAGAGGACAGGAAAGCTGCGGTATAGTTGTAAACGACGACGGAGTTTTCAGACATCATAAAAATCTCGGCCTTGTAAATCAGGTTTTTGACAGGGATACGCTTGAACAGCTGGGAAAAGGCAACATTGCTATAGGTCATGTGCGTTATTCGACTACCGGCAGCTGCAGCGCTGTAAATGCTCAGCCGTTGGTAGTACGCCATGTCAAGGGACCGCTTGCAATAGCCCATAACGGCAATCTTACCAACGCCAGAAAACTTAGGGAGAAGTATGAGAATAAGGGCATGATCTTTCATACGACCAACGATACAGAGGTAATTTCATATTCCGTAACCGAGGAACGCCTTACGGCTCCTTCGATCGAAACGGCTGTCGAGAGAACTATGGACAAGATAAAAGGCGCATACTCTCTTGTAATTATGTCGCCGTCAAAGCTGATCGCAGTAAGAGATCCCAACGGTTTCAGACCTCTTTCCCTCGGAAAGATAGACGGCGGCTATGTTGTTTCATCTGAAACCTGCGCTTTCGACAGTATCGGTGCGGAGTTTATCCGTGATATAAAGCCGGGAGAAATTATTGTGATCGACAAAAACGGACTGCGTTCAATAGAAAGCCACTGCGGCGGCAAGGGTACTATGTGCGTTTTTGAATATGTCTACTTTGCACGTCCCGATTCGGTAATCGAAGGCTCAAGCGTCCATAAAGCAAGGCTGAGAGCAGGAAAATATCTGTGGCGCGAGCACCCTGCAGACGCTGATATTGTCATCGGCGTTCCGGATTCCGGACTTGACGCAGCGTTGGGATTTTCACAGGAAAGCGGAATCCCCTACGGTATCGGATTTATTAAAAACCGCTATATAGGAAGGACATTTATCCAGCCGACTCAGACGGAAAGAACAAATTCGGTGAAGATAAAGCTGAATGCGATATCAAACACCGTAAAAGGCAAAAGAGTCGTTATGATAGACGACAGTATAGTAAGAGGAACTACCTGCGCTCGTATCGTAAAACTGCTGCGAGACGCAGGCGCAAAAGAGGTCCACGTCAGGATCTCCAGTCCTCCGTTCGTTTCCCCCTGCTACTTCGGTACGGACATCGACAGCAAAGACAACCTTATAGCCTGCCGTATGACTAATGAGGAAATATGCCGCTATATCGGCGCGGACAGCTTGGGCTACCTCAGCGTTGAAAGTGTACAGAAGCTTGCCGGAAATTCAGACTGCGGCTTCTGCACAGGCTGCTTCAGCGGAAGCTATCCAATAGAAGTGCCTAAGGAAATGCCTAAGGATAAATTTGAATATAAAATATCAGAGCATAAGTAAAGAATAAAGCTTGAAAGGATAAAATTATGAACAGTTACTCAAACAGCTACAAGGAAGCCGGCGTTGACGTTACTGCCGGATATAAAGCAGTAGAGCTTATGAAGCAGTATGTCGGACGTACTATGACAAGCGGCGTACTGAGCGGACTCGGCGGCTTCGGCGGTCTGTTCGAGCTTGATATGACAGGTATCTCAAAGCCTGTTCTTGTTTCGGGAACAGACGGCGTCGGAACAAAGCTTAAGATCGCTTTTCTTATGGATAAGCACGATACCGTAGGAATTGACTGCGTTGCTATGTGCGTAAACGATATTATCTGCTGCGGAGCAAAGCCGCAGTTTTTCCTTGACTACGTTGCCGTAGGAAAAAACTATCCCGAAAAGATAGCTCAGATAGTTTCAGGCGTTGCTGAAGGCTGCGTTCAGTCGGGAGCGGCGCTTATCGGAGGAGAGACCGCGGAAATGCCGGGCTTCTATCCAGTTGACGAATACGACCTTGCAGGCTTCGCTGTAGGAGTTGTTGATAAGGACAAAATACTGAAGCCCGATACTCAGAAGGCCGGCGACGTTATGATAGCTATCAAATCGAGCGGAGTTCACTCAAACGGCTTCTCCCTTGTAAGAAAGGTGTTCAACGTAAGCGAGTCAAATCTTGCAAGACATTATTCCGACCTGGGAACTACCCTCGGAAACGTATTGCTTACGCCTACCAAGATATATGTAAAGGCTGTAATGAAGCTTCTTGACAGCGTAAAGGTAAAATCAATTTCACATATTACAGGCGGCGGTTTCTATGAGAATATTCCTAGATCACTGCCGAACGGTCTTTCCGCTAAGATTGAAAGAAGTGCCGTTCAGGTGCTTCCGATATTTGACGTTATTGCCAAAACAGGAAACATTCCTGAGCGTGATATGTTCAATACCTTTAATATGGGCGTGGGAATGACAGTCGTAGTTGATAAAAACGACGCTGACAAGGCTGTTGCCGCTATCAATGCGGCAGGCGAAGAGGCTTACGTTCTCGGCGAGCTGGTAGAATCCGATCTCGGCGTAATAATCTGCTGATCTACGGCTGATATAGGCAAGGATCACAGCTTGTCTAGTAATATTTTACAGTAAATATCTTTCATTTTATTTGTAGCTTCTGCATAATTTTATATCATATATTTTATGCATAGCTACAAAATTTAATTTAATTAAAAACTTTTTTGTTCATAGTTGCACATTTGTATGCAACTTTTCCCCCTTTTTTGCCTATTAGTGAAGGGTGTTTTATAAACCCTTCGGAAATAAAAGTTAAGAAAGAGGTTTTTTATTTGAAAAAAATATGCGTTCTCGTTTCAGGCGGCGGAACAAATTTACAGGCGCTTATCGACGCTGAAAAAAGAGGAGAAATCAAGGGCGGAAAAATCACCTGCGTAATTTCTTCAAAAGAGGGGGCCTATGCTCTTGAACGTGCAGAAACTGCAGGTATTCCTTCAGTGGTGATATCAAGAAAAGACTATTCCGACAGCGTTTCATACAGCCGTGCGGTACTGGCTGAGCTTGACAGGCAAAAGGCGGATCTGGTGGTACTCGCAGGCTTCATGACTATCCTCGACGAGTGCGTTACAAAGGCTTACAGCTATAGGATCATAAACGTTCACCCGGCGCTTATCCCCTCCTTCTGCGGCGAGGGCTGCTACGGGCTTAAAGTACATGAAAAGGCGCTTGAATACGGCGTCAAGGTATCGGGTGCAACGATACATTTTGTAAATGAAAAAGCAGACGCAGGCGCAATAATTCTTCAGGGGACGGTTGATGTGGAAAACGGCGATACTCCCGAAACGCTCCAGAGAAGAATAATGGAAAATGTAGAATGGAAGCTGCTGCCAAAAGCAGTGTCACTGTTCTGTGAAGGCAGAATTTCCATTGTAAACGGCAAGGCGTATGTTGATCTTGAGGAAGACCAATGATCAGGCTGAAACTCTGCAAACCATCAGACAGCGAGCATAAAAATATACAACAGGAGGTATATAATGAAAACACTTGACATTTACGAGGAGCTTAGGTCCAATTCCTACCCCGGAAGAGGAATTATTATCGGAAAATCCGCTGACGGAAAAAACGCGGTAACAGCCTATTTTATCATGGGCAGAAGCGTAAACTCAAGAAACAGGGTATTTACCGAAACTGATGACGGTATCAGAACCGAAGCGGCAGACCCCTCTAAGCTTACCGACCCGCACCTTATCATATACTCCCCTGTACGTGTACTGGGCAATAAAACGATAGTTACAAACGGTGACCAGACCGATACTATCTACGAGCTTATGGATAAGCAGCAGACATTTGAGCAGTCGCTCAGAACCAGAGAATATGAGGATGACGCTCCAAACTACACGCCGCGTATTTCCGGAATCATGCATGTTGAAAACGGCGCATATAATTATGCGATGTCAATACTTAAATCCGCAGACGGAAACCCTGACTGCTGCGAAAGATTTACATACTCCTACACAAATCCCCTCAACGGCTTCGGTCACTTTATCCACACATATATGGGCGACGGAAATCCCCTGCCAAGCTTCGAGGGCGAGCCTAAGAAAGTAGAAATTCCAAACGAAATTGAGGAATTTACAGCTAAGCTTTGGGAAAGCCTTAATGATGACAACAAAGTTTCACTGTTTGTAAGATATATTGATATTGAAACAGGCAACTCGGTTTCAAGGATCGTTAATAAATACAGCAAATAATTACTTTCTATTGCTGAAAATACCAAATTACAGGAGGAAAATTTTTATGGCAAACGAAATGCTTTTAAAATACGGCTGCAACCCTAATCAGAAGCCGTCGAGAGTATTTATGGAAAACGGCTCTGAACTTCCTATCGAGGTGCTTAACGGCAAACCTGGATATATAAATCTGCTTGACGCTTTCAACGGCTGGCAGCTTGTAAGAGAGCTTAAAAAGGCTACCGGTATGTGTGCTGCAACATCTTTTAAGCACGTTTCACCGGCAGGCGCAGCTGTAGGCAGACCTCTTTCTGAAACAGAGGCTAAGATTTATTTTGTAGACGATCTGGGTGAGCTTTCTCCCCTTGCCTGTGCTTACGCAAGAGCCAGAGGCGCCGACAGAATGTCTTCATACGGCGACTTTATTGCACTATCCGACGAATGCGATGCCTGCACAGCTAATATGATTAAGAGAGAGGTTTCTGACGGAATTATTGCTCCCGGCTATACCGACGAGGCTCTTGAAATTCTAAAGTCAAAGAGAAAGGGAACCTATAACATTATTAAAATCGACGAAAATTATGTTCCTGATCCTATTGAAAGAAAACAGGTTTTCGGCGTTACGTTCGAGCAAGGCAGAAATGAGCTTAAAATAGATGAAGCTATGCTTTCAAATATTGTTACAGAAAACAAAAATATTCCTGATGACAAAAAAATTGATTTGATCATCTCACTGATCACGCTTAAATATACCCAGTCAAACAGCGTCTGCTACGTTAAGGACGGTCAGGCAATAGGTATCGGAGCAGGTCAGCAGTCAAGGATCCACTGCACAAGACTTGCCGGAAACAAGGCTGACATCTGGTGGCTCAGACAGCACCCCAAGGTTCTGGGACTTCAGTTTGTTGATGATATACGCCGTCCCGACAGAGATAATACTATTGACGTTTATATTTCCGACGAGTATATGGATGTTCTCGCTGACGGTGAGTGGCAGAAAATGTTCAAGGTCAAGCCTGAAGTTTTCACCAAGGAAGAACAGAAAGAATGGCTTGAAAAGAATACCGGCGTATGCCTTGGTTCTGACGCTTTCTTCCCATTCGGAGATAATATTGAAAGAGCTAAAAAGTCCGGTGTTTCATACATTGCCGAGCCGGGCGGTTCTATCAGAGATGACCATGTTATCATGACCTGCAATAAATATAACATGGCTATGGCATTTACGGGAATAAGATTATTCCATCATTAATCTTAATTTTATAGAAGGAGAAAGAATATGAAGAAACTGCTTATCGCCGCAATAGCGGCATCACTCGTTATGGCTTTTACAGGCTGCGGAAGCGATGATGATTCTTCAAGCTCAAAGAAGGATAAATCATCAAAGGCTTCAGTGACCTCATCTGAAACGGCTGAGGAATCCAAAGCCGAAGAATCAAAGGCTGAAGAATCTTCAGCTGAGGAATCAAAGGCGGAGGAGTCAAAGGCTGAAGAATCATCAGCAGCTGAATCCTCAGCTGACAGTTCAAACGCTGAAAAGGGACTTAAGGACGGAGTATTTACAGGAACAGGCTACACAATTAAAGTAGACGAAAAACTTTGGACTAACGCTTCCGATACTAATTCAATGGTTGACTGTATGTTTATGTATGCAGGCGGAGGCACTGACGCTATGGCGGCAACCGCAAACTTCAACATAATTGCACAGCCGGCAGGAACATTCGGCTCATCTTCACCAGCAGACTATGCCGAGATCATAAAGAAGCAGTACGATTCTACGGAAGGCTACAGCGTTACAGGCGGCTCGGAAATGACAGTCAACGGAAGGGACGCATATTTAGTATCTGTTGATGTAAGCCAGTCTGAAAATTTCACAATGAATATGAATCAGATAATCATAATTGAAAACGGATACATTTACGCAATAAGCTACGGCGCAGAAAAATCAGCATTTGCAAATATTGAAAGTGATTTCAATGACGTTATCAATTCCTTTACCGTATTATAATCAAAACCGATTTCACTGAACGTTTGTCCTAAACAGGCGTTCAGTGATTTAATATCTGATAAGAACACACGTCCAGCTATAAGACGTATTGGTGATCTTAAATTAATTTCCGCAAACAACAGCGGGGTAATATGAACAGAAAATCTGAAACTCAAAGCTTGGAGGAATTAAAATGAAAATATTAGTTGTCGGAGGAGGCGGACGTGAACACGCCATAATTAGAAAGCTCGCTCAGTCTCCAAAAGCTGAAAAAATCTACTGCACTCCGGGAAACGGCGGTATAGAAGCCGACGGAGCGGAATGCTTCAACGTTTCCGCAACGGATATAGAGGGCGTACAAGCTCTGGCTCAAAGGCTTGAAGTCGATATGGTCGTTGTCGCTCCAGACGATCCTCTGGTTCTTGGAATGGTAGACGCTTTGCAGGAAAAAGGTTTTATGACCTTTGGACCTAAGAAAAACGCGGCTATAATTGAAGGCTCAAAGGTATTTTCAAAGGAGCTTATGAAAAAGTACAGTATTCCTACCGCAAGGTATGAGGTCTTTACCGACAGCGAATCCGCTATTTCCTACGTTAAAGAGCAGAATACCTATCCTGCGGTAATAAAGGCGGACGGTCTTGCGCTTGGAAAGGGAGTAATTCTCGCTCAGAATGAGGAGGAAGCTGTAAATGCTATACGCTCAATGATCGACAACAAACAGTTTGGTGACAGCAGTTCTACAATAGTTGTCGAAGAATTTCTCACAGGCCCTGAGGTTTCAGTGCTTTCATTTACCGACGGAAAAACAGTTGTTCCTATGCTTTCATCAATGGATCACAAAAGAGCCTATGATAACGACGAGGGTCTTAATACAGGCGGTATGGGTACTGTTGCTCCGAATCCTTATTATACCGCTGAGATCGCACAGGAGTGTATGGACAAAATTTTTCTTCCTACAATGAACGCTATGAACGCAGAGGGCAGAACCTTTGAGGGTTGTCTGTATTTCGGACTTATGCTTACTCCAGACGGTCCTAAGGTGATCGAATATAACTGCCGCTTCGGAGATCCCGAAACTCAGGTAGTTCTCCCTATGCTTGAAACCGATCTGACGGAGATAATGGAAGCGATCTATAATCATAGACTTTCCGAAATTGACGTAAAATGGAGCTTAGGCAGCTGTGCCTGCGTAGTTATGGCAAGCGGAGGCTATCCTCTTTCATACCCGAAGGGACTTGAGATCTCAGGACTCAACGAAAACGGTCAGCTTGACGGCTGTGAGGTTTTCCATGCAGGAACAAAGCTTGCCGACGGAAAATTCCTTACAAACGGCGGCAGAGTTCTCGGCGTAACAGCCAAAGGCAGCACTCTAAAGGCGGCAATTGACAGCGCTTATGCAGGAGTTGAAAGGATCGGCTTTGAAAACGCTCACTACAGAAAAGATATAGGTCAGAAAGCGCTGAAGGCTCTTTCCGACGAATCCCTCGAATCAGAAAAGTATCCTGAGGATAACGACGTTTATTCAAAACAATAAAAACAAGGACTGCCATTCATCTGAAAGGCAGTCCTTTTCAACATAAAACATAACCTACGGCTCATAATCCGCGCTGAACTCTGCGCAAACCGTTCCGGTAAGCCTGCTGCTGAGAGCGTCAGGCTGCGAAAATCCTGCATATAAAGTAAAACCGATCCCGTCTTTAATGCGCTTCCCGTTTTCACCAACAACTGTAAAGAACTCCTTCGGAATATCTGCTGCAACTGTTTTGCTCTCCCCTGCCCTGAGGGTTATCCGCTTGAAACCGCATAAGGAATAATTAGGTACGGCATATACGCTTCCCCGTACCTTTATATACAGCTGCAAAACCTCGTCGGTATCGAAGCTGCCGTTATTTGAAACCCTGCATACCGCCCTGCCGTCCGAAAACGACAGACTGTCAGCTATGCATTTCGAGTAGGTAAGTCCATAGCCGAAGGGATAAAGTATATTATCCTGAGTATAGCGGTAGGTTCTTCCCTGCATTGAATAGTCCTCAAAATCAGGCAGCTTGTCCGCTGACCGATAAAACGTTACGGGAAGTTTTCCCGAGGGGGATATTTTTCCGAAAAGAATTTCCGCCAGCGCTTTGCCGCCGTGAGAGCCGGGATACCATGCCTGAATAACCGCATCAGCTCTGTCTTCCTCAATATTAAGAGAGCTGCCAGAAGCAAGCACGGCTATAACAGGCTTTCCGGTATCAAGAACCGCTTTAAGCAGACGCCGCTGACTTTCAGGAAGTCTTAGATCCTGCTTATCGCCGGAAGCATAGGCGTTGCCTGCGTCGCCTTCCTCTCCCTCCAAAGAAGCGTCAAGTCCCAGACAGAGAACGACTGCGTCGGAATTTTCCGCGGCAGCTACCGCTTCGGAAATCCTGTCATACGGCATAGCCAGAGCTTCCGTTCTGTCCTTATACAAATGACATCCCTCAGAGAAATAAACACGTCCCTCAAATTCCGCTTTTATGCCCTCAAGAAAAGTCGTACAGCAGGAGGAGGTCCCGCAGTAATTTCCGTACAGCGCCGCCCTGCTGTCCGCATTCGGGCCGATCACGCTTATCGCTCTGAGCTTGCTTTTATCAAGCGGCAGTATACCGTCGTTTTTCAGCAGTACCATTGACTTTTCCGCCAGCTCCAGCGATACTGCATTATGCTCCGGACAGTCTATTACGTCAAAAGGTATATTATCATACTCCGTTTCAGCGCCCATTCCAAGCTTCAGGCGTATTTCCAAAGCCTTTCGGGCAGCTTTGTCAATATCGCTTTCATCGAGCAGACCGTTCTGTACAGCTTTCATTGCATGGATATAGGTACTGCCGCAGTTTATATGACAGCCGGACCTTATCGCCAGTGCGGCGGATTCTTCGGCAGTTGAAGTTACCATATGATTAGTGTGAAAATCCTTTATTGCCCAGCAGTCTGATACGAAATATCCGTCATAGCTCCACTCATTGAAAAGTATATCCATAAGATGAGAATTGGCGCAGGCAGGTTCGCCGTTAACTCTGTTATACGCTCCCATTACCCCCTGAACTCCCGCTTCGGCAAGCTTTTCAAAGGCGTATAAATAGGTTTCACGCAGATCCTTTTCACTTACCTTTGCGTTAAACTCATGCCTCACAGCCTCCGGACCGCTGTGAACGGCGAAATGCTTGGCGCAGGCGGCAGTTTTCAGATACTCCCCCTCTCCCTGCAAACCCTTTACAAAGGCTGTCCCCAGTTCCGAGGTAAGATACGGATCTTCTCCGTAGGTTTCATGACCCCTGCCCCAGCGCGGATCACGGAAAATATTTATATTCGGACTCCACAAGGTAAGACCCTTGTAAATATCGTTATCCCCCTTAGGATGAGCGTAGTTATACTTTGCTCTGGCTTCCGTAGAAATAATATCCGCCGCTTTGAAAATAAGGGCTTTGTCAAATGCCGCCGCCATTGCTATTGCCTGCGGAAAGACGGTTGCCGTTCCTGCTCTTGCAACTCCGTGAAGTCCTTCGTTCCACCAGTTATAGGAATCAATCCCAAGTCTTTCGATTGCGGGAGAATCATATTTCAGCAGAGAGCATTTTTCTTCAAGCGTCATCTGCGACACAAGCTGCTCCGCCTGTTTCTTAAAGCTTTTCATTTCAGTACCTCCTTTACAGCAAAAGCCGTTTAAGATATTCTTGTCTATAAAAAATATCCTAAACAGCTTATTTTCAAAATGCAAATTTATCTTCATGTACGTTACAACGCACCTTTGAGGGATCAGAAAAAAACATAGGTATCATACGTTAAATCTGAACAGAACTATATCTCCGTCCTGCATAACGTATTCCTTTCCCTCAAGACGTACTAATCCTTTTTCCTTTGCAGCAGTCATTGAACCGCAGTTCATAAGATCGTCAAAGGAAACTACCTCTGCCCTGATAAAGCCCTTTTCAAAGTCGGTATGGATCTTTCCTGCCGCCTGCGGAGCCTTTGTGCCTTTCTTTATCGTCCACGCTCTTACCTCAGGCTCTCCGGCAGTTAAGAATGAAATAAGTCCGAGAAGTGAATAGCCTTGCTTGATTATTCTGTTAAGACCTGAAATTTCAAGACCAAGCTCGCCAAGGAACATTGCCTTATCGTCATCAGACATATCCGCTATCTCGGCTTCGATTTGAGCGCATATAGGAAATACGGCGCTTCCCTCGGCTTCGGCAATTCTGCATACAGCTTTATAATGTTCGTTTGAGTCGATATTATTGGTAAAGTCCTCCTCCGACATATTAGCCGCATAAATTACAGGCTTAAGCGACAGAAGCGGAGTTTCCTTCAGAATATCCAGCTCGTCCTCAGTCATTTCAAAGGCTCTTGCAGGTTTTCCGTCCTCAAGATGAGCCTTTAGTCTTTCCAGAAACTCAACGGCGGAGGCAAGAGATTTATCTCCCTTCATTGCCTTTTTAGTTCTGTCAAGCTTACGTTCGATAAGCTCAACATCGGAAAAAATAAGCTCCAGATCTATCGTTTCAATATCTCTTGCAGGATTTATATTCCCGTCGACGTGTATTATATTATCGTCCTCAAAGCACCTTACTACATGAACGATCGCGTCAACCTCGCGGATATTGGAGAGAAATTTATTTCCAAGCCCCTCTCCCTTTGACGCTCCCTTTACAAGTCCCGCAATATCAACAAATTCAAGAACCGCAGGAGTGAACTTTACCGGATCGTACATTTCCTTGAGCTTGTCCAATCTTTCGTCCGGAACGGAAACTATACCAACATTGGGTTCTATAGTACAGAACGGATAATTAGCCGATTCAGCTCCCGCATTTGTAAGCGCATTGAAAAGCGTTGACTTGCCTACGTTAGGCAGACCTACCATTCCCAGCTTCATAATTAAATATTATGCCCGATCCTATGAACGCCGTTACAGCGCCGGGCATTTCCTCCTTTCAATATTTAAGGGTACTGAACCTGAAAGCGAAGATCTGCCGCGCTTTCAGATAAATATTTTTTAAATTAATCAGAAAGAATACGACTGAGTTTCGTCCTCCCAGTCTCCTTCATCATCATCTTCCTCATCGCCGCAGACATCAAATTCATCAAATTCATCATAGTCCTGCTGATCTGTATTATTGCCGTTATTTCCGTTGAAGCTTCCGAGTATCATTCCCTTTTTTACCGGAGCAAAAATAAATCCAAGCAACGCTCCCAGCAGAAATGAAGCAAGCAGAGCGCACCAGCTGAACTTACCGTGTTGTTTGATCTCGTTTTCCATAATATTTCCTCCCGTTTTTTTGATTATTCAATTGATTTCAAGGATTCAACCATATCTATTTTCTTAAGCTTAAAGTGCAGAACGATGTTTACAGCCGCCGCAAATACCATTGTAAGCAGCGCTCCGAAAAGATACGCCCACCATATTAGTGTACGGTTGAACATTACAATATCTATCTCTGTAGTTATTACTACGAAATAGTGCAGTATCCTGCCCATTCCAAGACCGATAGCTATTCCTATCAGAGCCGAAATTATATTTTCCCTGTAAATATAAGCAGAAGTCTCTCCGTCGTAAAAGCCCAGTACCTTTATTGTGGCGATCTCCCTGACACGTTCTGTTATATTTATATTTGCAAGATTATACAGAACTATTACCGCCAGAAGTCCGGCGCAGAAAATAAGCAGCAGCACAATAGTATTCAGACTGTCTACTGAATTCAGGAATCCGCGGCTGCTGTCCGTTTTAGAGGTCATTCCGAGAAAATCGTCGGAATCACTTATAAGCTTTTCCTTAAAGGCATTTTCGTCCGCACCGCTGTTCAGCTTGATATAAGAGAGATTGTAAACAGGCTTTTCTCCGTAAAGCTCTTCATACAGACCGGCGGTCATATATACATAATGCAGTGCATAATTCTTTACTACCGCTCCGATCCTGACTTTTATATTGTCCTTGCCGACAACTGAAATATCGAAGCTGTCACCTTCTTTAAGATCAAGCATTTTTGCAAGCTTCTCGGTTATTACTACCTCGTTTCCGTTAAGCCTGCATTCCTTGCCGCCTTTGACGCTGCTTAGAGCTATATATTCATTCAGCCTGTCTTCATATTGCGGAACAACTACGCTTACCGACTGTGAATTACTGCCGCTTTCAGCAGTGGATTCGGTCAGAGAAAAGGCGATACAACCGCTTACCTCATCATAACCCGAAAGCTGTTCTAACGGAGAAGGAGAATTTTCAAGACTGTCGCTGTTCATTACGACTACTGCGTCGTATCTGAATACCTCATTGAACTGCTTATCTGCAATAGACTTTATCGAATACTTCAACCCGAAGCCGGTCACTATAAGCGCCGTACAGCCTGCAACGCCGACTATCGTCATTAAAAAACGCTTTTTATATCTAAAAAGATTCCTTACCGTTACCTTAGCCAAAAAGTCAAGCCGCTTCCAGATAAATCCGATCTTTTCAAGTATCACCCGTCTGCCTGAAACAGGAGGCTTGGGCCGCATAAGCTGTGACGGCTGTGAATTAAGCTCACTTATACAAGAATAGACCACTGCCGAGCAGGTACAGGCAAGCGAAACCACCATACAAAGCAGCAGATAAAGCGGCTTGAAGGGAGTATTTATACTTGGGATATTATACATTATCTTATAGCTGCCGTAGATTATATAGGGGAATATCTGTAATCCTGCCGCAGTTCCAATGGCGCTTCCCAGTACCGCTGCAAGAGCGGCATAGGAAAGATACTTTGATATTATTTTAGCAGAAGAATAACCCAGCGCCTTATAGGTACCTATCTGTATCCTCTGCTCCTCCACCATTCTGGTCATGGTAGTAAGACATACAAGCGCAGCTATCAGTATAAAGAATACAGGAAAAACCTTTGCGACTGCGTCAACCTTTTCGCTGTCATTTTTAAAGGAGCTGTAATCGGAGCTTGAAAACCTGTCCTGTTCATATATTTTCAGCTCGGGAGCGCTTTCAAGCTTTTCGGAAAAGCTGTCTATCTCTGACCTTGCTGCGGAAAGCATTGCCGCATACTTATCATCGGCAGCCGTACTTCCGGAATTTCTTGCTTCAATAAGCTCTGAAAGAATATCAAGATCATTCTGTGCCTGAACTATTTTGGACCTCAGCAGGTACGCCTTTGCGCTGTCCTTATTCTCCAGCTGTTCATACTGCGACTTTGCAGATCTCAGCTCCTCGCTTCCCCGTGATTCCATAGCCTTAAGCGTATCGGTATCCGAATTCAGCACCGTTTCCAGAGTATCGGCTTCGCCTTGAGCGTCCGCTATTTTCTTTTCAGAATCCGCTCTCAGCTTATTATATCTGGTCTGAACGCTGTCTGAAAAGGCTTTTACCGCTTCGGTCTTCTTCTCGTTTACCGCATCGGTATACTCCTGAGAAAACGGATCATATCCGTCAAGGCCCTCAAAGGTCATATAAAGCTCGCTGTAGTAGTCGAGTACGAAATCCTCTTCAGGAACTATTATGTAGCTCTGAACTGTTCCGTTGCCTACATTCGTAGCGTCACGCTCATAGCCTATGTAAAGCGGAGAGGTTACTATTCCCACAATTTCAAAGGTATCGGTTGAAAAGGTATCGAGGATATCCTCGTTCTCTGACGGAGAAGCTAAGGTCAGCTTATTCCCCACCTTAAAGGTAGACGGAGAGGACATTTTTACCTCTACCACACATTCGCCTGAGCTTTCAGGCATTCTTCCTTCAATCAGTACAGGCTTGTTTATACGGTTCGGACTGTCCTCCGGTACGTTTGCATTATAGGACATTACCTTTAAAACGCAGTTCTGATTATTATAATGATAGAAAACGTCCTTTGAATAACCGGGAAGAGCGCCTTTTACTCCGTCGGCATTTCTTACCGCCTGAACGTCCTCGGATCTGATCCCGATATTTGACATAAGCTTATAGTCCATAAGCCTGTTGTCGATAAAATACTGTGAGGCGGTATCTATCATATCAGGCATAGTAGCCTTTATTCCGGAAAAAAATCCGCACCCCAGCGCAATAATAGTAAAAATAGAAAGAAACCTGCTCAGTGAATGCTTTATTTCACGGACAGTATCAAGCAGCAAAGCGTTTTTCATTTTACAGGCTCCTTTCCTTAAAACTATCGTGCGTCTACAAAGCCTACCTTACGATATACCTTTGTTAAAGTCTTCTGAGTGATCTTCTCGGCTCTCTGCGCTCCGTCGATATAGCACTCCCTGAGATACGCCTTATCGTTTATAAGCCTTGCAAACTCATTTCTGACAGGCTCAAGATGATCTGCTACCGCTTCGCCGACCGCCAGCTTGAAATCGCCGTAGCCCTTTCCAGAAAATTCAGACTCTGTTTCGGCAAAGCTTTTTCCGGTTACAGCCGAATAGATCGTCATAAGATTGTTTATTCCGTCCTTGCCCTCGGCATATCTTACCTCGGCTTCCGAATCTGTTACCGCTCTTTTGAATTTGCGGATTATCGTATCCTTATCGTCAAGTATCAGAATGCAGGCATTGGGGTTTTCATCTGATTTGGACATTTTCTTAGACGGCTCCTGGAGCGACATTACCTTAGCGCCAGTTTTTGGGATAAACGGCTCGGGAAGCGTAAAGAAATCTCCGTAACGCTGATTGAAACGCTGAGCTATATTCCTCGCAAGCTCCAGATGCTGCTTCTGGTCTATACCGATAGGAACAAGGTCGGCGTTATACGCCAAAATATCTGCCGCCATAAGCACAGGATAGGTAAACAGCCCCGCATTTATATTATCCGCATGCTTGGCTGATTTGTCCTTGAACTGAGTCATTCTTGTAAGCTCGCCGAACTGAGTAGCGCAGCTTAAAACCCAGCTAAGCTCGGCATGGCACTTATTATGACTCTGGAAAAAAAGTATTGACTTTTTTGGGTCAAGTCCGCACGCCTGAAGCAGAGCGTATGCCTGCATTGAATTCTGCCTGAGCTTAACGGGATCCTGTCTTACCGTTATAGCGTGAAGGTCAACTATCGAATATACACAGTTGTATTCATCCTGAAGCGGTCCCCAGTTTTTTACCGCTCCCAGATAATTGCCCAGAGTAAAGGTCCCCGTAGGCTGGATACCGCTGAAAATCAGTTTCTTATCGTCGCTCATAATATTCGTCCGGCAGACTGAAAATTAAGTTCATGCTCCGGACTTTCCTCCGTTTCGTGAAAAATATTGTTTATGCTTTGAATAACAATGCCAAAGGCTTTTCTAATCTTCCGGATCTTCTCCGTTATCGTCTACGCCTATACGCCTCACGTCAAAAATGTATTTTACCGCTCCGATCACAAATACCGCAGGTGCGGCAATAAGAATATACATAAGCACATTAATGGAAAATAACGCTCCGAACAGCATTATCGAAAGTATCGCCGCTGCGTCGAGAGCGATAAAGCACATATAAGTTCTTACCGCAGATAGCGCCGGAACAGGATCAGCTTCATCTGAGCTTTTCCTGACAAAGCCTGTAAGCGACGGCTTGAATATCAGGATTCCCAGAATTATTATCAGAACGGCGCAGATAACTCCGTTGATAACAAACGAATTGCTGTTCATTTCCACTATGTTGAGATATATCAGAAAGCAGTCAGCGGCGGCGCAGGCGCATAAGGCGAACAGCGAAACCGTTGTCAGTATGATCTGCAAAAGCGTAAAAGGAACTTTCATTTTACATATCCGCACATTTTATAAACAATTCTGTGCGGACCTCCCCTCCGATAGCAATTGAGTTTCAGTCACCGAACATTTCCTTTGAAAGCCTTCCTACCATTTCACAGCCCTTTACGATCTGCTCGTCTGTCGGAGTCGAGAAGTTGACTCTGAATGATGCGGTCTTATCCGTTTCATTTATCATAAACGCTGTTCCGGGTACTAACGCTACCTTATATTCCTGAACCGCTCTTGAACAAAACGACATCATATCGCAGCCGGATGGAAGCGTACACCAGATAAACAATCCGCCCTCCGGCTTCGTGAAGGAAACCTTTGAAGAGAAATTCTTTTCGATCTCATTGATCATAAGCGAGCATTTATGCTTATATATATCACGCAGCGAAGCAAGATGTTTATCCATATCGCATTTTTCAAGGAACTTATAGGCAAGAACCTGAGCCCAGATATTTGAATGAACATCAGCTACCTGCTTGCAGACTACGATCTTCTGTATAATATCCTTAGGACCTACGGCGTAACCCACTCTGATACCGGGAGCAAGAACCTTTGAAAATGTTCCTGAATACATTACATGGCCGCTCTTATCCATACTTTTTATTGTCGGAATGTCCTCTCCGGAAAACCTGAGATCTCCGTAAGGGTTATCCTCCAGTATTACCGTATTATATTTCTGAGCAAGCTCAAGCACAGCCCTGCGCTTTTCTAGGCACATAGTCTGACCTGTAGGATTCTGGAAATTAGGAATAAGATAAATCAGCTTCACTCCTCCGTTTTTAAGGACTTCCTCCAGTTCCTCCAGATTAATTCCGTCAGGGTCAAGGGTTACTCCGCAAAGGGCTACGTTATACGACTTAAAAGCATTAAGAGATCCTATAAAGCAGGGCGATTCACACACAAGAGTATCCCCCTCGTCGCATAGTACCTTTGCAGTAAGCTCGTTTGCCTGCTGTGCACCGCTGGTAATTATGAGTTCGTCGGTCTTAGGATCAAATATCCCGTCCTTTTCAAGACGCTTTTTCAGCTCATTTCTCAGAGGAGTATAGCCCTCCGTAACGCTGTACTGCAAAGCAAGGATAGGATCCTCTTCAAAAATTTCCGCCGAAAGACTTTTAAGCGTATCAACCGGAAAAGCCTCAGGCGCAGGGTTTCCTGCTGCAAACGAAATAACCTCCGGGTCGGATGTAAACTTGAGAATTTCTCTTATAGCCGAAGCCTGAAGATGCGAAACCTTTTTAGAAAAACTGTATTCCATAATAAACATTCCTTTCAGCAGCGCCGTTCTTAAGACGATCTGCAAAATAATATTCTGACATTTTATTATAACATACTTTTATGAAAAAATAAAGACCTTTTAAGCTTTTTTTGCTTTAAATCGCTGCGATCACAGAAAATATCCGCGGTGAATAAAAATCCTGACTCGGCAGCGGCTCTTATACATAAGCAAAACAAAGCAGAGTGTAATATCAATGCACAGCTTGTCATAAAATAGAAAGAGTTCAAAAAGCGGAGGTATGTATTTTGAAAAAACAAAGTTTTCTTAAAGGCTCTGCCATTCTTATGGGAATGGTGATAATAACTAAGATACTGGGACTTATGTATAAAATTCCGCTTACGCATATGCTTGGCGGTACCGGAATGGGGTATTTCTCCAGCGCATATGCGGTATTTACGCCGATATTCGCCATTGTAGTTTCAGGGATACCATCGACAATTGCTCGAATGGTAGCCGAAAACTACGCTTTTGAGCGTTACCGCAACGTAAGAAAAATAAAACGCACGGCAATGATAATATTCAGTACCGCAGGTCTTTCAGCTTCACTGCTTGTCCTTGCGCTTTCAAAGCTGCTTTCCGAAGGAGTAATTCATGAGCCGTCGGCGGTATGGTCGCTTATAGGAGTTGCACCGTCGGTCTTCCTCGGAACGATAATGTCTGTCGAAAGAGGATATTACGAAGGACTGAGAAATATGATACCTACTGCGGTTTCGGAAATAGTCGAAACCATATTCAAGCTTATTTTCGGACTTGGCTTTGCATACGCGGTAATGAACTACGCCGAAACTTCGTTTTATCAGACGGGAGGCTGCTTCGGTCAATTCTGCCGAACTATCGAGGACGCACGGTCGACGGCTCTTCCTTTTATAACAGGCGCTTCGATCCTCGGAGTAACTCTGGCTACAGGAATAGGCAGCCTTTACATAATAATTTCGGGAAAAATTCACGGCGACGGGATCACAAAACAAATGCTCGAACAGGACAGATCAACCGACAGGACGCTTACTCTTTTCAGACGGCTTGTAAAATACGCTGTACCTATAGCTGTCGCCTCGGTAATAACGACGCTTACCAATATGATAGATCTTATAACCATCAACCCATGTCTTTCAAAGGCAATTGAAAAACACGGTGCGCTTTTTTCTCAGCTTACCGAAAATAACCTTACCTCTCAGACACTGCCTAACTTTATTTACGGCTCGTATACGGGACTTGCGGTAACTATATTCGGACTTGTGCCGACGCTTACAGCTATGTTCGGCAAGAGCATACTTCCCAATCTTGCGGAATCATGGGCGAAAAAGGATCACAGCTGTATACAGCGAAATCTTTCGGGTATGCTTTTTATAACCTCGATAATCGCTGTCCCGTCGGGAATCGGGATCAGCCTTATGTCAAAGGAGATACTTGAATTTCTCTACGGCGGAAGAACGGACGAGATCGCAGTTTCAGTACTGCCGCTGACTATTCTCGGAGCGGGAGTAATTTTTATGGGTATTTCAATTCCCTGCTTTTCAGCGCTTCAGACTATCGGAAAGCCTAAGCTGCCTGTTATAATAATGCTTGTAAGCGGCGCGGCAAAGCTGGTTTTCAATATTATCCTAATACCGATCCCTGCGCTTAATATTAGCGGCGCAGCAATTTCTACCGTAATTTCTCAGGGTATAATCTGTATCTGGTCTGCAGCGGCAATGCTGAAAACCTCGGGAGTAAGAATAAGCGCAAAGGAGATATTCGTAAAGCCGCTTTTTTCGGGACTCCTCTGCGGAGCTACGGCCAGACTCTTATACGACGTTCTCACAGTTTATCTGCCTTTTTCTCTGAATTACCGTTTAATTCTGCTTATTTCAATTTTTTCAGGTAGCATAATGTACTTTTTTTCACTGTATTTATTGTGCGTTTTGCCGAAAAAGCAAATTAAAGCATTTTTTTATAAAAAAATTTATAAAACCTATTGAAATTTTTTTTGATTTGGGTTATAATTATAAAGTATCCTCTGGTTGCAGGGAAGGACTTTGATCATATGAACGATGCTGTTAAAGAAATACTGAATAAGGAATCCTACGACGTTTACGACCTTGCCGAGATAGTTAAGATACTCAGGAGCGAAAACGGGTGTCCTTGGGATAAGGTTCAGACTCATCAATCAATACGCAAGGATTTTCTTGAAGAAGTCTATGAGGTAATTGACGCTATAGACTGCTGCGACCCGGAAATGCTAAGGGAAGAGTTGGGCGACGTACTGCTTCAGGTAATATTTCATACCGAGATCGAAAACGAAAGAAACATTTTTGATCTTAACGACGTAGCAAACGATATATGCAGAAAGCTTATAATCAGACATCCTCACGTTTTCGGAGAAGTAAATGCCGACAGCGTAGATACGGTTCTTAAAAACTGGGACGCCATCAAAAAAGAAACCAAGGGACAGGAAAGCTATACAGATACACTGAAAAGCGTGCCAAGGGTATTTCCTGCTCTTATGCGGGCACAAAAGCTGGGCAAAAGGGCAGCGCGCGCAGGAATGGATTTTGATAATGCAAAAGAAGCTCTCAACGCTCTGGAGGAAGAAGTAGGGGAACTTAAAGAGGCTTTCGCCGACGGAAGACCTGAAAGTATTGCCGACGAGCTGGGCGATGTGCTTTTTTCCTGCTGCAATACGGCAAGGCTTCTGGAGCTTGACGCTGAGGAAGTTCTTACGGCAGCCAGCGACAAATTTCTATCCAGATTTGAGCAGGCTGAAAATCTAATAAGGCAAGACGGGCTTGAAATGTCAGCCCTGAGCATAGACGAGCTTGACGTCTACTGGCGTAAGGCTAAGAAGTGTGTGAAGTGATTATTTGCTTCATGGGCAATAAATTTAATTAACAGCTCATACATTTCGTTAAAAATAATTTGGAGGTACTGAAAATGACAAAGGCAGAATTGATCAATCTGATTGCGGAAAAAGGCGAATATTCAAAGAAGGACGCTGAAAAAGCTCTTTCAACGGTAATTGATTCTATCAGCGAAACACTTGAAAAGGGTGAAAAGATCTCTCTCGTAGGCTTCGGCACATTCGAGGTTCGCGACAGAGCCGCTAAGGAAGCTATCAACCCTCTTACAAAAGAGCCTGTACACGTTCCGGCTAAGAAGGTTCCCGCTTTCAAGGCAGGAAAAGCTCTTAAGGAAGCCGTTAACAAGTAATTTTACAGCGGAAGCTTTGAACCTAGCCTGATTTTGGTTAGGTTCTTTTTCATATGAAAGGAGAAGCAAATATATGAGATTAGACAAATATCTGAAGGTTACAAGGCTCATAAAAAGACGAACCGTTGCCAACGAAGCGTGCGATGCCGGAAAGATAACCGTAAATGAAAAAACAGCAAGAGCCTCCTACGACGTAAAAACCGGCGATATTATTCAAATAAACATGGGACAAAAACCGCTTAAGGTCAAGGTTCTCAGCGTTTCTGAACACGCTACCAAGGAAACTGCGGCAGACAATTATGTAATAATCGAATAGCTTTCAGCCGCCGGTTCATAATGCGGCGGTTTTTCTGTATAAAAACAAAAAAGTCCGGAACTCTCCGGACTTTTGTTATTCTTAGAGCTTATGCGCCCTTGCTTGGGGAGCTTTCCGCCCTTTTTATTTCAGGCTCAGAAATACCCTTTACGCAGTCGGCTGTAATAGTAATTCCGATAATATCGTCATCGGAAGGAGCGTCGAACATAAGCCTTGTCAGTATCTTTTCTACAATTGCACGAAGTCCTCTTGCTCCCGTCTTCTGAGCTATCGTCATTTTGGCGATCTCACGCTTCGCTTCGTCCGTAACCTCAAAATCAATTCCGTCAAGCTTAAACAGCTTTGTATACTGCTTTATAAGCGAATTTTTAGGCTCTGTAAGAATCCTGCAAAGGGTGTCCTCGTCAAGCTCGTCAAGAACTGTTATAACAGGCAGTCTTCCTACAAGCTCCGGAACGATTCCGAATTTCACAAGATCGTGAGGCAGCACCTTTTTCATAACGTTGTTTTCGGCATTTTTATTTTTTATATTTCCTCCGAAGCCCATAGAAGAAGAATCGGTTCTTTTCTTTATAACAGATTCCAGTCCCTCGAAAGCTCCTCCGCAAATGAAAAGAATATTCTTGGTATCTATCTGAATAAACTCCTGATGAGGGTGCTTTCTTCCCCCCTGAGGAGGAACGTTTGAAACGGTTCCCTCTACGATTTTAAGCAGCGCCTGCTGAACTCCCTCGCCGCTTACATCACGGGTAATAGAAGTATTTTCCGATTTTCTGGCGATCTTATCAATTTCGTCGATATAGATTATACCCTTCTGAGCCGCTTCTACATCGTAATCTGCCGCCTGTATAAGTCTTGTCAGTACATTTTCAACGTCGTCGCCTACATAGCCCGCCTCTGTCAGAGTCGTAGCGTCTGCAATCGCAAACGGAACATTAAGCAGCCTGGCAAGCGTCTGGGCAAGCATTGTTTTGCCAGTACCGGTAGGACCGAGAAGCAGCACATTGCTCTTCTGGATCTCAACGTCGTCGCTTTCGTCCTCAAGCGCCATAATTCTTTTATAATGGTTGTATACAGCCACAGAAAGTGAAATCTTCGCGTCCTCCTGTCCGATAACGTAATCATCAAGAAACGCTTTTATTTCCGCAGGCTTTTTTAAAGTTATGTTGCTGTCATTTTCTTTTTTATCCTTGAATTTAACCTGCTTAGGTGCCGTGGCAATGCCCTGCTCCGCAAGAATATCATAACAGAACAGAACGCATTCGTCGCAGATATGATTATCGCCTGAGGAAAACATATTCTTGACCTTTGAGTCAGGCTTTCCGCAGAAATCACACCGCTTAATTACATCGTTAGCCATTTATTACACCAATCCTATCTAATCAAAACTATCTGTTAGTAATCACCTTATCTACAAGACCGTATTCCCTAGCCTGCTGAGCGGTCATATAATTATCCCGTTCGGTATCTATATTGATCTGTTCGATAGGCTTTCCGGTATTTTCAGACAGAATCCTGTTCATCTTTTCTCTTGTTCTAACCAAGTGATCGGAATGTATCTTAATATCTGTACACTGTCCAGAAAGTCCTCCGGAAATAAGAGGCTGATGAATAAGGATCTCACTGTTGGGAAGTGAAAGCCTTTTGCCCTTAGCGCCGCTTGAAAGCAGGAAAGCTCCCATAGAAGCAGCCATTCCGATACAGATAGTAGAAACGTCGCACTTTATATACTGCATTGTATCATAGATAGCCATTCCCGCAGTAATCGAACCTCCGGGACTATTGATATAAAGGTCTATATCCTTTTCGGGATCCTGACCCTCAAGATAAAGAAGCTGAGCTACAACAACGCTGGCAACTGCATCGTCGATCTGATCGCACAGCATTATGATCCTGTCGTTGAGCAGCCTTGAGTAAATATCATAGCTTCTCTCGCCCCTGCTTGTTTGTTCTACTACATAAGGTACCAATGCCATTTTCATTACCTCCTAATTATATGCTTTTCGCCCGCTGAATAACGGCGAGCGAAAACGACAAAATATTACAAAATTATTTGATAACAGCAGCTTCTTTTATCATGTCTACTGCCTTGCCTACAGAAATATCCTTAGCCAGATCCTCAGAGCGGATATACATTTTTATCTGTTCAACGTCCATCTTATAAGCTTCGGAAAGCTTTGTAAACTCTTGGTTTATTTCCTCTTCTGAAGCCTCTATACCCTCGTTCTTGACTATCTGTTCAAGAGCAAGTCTGAGCTTAACCTGCTTTTCAGCCTGTTCCATATAAGCCTTTTTGAGAGTATCCATAGTCTGACCTGTATACTGAAGATAAAGGTCAAGAGTAATGCCCTGCGGCTGAAGACGCTGAGAAAGCTCGTTTATCATTTCGTTGACTCTGTTGTCAAACATGACCTGCGGAATTTCAGCCGTCATATTTGCAATAACCGTATCGAAAAGCTTTTCCTCTACCTGAGCGTCGGCAGCCTTTTCAGCAGCCTCTTCAAGCTTACTCTTTACGTCAGCCTTATACTCGTCAACAGTTTCAAACTCGGTTGAATCCTTTATCATATCGTCGTCAAGCTCAGGAAGCTCCTTCTTGGAAATAGACTTGAGATTGATCTTGAAAACTGCCGGTGCGCCAGCAAGTTCCTTTACCTGATATTCCTCAGGGAAGGTAACGTTTATATCAAACTGCTCGCCTGCGTTATGACCTGCAATAGCCTCTTCAAAGCCTGGGATAAACTGTCCGCTTCCGAGAGAAAGAGTAAAGTCCTCAGCCTTGCCGCCCTCAAACGCAACATCATCCTTAAAGCCCTCAAAATCTATAACAACATCGTCGCCCATTTCAGCCGCTCTGTCGTCAACGGTAATAATACGGACGTTCTTTTCTCTGAGCTTATCAGCTTCTTTGTTAATATCTTCGTCAGTTACAGCATTGACCGTTTTTTCAACTTCTATACCCTTATAATCCTTTACCTCAACCTCAGGCTTAGTAATGCAGGTAACCTTGAGCGCAACGCCTGTAGCCTTGTCGATAGAAGTAACCTCGACCTCAGGTCTTGCAACCAGCTCTAAACCTGATTCTGCGACCGCTCCGTCAACCTCTGGACCGTAAAGCAGATTTACAGCGTCCTCAAAGAAAACGCCCTCGCCGTACTGCTTTTCAATAAGCTTACGCGGAGCTTTTCCCTTGCGGAAGCCCTGGATCGTAATATTCTTTTTTGCCTTTTGATAGGCCTTTTCAATAGCCTCTTCAAAAGCCTCTGCAGAAATCTCTATTTCCAATTCCGTCTTATTTGCTTCAACCTTATTTGCAGCTTTTAAACTCATTTTAAAATTCCTCCATTAAATAAATGTATCTAAATAATTATAGCACATACATTTGATTTTTTCCAGTGTTTTTTTATAAATTGTCACTTTGCACAATTTTCGTTATATCCATTGGGTCAAATTGCAAGAAATCGCTTGAAATAAGACGGTAATTAATGCCGTCCCTCTCTCCGTTTATTGCAAATTCATGACCCCTGCCGTGAATATGACCGTAAAAGCACCATTTTATATTGTGCCTGTGAAGCACCTCAAGCATATCGTAATTGCAGCCGGCTCCGAAAATGGGCGGATAATGAAGAAAAACCACAGGGTCAAGCCCGGCTTTTTCAGCTGAGCTTACAGACGCTTCAAGCCTGCCCGCTTCCCTTAAAATAACCTTTTTATCTCCCTCTTCGCTTCCGTCGTTTATCCAGCCTCTGGTTCCGCATATTCCGATTTTACCGTACGCATAATGATTGTTATGCAGAATATTCAGCGTATCAAAGCCGTTTTTTTGAAAAAAGCTATCCATCTTATTCTTTGTATTCCACCAGTAATCGTGATTGCCCTTTAAAATAATTTTTGTACCGTTGAGTTTGTCAAGAAATTCCATATCCTTGTATGACTGTTCAAGTCCCATTGACCATGAAATATCACCGGGTATTACGACCGTATCGTCAGGCTTTATTTTTTTCTGCCAATTTTCTTCAATTTTCTGAATATAATCCTTCCAGCCGCCGAATATATCCATCGGCTTGTCTGCTGATAAGGACAAATGCAGATCAGCCATTACAAACAGGCTCAAAAGGCTACCTCCTCACGGTCAAAATTTCCATAATAAATACAGAAGATAAGAGCATAATAATTTTGCAACCACTGTTGCGGAAGGAGTGATTACTAATGGAAAAGGAAAGAATTTACGGCATAAACTGCGACGTTAAGAACTGTGTATACAACAAGGACGGCTGCGAGTGTACTGCCGGTAAAATCGACGTATGCTGTACTTGCTCAAATCCTGACTGCTGCGATGAAACAGAGTGCAAGACTTTTAAAGCAAGAGGCTGCTAATTACTGCCTTTAACAGGTTATCCTATCATTAAAATGAAAAGATAACCGACAGTCTGACCTGTTGCAGAATAAGTCAGACTGTACATATTTATCAGATACCCAGGGTCTTGAAAACGTAATCCTTCATTTCCGACTTATCCACCGTTTCGCTAAACCTAATTTCCTTATTCTTTAGCGCCGCAAGAGATGACGGAACCGGCAGCCTTGAAGCCTCATTAAGCTTTTCGACCAATGCAAATTCATCTGCGTGTGTATCCGCACCGATAGCTTCAAGAACAGAACCTGAGAACTTATACGGACTTGCAGTAGAAGCAATAACCGTTTTGGTCGTATCTCCTGTTGCCGCCTTGTAATCCTCATAAACCTTTACGGCTACCGCAGTATGAGTATCACAGGTATACGAATACTTATCATAAATTTCCTTAATGCAGGATTTAGTCTGAGCGTCGTCGCAGCAGCCGGCATAAAATTCGTCTTTCAGAACTGCCTTTACCTCATCTGTTACCTCGTATCTTCCGCTCTGAGCAAGCGCTCCGAACCACTCTCTTATCTGTGCGTCATTCTCACCGCACAAATGATAAAGCAGCCTTTCCAGATTCGACGATATAAGAATATCCATTGACGGAGAAATCGTCGTATGGAACGGACGGTTTCTGTCATAAATGCCTGTTCTGATAAAATCGGTAAGCACATTGTTTGCATTTGAAGCGCATATAAGCTTGTTTACGGGAACTCCCATTTTTTTAGCATAATAGCCGGCAAGGATATTTCCGAAATTTCCCGTAGGAACCACTATATTTATCTTATCTCCCGGCTTTATCTCTCCGTCCTCAGCCAGCTGAGCGTAGGTTGATACATAGTATATTATCTGCGGAGCAAGACGTCCCCAGTTGATAGAATTTGCCGACGAGAACATCATATTGCTGTCAGAAAGCTTACGGGCAATTTCATCATTTGTGAAAATAGCTTTTACTCCGTTCTGAGCGTCGTCAAAGTTTCCTTTTATCGCACATACACCGACATTTGAGCCTTCCTGAGTTGTCATCTGCTTCTTCTGCATTGCGGAAACGCCGTCCTCAGGATAGAAAACAAGTATTTCTGTTCCAGGAACGTCCTTAAAGCCCTCAAGAGCCGCCTTTCCTGTATCGCCGGAGGTAGCGACAAGAATTACGATCTTCTTGTTCAGATCGATCTTCTTTGCCGAGGTAGTAAGCAGATAAGGAAGTATCTGAAGCGCCATATCCTTGAATGCACAGGTAGGACCGTGCCAAAGCTCCAGCATATAAGTTCCGTCAAAAAGATGAGCAAGCTCAGCTATATTGCCGCTGTCAAAGTTCTTATCGTTGTAGGCGCTGTCAACGCAGTATTTTATTTCCGCGTCGGTAAAATCAGTTAGGTACTTTGAAAATACAAAAAACGCTCTCTGAGCATAGGTCATCTTTCCCAAGGCTATTATCTCGTCCATAGAAACCGAAGGTATCTCCGACGGAACAAACAAGCCTCCGTCCTTTGAGATCCCCTGCGCTATCGCCTGAGCAGACGTAACGTTTACGCTGCTGTTTCTGGTACTTTTGTAATACATAAATTTCACCCTTCTTTATAAATTGGCTAAGCCATTACTTACTTGCGTCAAACGCCGAAACATAATATTTCAGCTTTACCGCCCTGTTATTTTCGGTTTCGACCACCGCCGCATCAAATCTGCAAGCATAAGGCCGATCAAGTCCGCATAAATAACGCTCGGCAGTTCTGATAATATGTGCCTGTTTTGATCTCGTTATTGCTTCCTCTCCCGTTACAAGAGAGTTTTTCCTGCGGGTCTTTACCTCGACAAAGGCTATTATATCGCCTTTCTTTGCTATTATATCTATCTCTCCGCCGCGGATAGTGTAATTTCTGTCCAGAATTTCGTACCCGTTCTTGATCAAAAAACCGCATACGGCTTCTTCTCCTGAATCTCCGATCTTACGGGCATCAGTTCTTCCTGTCATAATATTTTTTCAGGAAGCTGAGCCTATGTATAGGGCAGGGACCGAACTTATCCAGCATTTCGTAATGAAGCTTTGTTCCGTAGCCCTTATGCTTTTCAAACCGGTACTGCGGATACTCAAGAGCCATTTCCTCCATATATTTATCCCTGGCAACCTTTGCAAGTATCGAAGCCGCTGCTATGCACTGCGATTTTGCGTCGCCCTTTACAACAGCCTCTGTTTTACAGCTAAGATCCGGAGTTTTATTACCGTCTATCAGGACAATATCCGGCGTGCATTCAATATCCATAACGGCTCTTTTCATAGCAAGCATTGCGCTCTGAAGAATATTGATCTCTTCTATCTCCGCTACATATGCACGCTGAATTGAAAAATATTCGGCCTTTTCAACTATCTCCTCAAAAAGCTGTTCACGCTTTTTCGGAGATAGCTTTTTGCTGTCGTTTATGCCGTCTATAACAGTATCGGCAGAAAAAATAACTGCCGCCGCAAATACATCACCTGCAAGAGGTCCTCTTCCAGCTTCATCAGCGCCGCAGACAATAGGATTTTCTTTTCTGTACTCATCGTCAAATTCAGCAAGCGTCATTTTCCCCCGCCCTTTCTTATCATATCGTCGGGTCTTTCCAAAGAGAGCCTGCCTATCTTTCCGCTTCTGAATTCATCCATAACGGTAATTGCTGCTCTTTCAGTATTGATCTCTCCTCCGAAAATAAGAAATCCGCGTTTTCTTCCTATCCTTTCAAGTATCTCAAACCCCTGAACACAGCCCGAAGCAGCTTCATCATTTTCCTGTATATCATCGGTTTCAACACCATAGCGCATTGCAATAAGTTCAGGATAGCTTTTATTTAGGTATTCAAGAAAACGGCAGGCGAGATACTCCATATCCATTATATCGTCCTTGACCGCTCCCGTAAATGCAAGACGTTCTCCTACCTGTTTATCCTCAAACTTAGGCCACAAAACTCCCGGCATATCCAAAAGCTCCAAATCACTTTCAAGGCTTACCCACTGTTTTCCTCTTGTTACTCCCGGTCTGTCCTCGACCTTAGCTCTTTTAGAACCTGCAAGCCTGTTAATGAACGACGATTTTCCTACATTGGGTATTCCTACGATCATTATTCTTATAGGACGGCCCTTCATTCCGTGAGCTTCCCACTGCGCAAGCTTATCCGCCATAAGCTCCTTTAATGCGGAATAGAACCTATTTACGTTTTTCCCGCTTCGGCAGTCCGTGGCAATAACCGTTATTCCCTTTCTTCTGTAATAATCGAGCCACATAGAGGTAACGGTTTCATCGGCCGAATCAGCCTTGTTGAGCAGAAGCAGCCTGGGTTTTGAACCGACAAGTCTGTCCATTTCCGGATTTCTGCTGGAATAAGGTATCCGTGCGTCGGTTATCTCAACTACAACGTCCACCAGCTTCAGGTTCGACTGCATTATCCTGCGCGTTTTCGCCATATGCCCCGGAAACCACTGTATATTTGAAACCTCGCTCATAGAACATTCCTTTCTTCCGTTTTTCAGGCGACCTTTCCTCTGTCCGCCTTTTCCGAATAAAATCTGTATACTACCCTGCCGAGTATCTCGTCCTCAGAAACAAGACCTATCTCACGGCTGTCCGTCGAATGATTTCTGTTATCTCCCATTACAAATACATAACCGAACGGGATCCTGTACTCATAGCAGCCGCTTTCGGAATTATAAAACAAATCGCTGAAGCTGCCGGTATTTATCATCTGTTCTTTTATGTAAGGCTCGTCGATTATTCTTCCGTCCACCTTTACAGTACAGGAATCATAATTTATACTTACCGTTTCATTAGCGGTAGCAACAACTCTTTTAACTATTACCTCGTCCATAACATCGGAGTTTATCACTATAATATCTCCGGCGGCAGGAGAATAGCAGAGGTTGGAAATAATCAGCCTGTCGTCCTGAAACAATGTATTCTCCATCGAACTTCCTACCACAAGAACGATTTTAAAAACAAAGGTAAACATCAGTATTACAACGAATACTGCCATAACGATCGTTTCAGCCCACCCGAGAGCGCTGCTGAGAAATGAATCGGATCTGTAGCTTAACGCACGCTTATTGAGATACATTTATTTCACCCGATTTTTCCGAAGCTGCCGAATGGAAGAAGCCTGAATACAGCTTTTCCAAGCACATCGCTTTCATCAACCAAGCCCACAAAATACGACCTGCTGTCTGTAGAATGATTTCTGTTATCCCCGAGAACAAAGATCTTGCCCTCAGGAATATTATATTCATAAACAGTTCCGTCCTTATAGTAATCCTGATCAAACATCGGCTGAACCTTCATTCTCTCGTCAATATAGCTTTCATCAAGCTTTTCGCCGTTGACCGTAACTGAGCTGTCGGAGTAGTCTATCCTGACCGTATCTCCTCCTACGCCGATACAGCGCTTTATGATAGTCTTATTAAGCCCTGTACTGTTAAGCACAACTATATCTCCACGCTGTGGCTTGTAGTTAAGATGTGAAATGATAAGCCTGTCGCCGTCGCTCAGCGTAGAATTCATAGACGGACCTTCAACAAGCACTATACGAAAAAGGAATATAAAAATAAGAACAACCACAAAAACGGCGAAAACAAACGATTCCGCCCACTCCAGTATTTCATCGAGCACCTTTGCCGACAGCGTTATTTCATCGCCGCTGCTTTTATCTTTCCGCATAAATATGCTCCTATTCCCTGTCAATATAAGACAGAATTGATATTCAGAAAACCATATAGATTTATTATAGCAAAATCCGCATAAGATTTCAAGAGCTTATACAAAAAAACCGATCTAAAATATCAATCGATTAACAAAAAATTTACAATTAAAAAACAAGAGCCGGCAAACTGACCGGCTCTTAAAGACTTAAAATTATCTGATTGCTTCCTTTACCTTAGCTGCCTTACCGACTCTGCTGCGGAGATAGTACAGCTTAGCGCGGCGAACACGTCCGCTTCTTACGATCTCTACCTTTTCAACAACCGGGGAATGTACAGGGAATACTCTCTCGATTCCGCAGCCGTGAGCTACGCGGCGAACAGTAAATGTTTCATTGATACCGCCGTGCTTCTTTGCAATGATAGTTCCCTCAAAGATCTGGATCCTCGACTTGTCGCCCTCCTTGATCCTAACGTGAACCCTAACAGTATCACCTACGTTAAGAACGGGAACTTCTGATTTTAAGCTTGAGTTTGAAATAAGTTTTAAAGCGTCCACTTTAAATACCTCCTGTTTATTTTCAGACATTCATTCACCTTATGGCGGAAAATCTTTTCCGCAAAGCCAGAGGACTGTCCGCTTTAATGTCTTTCCGCCGAAAATACGGAAAACGGCACTAACTCTCGTCGGACAAAATCCGACGGTAATTCAAATGCTTAAATATTATACCACAAAACTGTCTTTGTTTCAATTAGCAATTACATAAAATCTGCGCCTGTTTCAGTAAGTATTTTTGTGCGTTCTGTATAAATCATATCTATTTCAACAGACTTATCCTTGCAGAATGCGTCCATAACCGCAGATGTATTAAGATTAAAGCTGCTTCCGGCAGGCAAAATCAGCTCAAGTACGGCTTCCCCGTTTTCAGCCGCCGAATTCACAAGCTTGATATGCGGTTTTATATCAACAAGATTAATTCCACGCTTTTTTGAACGCTTTTCTATCTCGATCTTATCCTGAGCCTGAAACTCAATAAACAGCTTCTCCGCCCTATCGGCATCATAATTGCAGGAAAACCTAACCGTATACGCCGCCGCTGCTATTTCGGTATGCTTCATTACAGGCGCTGAAACTTTGTTTACTCTCAGGCCCTCCGGCATACTTGCGTTAAGACGGCTTTTTATCTCGTCGAACCCAAGCTTTTCAACAAGCGCAACGTCCAGTATTTCAATTTTGCTGTCAGTTCCGAGGGGAAGCGCCAGCGGAAACATAAGATATGCATGAGGATTAAAGCCCTGAGTATACCAAAGAGGTATATCGGCGCGCTTGAATGCCCTCTGCATTGCTCTCATAAGATCAAGATGTGAAATATACCTTGCCCTTCCGGTCTTTCCGTATACCAGCCTGTATTCAAACCGTTCTATATTCAGATTCTGATTTTTCGGTATAAGCTGTTCAGCCACAGTAAACACCTCCGCAGTTTTTGCCTACTCCGCAGCCTGAGCAGCCTTCCCTGCAGTTGCGGGTCGTCTGAGCGTTGTGCGCCTTCTTGTTCTCACGGACAAGAAACTCCCTCGATACCAGATAATCCAGGTGCGACCATGGCATTACCTCGTCATAGGAACGGCGGCGGTTAGCGTAAAAGCCTGTATCTACACCGCATTCCTCAAAGGCTTCAAGCCACAGATCAAATCTGAAATGCTCGTCCCAGCTGTCAAGGGTACAGCCTTTTTTCCATGCGGTACAGATCGCTTTGCTCAGCCGCCTGTCACCTCTTGCCAGAACCGCTTCAAGAATTGATACGTTCTGCTGATGATAGCTGCATTTAATTTTTCTCGAAGTTATGCAGTCAAGAAGGTGCTTCTGCTTTGCTGATATTTCCTCAGGAGCTGCCTGAGGCTCAAATTCAAAGGGGGTAAACGGCTTTGGAACAAACGTAGCGGCAGAAACAGAGACCTGTATATTCTTTCCACGTTTTTCCTTGGGAGTGTCATAATAAAGATCGACAACATCCTGCGCAAGCTTTGCTATGCCCTCTATATCCTCCATAGTTTCCTCAGGAAGTCCCAGCATAAAATACAGCTTTACCGTCTGATAGCCCTCGCTGAACGCCAGACTGCAGGTACGCATTATCTCATCATCGGTCACGTTTTTGTTTATAACGTCCCTTAACCTCTGAGTTCCGGCCTCCGGAGCAAAGGTAAGACCGCTTTTTCTTACGGCGGCTATCCTGTCAATAAGCTCCTTGCTGAAATTATCTATTCTCAGTGACGGAAGCGAAAGATTGATCTTTTCACCGTCGGTATAATCCGCAAGTTTTTCCAAAAGCTCGTTTATATCGGTATAATCGCTTGTCGAAAGTGAGGAAAGAGAAACTTCCTCATAACCCGTTTGCCTGCAAAGGCATTTTGTTTCATTTGTTATCGTATCTATATTCTTTTCCCTGAACGGGCGGTATATAAATCCTGCCTGGCAAAAACGGCAGCCTCTTATACAGCCGCGAAGCACCTCGACTACCGCTCTGTCGTGAACGATACCTGTAAACGGAACTACAAAGCTTTCAGGATAATAAACCCTGTTAAAATCCCTGATAACCCTCTTTTTTACCCTTTCGGGGGCTTCGGGTATATTGGGAGTTACAGACCTTACCGTTCCGTCGCCGTTATATTCCACGTTGTAAAAGGACGGGACGTATATTCCCTCTATTTTCGCCGCTTCCCTCAAAAATTCCTCTTTTGAGGGATTACACGGCTTCATTTTCTCGTAAAGGGAAAGCAGTTCAATATTGACCTCCTCGCCCTCTCCGATAATAAACAGATCAAAAAAATCCGCCATAGGCTCCGGATTGCATACGCACGGGCCGCCGCCTACTACAATAGGCGTAAGAGCTTTCCTGTCCTTTGCATAAATCGGAAGTCCGGCAAGATCGAGCATTGCAAGCACATTTGTATAGGAAAGTTCATACTGAAGCGTAAAACCTATAAAATCAAACTCCGTCAGCGGATCAAGGCTTTCAAGTGCGTACAGGGGTATATTATTTTCCCTCATATGCGCTTCAAAGTCCTTTTCCGGCATGAATACCCGTTCACACCACCAGTTAGGCACTGAATTTTTCAGACCGTACAGTATCTTCATTCCTAAATGCGACATTCCGACATCGTAAACGTCGGGAAAGCAGAAAGCAAATCTTACGTCAACCTCGGACTTGTCCTTAACAACGCTGCCGTGCTCTCCTCCTATATATCTTGCGGGCTTCTGTGTTTTAAGCAGAAGCTGTTCTATTTTACGTTTTATTTCTTCCAAAGGATAACCTCCGATTTATACATCTTTAATTTTCAGAGCCGGCATATACAAATCTCGAACCGCGCCCTACTCCCTGCCCATAAACTCCGCAAATGCTATATATACAAACGTAATCATCAGCGATATGCTTACATTGCCCGACAGAAGCATTTTTATCAAAACAGCTGAAAGAAAGACAAGGAAAAAACCTCTTATAAAATCACAGACCCTGCTTTCGTTCAAAGCAAGCGAAAGAATACGCCCTCCGTCAAAATATTTTACAGGCATAAGATTGAATATACCCAGAAACAGATTGGCACAGGCGAAATAATTAAGTCCTCCTGACAGGATCCGCCACAGCAATGCAATGAAAAGATTGACAGAACAGCCGGCAAAGAGAATTATCATATCCTGTTTTTTTGAAACAAGTCTTCCCCTGTGAGGAGATATTTTTATACCGCCGGCATAAAAGCAAATGCGCTCAGGCGGTATCCCGAACATACACATTGCCGAAATATGCCCCAGCTCGTGAAGGATACAGCAGATAAGCGCCGTTATTATCTTAAACCCCCACGAGCCGTTCCACAGCGTTACCGCAGCAACTGCCGCAAAAAAAGTAAATGAAAGAGAAACCCTTATCCTGCCGACCGATAATTCAAGCATAACTGCAGCCGCTCAAAGCGGCAGCGCCCCCGTTTCCGGAACATTATTCCTAAAACTCCGTTCCAGAATAATATATATGCAGATATGTCCCGTTAAAGAAGCGAAAGTCAGCAGTTAAAATTTTAAACCTGCCAGCTGTTAAGGTATCTTTCCTGCTCTTCACTGAGCTTATCTATTTCGAGATCCCAGAATTTCAGCTTTCTGTCGGCTACCTCCCTGTCTATCTCCTCGGGCACGGAAATGATCATGCTTTCAAGCTTATCCCGATTTTTAACAAGATAAGCGGCAGAAAGCGCCTGAATAGCAAAGGACATATCCATTATTTCAGCCGGATGACCGTCGCCTGCCGCAAGGTTTACAAGCCTGCCTTCTCCGATAACATAAAGCCAGTTTCCGTTTTTAAGCCTATAGCCGTCTATATTGTTTCTTGCAAGCCTTGTTTCCACGGCAAGCTTTTTAAGACCTGCTACATCAACCTCGCAGTCGAAGTGTCCGGCGTTGCACAGTATAGCTCCGTCCTTCATATTTACAAATGACTTTTCTGTTATAACGTCCTTACAGCCTGTTACCGTAACGAAGAAATCGCCTATTTTCGCTGCTTCCTCCATTTTCATTACCTTAAAGCCGTCCATGACTGCTTCCATTGCCTTTATCGAGTCTATCTCTGTGATTATTACAGACGCACCTAGACCCTTTGCTCGCATTGCAACGCCTTTTCCGCACCAGCCGTATCCTGCGACAACTACGTTTTTGCCGGCAACTATCAGATTAGTCGTACGGTTTATTCCGTCCCATACCGACTGTCCGGTTCCGTAACGATTGTCAAACAGGTATTTGCATTTTGCGTTATTGACAAGCATCATAGGGAATTTAAGCTTGCCTGCCTTGTTCATTGCGATAAGACGGATTATTCCGGTAGTAGTTTCCTCACAGCCTCCTATAACGTTCGGTATAAGCTCGGGATATTCGTTATGGATAAGGTTTACAAGATCTCCGCCGTCGTCAATGATTATATTAGGGCCGGCTTTTACAGTCTGAGTGATATGTCTGTGGTATTCTTCATCGGTAGCTCCGTGCCATGCGTAAACGTTAAGTCCGTCGTGAACAAGCGCCGCCGCAACGTCGTCCTGTGTTGAAAGCGGATTGCTTCCTGTTATATACATCTGCGCGCCGCCTGCCGCAAGAACCTTGCATAGATAAGCGGTCTTGGCTTCAAGATGGATCGACAGCGCGATCTTCAGTCCCTCAAAGGGCTTTGTCTGTAAAAATTCCTCCTCAACGCTTCTTAGAAGCGACATATTTTGTTTGACCCACTGTATTTTACGCTGTCCGCTTTCCCATAAATTTTCATTTCTTATCTCGCTCATAAAATTACCATGCAAAATAAGTGCATGGACTGCCTCCGTTTCCTGTATATTTTTATTCCCGCAGATATATGCGGTTAATTTTCCTTCAGCGCCTCAAGAAGCTTTTCAAGCGCCTTCGCCCTGTGCGATACGGAATTTTTAAACTCCGGATCCGCCTGAGCAAAGCTTTTTTCTCCGTACATAAAAACAGGATCATAGCCGAAGCCGTTTTCTCCAAGCGGTTCATAGCCTATTCTTCCCTCACACTGCCCCTCAACGGAAAGCTCCGTACCGTCAGGCTTTATAAAATGTACAGCACACACAAATCTTGCTGTACGCTTATCTTCGCTTACGCCTTTAAGCTTATCAAGAATAAGAGCGCAGCGTTCAGCGTCTGTATTCAGGCCGCCGTACCTTGCCGAGTAAACGCCCGGCTCTCCGCCCAAAGCGTCTACGCATAAACCGCTGTCGTCCGCAAGCACTGCACAGTTTTTCAGTACAAAGATCGTCCTTGCCTTTATTGCGGCGTTCTCAGCAAAAGTCTCTCCGGTTTCCTCCGCTTCAAGGTTTACTCCCGCCTCACTCTGCGATACTGTTTCATAACCCAGCGGCTCAAGCAGCTCCTTGTATTCCCGTATTTTTCCTTTATTATTGCTTGCTATGATCAGCTTCATTTTATGCTTCCTTTCAGTGGGTAATTTTTCTGTAAACGCCGACAGCCTTTTATGTATAAGAATTTTATCAGTAATGCAGGAACGTCACTCTTGATCTCCTCATTTTCTCACGGTATTTGACCGCCTTGCCGCTGTTGATCGTACCGATACAGTTCTCGTTATATATGATCCTCATATCAAGATTTTCAATTGCGCTTACAGCCGTAGCGCCAACTGATACCCCTCCGTCAACTCCGACCAGTTCTATTTCCTTTACGGCTCTTGCCCTCATCAGATCGGCAAGAGCGTCGTTTGTAAAAGCGTCAGGCTTGCTTTTTTCAAATACGTTCCCGCTTCCTACGATCTTAAGCTTTTCGGCAAGCTTGGCTTCATGAGTGCCATCCTTAGGCATAGAGCCTACTATCGAGCCGAGTCCCTTCGCGATACTTTTTATATAAAATACCTCCTCGGGCTTATACTCAGCTATCCGCTTATTGATCTGCTCAAAAAGAATATCGTCCTTATATGGAAATTTTTCCTTGCTGCGTCCCCGTCCGACATAGATCTCCTGCATATCAATAACAAATAATACCTTATCCAATTTATTGACCCCCTAAATTTATTATCTTCCGATTACTGTTCAGACTATCCGGCTTATAAAGCTATTCAAACAAAGCATTTACAAAATCCTTTGCTGAAAACGGCTGAATATCGTCGATCTTCTCGCCTACGGTAACAAGCTTTACCGGAACCTTAAGATCGTCGGCAATACTTATTATTATTCCGCCCTTAGCAGTTCCGTCAAGTTTAGTCAGAATAATTCCGGTTATATCAGCGACCTCGTTGAACTGCTTTGCCTGATTAACGGCGTTCTGACCTGTCGTTGCGTCAAGAGCAAGCAGAACCTCCAGCGCACAGCCTTCTGCCTGCTGATGAACTATTCTCGCTATTTTGCGCAGCTCATCCATAAGATTTTTCTTATTATGAAGCCTTCCCGCCGTATCGCAGATAACTACATCGGTATTCCTTGCCTTTGCAGCAGTCAGCGCGTCAAATACTACCGCAGCAGGATCAGAGCCCTCGTTATGCTTGATTATATCTACCCCTGCCCGCTCAGTCCATACCTCAAGCTGGTCTATAGCCGCCGCTCTGAAGGTATCCGCCGCCGCTACCAGCACCCTTTTTCCGCTGTTTTTCAGTTGGTAAGCAAGCTTTCCGATAGTCGTGGTCTTACCTACCCCGTTAACTCCGATAACAAGTATAACCGAAGGAACAGTTGACATATCAAGAGGCGTATCCTCGCCCAGCATTTCAGCTATTACCTCTTTGAGCATATCCATGATCATAGCCGGATCCTTTACGCCCTGTGTCTTGACCCTTTCACGCAGTTCTCCGCATATCTTCATAGAAGTTCCGACGCCTATATCGCACAAGATAAGCGTTTCCTCAAGCTCCTCAAACAGCTCCTCGTCAATTTTTGTAAACGACCCAAGCAGGCCTTCGATCCTGCTCATCATAGAATCCTTGGTTTTTTTCAGTCCGGCTTTCAGCTTTTCAAAAAAACCCATAATATCACTCCTAACTACTGAAGCTTCAAATTTCCGGTATCCTCCATGCTCATTTTCAGAAGCTTGGATATTCCGTCCTCCTGCATTGTAACTCCGTAAAGAACGTCTGCCTCCTCCATCGTTCCGCGTCGGTGGGTAATTGTTATAAACTGCGTAGTATCGGTAAACCTGTGAAGATACTGCGCATATTTCGTTACGTTGACATCGTCCAGCGCTGCCTCTATTTCATCAAGCAGACAGAAAGGCGACGGGCTTATTTTAAGAATTGAAAAATAAATGCATATTGCAACGAAGGCCTGCTCTCCGCCTGAAAGCAAAGAAAGATTCTTTATAAGCTTTCCTGGAGGTTCGACCTTTATATCTATTCCACATTCAAGAATATTTTCCGGGTCAGATAGTGAAAGCTCTCCAGAACCGCCGCCGAACAGCTCCGAGAATATTTCCTTGAAATTGCGGTTGATCTTATCAAATGTTTCAGCGAACATTGTCCTCATATTCTCGGTCAGACTGCTAATAAGATCCTCAAGCTCAAGTCTTGAAGTATTTACGTCATCAAGCTGACGCTTCATAAATTCATACCGTTCGGAAACCTCGGCATACTCCTCTATAGCCCCAAGATTTACGCTGCCGAGATTTTTGATTTTACTGCGCAGCTCAGACAGCCTTTTGTTTGCTTCAAAAATATCCTCAAGCTTTTCAGACTGCTTCTCTGCCTCTGTTCTTGTCAGCTCGTATTCGTCCCAAAGCTGAGATACAAGCTTGTCAAAATCGGCGGTGCAGGAAGCCTTTCTCTCTGAAACCCTGTTGATCTCATTGGAAAGCGTTTCCTTTTCCTCCATTTTAAGCTTTTGTCCGCTTCTCAGCTTGTTTGCTTTAAGATCATATTCATTATGCTCTCTCTGAGCTTTTTCTATACTCAGTTCTATTTCAGCTATAACGCCGCCCGAGCCTTCAATAGCTGCTCTTACGGCTTTTATCTCATCAAGTTTGAACCTTATAGACTTCTCATGCTCGAGTATTCTTTCCTCTAGCTTTCCGCTGTCGCCGCTGCTGCTCTCAAGGCTGGTTTTAAGTCTTTCTATTGACAGTCTGCAGGCTTCTTCGTCCTTTCCAAGCTCTACCGCTTTCATTTTCAGATCAGAAAGACCGGCGGTAAGCTCCTCCCTTTCCGATCTCAGGCTATCAAGCCTGCTCTGGGACAAGGTAAGATGTTCCTCGCTGTCAAAGATCTTCTTATCGGTATCCGAAAGCTGAGTATTTACCGAGTCTGTTTCATTCTGCGTATCTATAAGCTTTTTTCTCAGCGCTTCTATATTAAGCTCAGTGCTTTCAAGCTTTTCATTGTACTGTAAAGAATACTCCTGTACCCTTTTTATTTCCATATCCAGCCGCAGCTCGTCTTTTGAAATCGCTTCAAGCTGATCCTTTATACCGCTTATATCGGCGTCAAGCTTTGCAGTCTCCTGCGAAAGCCTTTCCCTGACCTGGCTAAGCCTGTCGTTTTCGCTCTGAACTTTTTCACGCCGCTTTTCAAGAGCTTCAATTTCATTTTTACGGGTAAGGATACCTGTATTTTTGGATACGCTTCCTCCCGTAAACGAACCTCCGGCGTTTATTACCTGACCGTCAAGTGTCACGATACGGAATTTATATCCGTATTTCTTTGCTATAGCCGCCGCAAGATCTATATTTTCCGCAATACATATTCTTCCTAGCAGACTGTTTACAACTGCTGTGTACTTAGCGTCGTACTGTGCCAGATCGCAGGCAAGTGCAACAAATCCCTCCTCACTTTCGGGAACGTTCGCAAGCCTCTGTCCCTTTACGGACGTTACAGGAAGAAAGGTAGCTCTGCCCGCCTTTGATTCCTTTAATATTCTTATAGCCCGCTTTGCAGTATCCTCGTTTTCTACGACTATATTCTGCAATGCGCCGCCTAGTGCAGTTTCAACTGCTATTGAATACTGCGGCTCAACTCCTATCAGCTGCGCTACAGAGCCGCATATTCCGGAGATACGTCCTTGCTTTCCAGCCTGAAGAATATGCTTTACACTGTACGCAAACCCCTCCATTGAATTCTCCAGATCGCGTAAAAGTCCAAGTTTTTGTACAGTTTCTCTCAGCAGTATATCGTTACGGCTGAAATCCGCGTCTGCCGCTTTTAATTTTTCCGACTTGCTTTCAAACAGCTTTCTGAAGCCTGCAAGCTTATTTTCATTTTCACTTTTCAGCTCTTTATTTTTGTTTTCAGACTTCTTTAAATTTTCAAGCTCAGAAGCGGTAAACCTCGCCTTTGACTCTGCGTCTGCTTTTTCGGATAAAGCAGCGTCAAGACTTTCCTGAGTTTCGTATAGATCATTTTTAGCATTTTCCAGCTTAAAGCTAAGCTCTGACTTTTTCAGATACAGAAGATTAAGTCCGCTGTTTGAATCAGAAAATTCCTTGTCAAATTCCTCAGACTGTGAACGGACAGCCGCAAGTTTTTCTTCGGTACTCCTTATTTTCTCATCAAGCTTTTCTCTTTCCTCAGCGGCAGATATAAGGTCTTTCTCTCGTTTTTCAAGCTCTGTTTCAAGGAAATATTCTGAGCTTCTTGATTGCTCTATCTGCTCCCTTACCTGAGCGATCGCTTCATTGAGGTGCTCTATATCGTTTTCCAGTACAGCTATTTTAGCGCCAGACTGCGAATTTTCAAGCTCCGTCTGATGGATCTTCTCCCTGAGTGCGTCCACCTCCGCCGCTTTTTCGGCGCTCATAGCAAATGAATCCTCTATCTCGTCCTCAAGGGCCTCAAGCTCCTCCGAAAGAGTAGTATACTGAATATCAAGAGATCGAAGCTTATCTTCATAGCCCTTTACTGATTCCGACAGCTCTCCAAGCTTATGTACCCATACCGAGATCTCCAGCCTGCGCTTTTCATCGTCCAGAACCCTGAATCTCTTTGCTTTTTCACACTGCTTCTGCAAAGGTCCTATTCTGTCTTCAAGCTCCGCCATTATATCGTTAAGACGTGATATATTATCCTCGGCGGCGGCAAGCTTACGTTCCGCCTCTTCCTTTTTATATCTAAACTTTGAAATACCTGCGGCTTCTTCAAATATCTCCCGGCGCTCGGTAGACTTGCTGCTGACAATATCGGCTATCCTGCCCTGTCCGATTATAGAATATCCGTCCCGTCCAAGTCCGGTATCCATAAAAAGCTCTACTATATCCTTGAGCCTTGACGTCGCACCGTTTATCATATATTCACTGTCGCCGTTTCTGTACAATTTTCTGGATACTGAAACCAGATCCGTTCCTATATCAAGCGCCCTGTCCTCATTGTCTATTGTAAGGGTGACCTGAGCAAAGCCTGCACGTGGACGGGATTTTGAGCCGTTGAAAATAACGTCCTCCATTTTCCCGCCGCGAAGCGTTTTGGACGACTGCTCTCCCATAACCCAGCGCATTGCATCTCCGATATTGGATTTTCCCGAACCGTTTGGCCCTACAACAGCGGAAATGCCCTTATTAAATTCAAGCTTTACCTTATCGGGAAAGGACTTAAAGCCGTGCAGTTCAAGCGATTTAAGATACATAATTAACCCCTAAGCTCACATTCATATTTCGACAGCTTTTCATCTGCCACAAACTTAACCGAATTCCTGAAATATTCAGAATTACATTTTTTATGACCCACAGCCTTACTTATACTGTACGGATTTACTGCTATAACATAAGGCTTTAATATTGATTTTAAGCACTCCCACACAGTTTTGTTTGAATTGCTTTTCAAGATCTCTATTTCGATTTTTCTGCGGAAGATCTCACTTTCACACAATTCCTTAAAAGCAGGATGATAAAAACCTCCCACCTTACTATCCTCAACATTATCAGATGAATGCAGCCCGCAGCGGATAACCTCAATATTATTAGCGTCAAACTCGTCAAGCATTCTTGCACAGAGTTCGACCATTCTTTCAAATGAGATAGGTTTATAAATTCCCTCTTCATACAATTGCGCAAGCCTTGTACCTTTCAGTATTACTGTAGGATAAATTCTCACAGTAGACGGAGCAATTTTTATCACCCTGTACATAGTTTTCAGATCGTCAGCATATGTACTTTGATATAATCCCGTCATTATCTGTAAGCCCAATTCAAAGCCGTGCTTTTTTATCAGTTCAGAGGCTCTGTATACATCCTCGGCAGTATGTCCGCGTTCATTTGCCTTAAGAACATGGTTACGCATTGACTGAGCGCCCAGCTCTATTGCCGTAACTCCATAACGCCGTAGAATATCAAGTATTTCCTCGTCAATACAATCGGGTCGGGTTGAGATCCTTATTCCTTTGAACTTTCCGAAGCCGACAAATTCATATGCGGCTTCGAGCAGTTCGATCATATACCGCCGCTCTATTGCCGTAAAGCTGCCTCCGAAAAATGCAATTTCAGAGTTGCTTAAATCGCTGACCTCATTCAAAGCCTGAGTGCATATTCTTTTGACATCTTCCGCATAAGGCATATCCTTTGCGCCTGAAATTGTCCGCTGATTGCAGAAGGAACAGGTATGAGGACAGCCTGCGTGGGGGACGAAAATTGAAATATTACTGTGCGGCATTATACATCAATCCCCATAAGCGAAAGCGCTTCCTTAGCCGCCGCCTGTTCAGCATTTTTCTTTGAACGTCCCGTTCCCTCGCCTATTACATTGTGATTAAGCAGCACCTGAACGGTAAATTTCTTATCGTGATCGGGGCCCGACTCGGATTTAAGATAATACTCGATCTTTTCCTCAGGGTTTTTTTGAATTATCTCCTGAAGACTGGTTTTATAATCATGAAAAGCCGCCGAGCCTTTGGGGGTTATATCCTCCGGAATAAAAGAAAGTATATACGGAGTTACCGCAGGCATTCCACCGTCAAGATAGATCGCCGCGATAACCGCTTCAAAGGCGTCTGAAATTATTGACGGGCGCTCTCTTCCTCCCGTCATTTCCTCACCCTTGCCGAGAAAAATATGATTTCCGAGATCAATTTTCTTAGCAAACTCAAACAAAGAGCTTTCACATACAAGAGAAGCTCTGAGCTTGGTAAGCTCGCCCTCGGGAATATGAGTAAAATGCTTAAATATATAATCTGAAACTACGATAGACAGAACCGAATCCCCCAGAAATTCCAGTCTTTCATTACTGTTTCTCGACTTTTTGTTTTCGTTTGCAAAGGACGAATGCGAAAGCGCCTCGTAAAGCAGCTTTTCATTTTTGAATTTATAGCCTATCTTTTGCTGTAGCTTTTCAAGGCTCTCCTGTTCGTTCATAAAAACGCCCTCCCTTCAATATGCAGCTATGTAATATTATTTTACGGTATTCTTCATGCTTTCAACGGCAGAGGTTATTTCATCAATGACCTTAGTTTCGGTAAACTGCTTAGCCTGCCTTATAGCATTGTAAAAAGCCTTGGCGTTTGAAGAACCGTGAGCCTTGATTACAGGCTTTGCCGTTCCAAGCAAAGGCGCTCCGCCGTACTCGGAATAATCGACCTTTTTCTTAAATTCCTTAACGTTGCTCATTACCATAAGCGCCGCAAGCTTTGACTTAAGATCCTTAGTCAGCAGAGTTTTAAGCTCTCCCGAAAAGAACTTCGCCATTCCCTCATAAAGCTTAAGCAGCAGATTTCCGCAGAAGCCGTCGGCAACTACAACGTCGCAGTCACCGAGAGGGATCTGTCTTGCCTCAATATTTCCGGCAAAATTAACAGGAGCGGTTTTCAGCTGCTTATAAGCTTCAAGCTCAAGCTCTCTGCCCTTTGATTCCTCCGCACCGATATTGGCAAGTCCTACCTTAGGCGTTCTGACCCCAAGAATTTTATTCATATAAGCCGAACCCATTATAGCAAACTGAACCAGCATTTCGGGACGGCAGTCGGCGTTCGCTCCGCTGTCCAGCAGCATTGCAGGCTCTCCCGCTGTCGGAAGGATCGTTGCGAGCGCCGGACGCTTTATTCCCTTGATACGCTTAACGATAAAGGTCGCTCCGACTACCAAGGCTCCCGTTGACCCGGCTGAAACAAAGGCGTCACCTTCCCCGTCCGCAAGCATCTGCATTCCTACAGCCATCGAGCAGTCTTTTTTGCTTTTTATAACGTTGGTAGGCTCTTCGCATACGTCGATAACGGAATCGGCATGCCTGATTTTCAATGAAGTAATATCGATCGAATTTTCCTCAGCGCATTTCTTGATCTTCTCTTCATTGCCAACTAAAGTTATATCTATATTAAAATCTCTCTGAGCGTCACAGGCTCCCTTGATCACCTCCAGAGGTGCATTGTCACCGCCGAACGCATCTATTACTATATTCATAAGTCATTCTCCTTATTATCCCGGATACCGTTTATTTTTAACACAGCATTCATTATTTAAATCAAACTAAAGTCTGTCAGAAGCATTTGCAGGTCAAATATTGGTATCCTACCTCTCAAATGCTCACTCAGCCTTTAAGAAACTCCAAAGCCTTTGTTTCTGTAACCTGATTGAAGTTACCTCAGAATAAATACGGCTTTCTATATATTTTAACAAAATAAAAGCAATTTGTAAAGTCAAAAAGCAAAATACCTGCCTTAAAACCTTATATTTTTTTGTATTTCCAATATAAAAGCAGAAATCCGCAGCTTTCTTAAAGAAATATTAACTGCGGCAGTATTTAAAAGGCTTCAATTACCCTGTCCAGATCCTCCAGACCTCTTTCCGCGATTTTTTCATATCTCAGCTTTTTATCTCTTATTCTTTCAGACAGCTCAGGCAGTATGCCCATATTGCAGCCCATTGGCTGGAATTTCTCAACATTCGGATCGCTGATATACTTTGACAAGGCCCCCAGCATTGTGGTTTCGGGCAGAGATACATAGTCTTTTCCGCTTAGCCGTCTTGCCATATTCAGTCCTGCAAAAATTCCGCTTGCCGCAGATTCGATATAACCCTCTACACCGGTTATCTGACCTGCAAAGAACAGGTTTTCACGCACTCTCATATTAAACTGCTCGTTTAAAAGCCTAGGAGAATTTATAAATGTATTGCGGTGCATAACTCCGTACCGCATAAACTCAGCATTTTCCAGACCGGGTATCATAGAAAAAACTCTTTTCTGCTCCCCGAATTTAAGATTTGTCTGAAAGCCTACAAGATTATAAAGAGTGCCATGTGAATTTTCCGCACGAAGCTGAACTACTGCATAGGGTCTTTTATCTGTTCTCGGGTCTGTAAGGCCAACCGGTTTTAACGGACCGAAGCGCATTGTATCCTCCCCACGCTTTGCAAGCGCCTCTACAGGCATACAGCCCTCGTAGACCTTGAAGCCGTCTTTTCCCGGCTCTTCTGTATCAAACGAATGAAGCGGCGCAGACTCGGCGTTTACAAGTTCATTATAGAAATTAAGATACTCTTCCTTATTCATCGGACAATTTATATAATCTGCCTCACCCTTACCATAACGTGAGGCGAAAAAGCACTTTTTCATATCAAGACTGTCAAAGGTTACAATCGGTGCTGCTGCATCGTGAAAATAAAGATACTCACCGCATATATCGTGAATACTTTCAGCAAGCTTATCTGATGTCAAAGGTCCTGTGGCAATAATAACATTGCCGTCAGGAATTTCAGTTACCTCATCTTCGACTATTGTAATTTTTTCGTGAGCCTTGATTTTTTCAGTTACCATATCAGAAAATTTTGTTCTGTCAACGGCTAAAGCACCACCAGCGGAAACCTTTGTTGCCGCTGCACATTCCATAGTAAGTGAGCCAAGTCTCCTCATTTCCTCTTTAAGCATTCCTGCGGCTGAATCAATTCTTTCGGCTTTAAGTGAATTTGAGCATACAAGTTCAGCAAAGCCTTGATATTTATGTGCAGGGGTAAATTTTTTAGGTTTCATTTCATAAAGAACAACGTCTATATCTGCATTTGCAAGCTGCCATGCCGCCTCACAGCCGGCCAGTCCTGCTCCTATAACCTTAACCGCCATTGCTCAGATCCCTTTCATAGCCGCAGCCTTCCTTATGGCATATCAGCTTTCCGTTTTTGCCGCCCTTCTGGAAAAGCGTAGATTCGCATTTAGGGCATTTTTCCTCGGTAGGCAGATCCCACGTCATGAACGAACAATTAGGATTGTCCTCACAGCCGTAGTATTTTTTTCCCTTTTTCGACTTTTTAAGCAAGACCTTTTTGCCGCAGAACGGACAGTAGCCTCCTGTTTCCTGAACGATCCTCTTGGTATTGGTACACTCGGGGAAGCCGGAGCAAGCCATGAACTTTCCGTATCTTCCTATCTTGATAACCATTGGCTTGCCGCAAATCTCGCATACCTGATCGGTCTCCTCGTCCGGTACCTTTATGCGCTTGCCGTCCATTGCAGTTTCGGCTTCCTTGAGCTCCTCGTCAAAATCTCCGTAAAACTCCTCCAGAGTCTTGACCCAGCTTTTCCTGCCGCTTTCCACCTCGTCAAGGTTATTCTCCATATTCGCAGTAAATTTTACATCAACTATCTTATCAAAATGCTCCTTCATAAGCTCGTTTGTAACCTCGCCGAGAGCAGTAGGCTTCAGCTGCTTTGCATCACGCTCAACGTAATTTCTTGCGAGTATCGTGGTAATAGTAGGAACATAAGTCGAGGGACGTCCTATCCCTGTTTCCTCAAACGCCTTGATAAGCGTAGCTTCGGTATACCTCGGAGGCGGCTGGGTAAAGTGCTGATTGCCTTCAAGGGATCTTACCTTCAGAACGTCGCCTTTCTTTATAGGCGGAAGTACGTTTTTCTTTTCTCCGTCATCGTCCTTGGTTTCCTCATAAAGCACTGTAAATCCGTCAAATTTCACCGAATATCCGGTAGACTTGAAACCGCAGCCGTTAGCGTCTATGTCAACGGATACTGTATCCATAAGACAATTAGACATCTGGCTTGCTATAAACCTTTCCCAGATAAGCTTATAAAGCTTATACTGATCGTTTGTAACTCCGCTCTCCTTTACCATATCCGGCGTAAGCTCAGGGTGAGTAGGACGTATAGCTTCGTGAGCGTCCTGAGCGTTGCTTTTGGATTTATATTTTTTCGGAGTTTCTGGAATATACTTATCCCCGTATTTAGCTCTTATAAAATCATAAGCTCCTGCCCTTGCCTCGTCAGATATTCTTAGGCTGTCGGTACGCATATAGGTAATAAGACCCGTAGCGCCCATATTCTTTATATCCACGCCCTCATAAAGCTCCTGAGCAGTTTTCATTGTTCTTCTCGCCTGAAAGGAAAGCCGCCTTGAAGCCTCCTGCTGTAACGTAGAAGTAGTAAACGGAGCGGCAGGGGATTTTCTGTGAACGCTTTTCTTTACGTTTACAACGTTGAACTGAGCGTTGTCAAGACGTGCAAGAATTTCATCCGTCTGCTCCTTGGTATTAAGCTCAGGCTTTTTTCCGTCTGCAGTTACAAGCTTTGCCGCAAATGCCTTTTTTCCGGATCCAGCCAGCAGCTTAGCGTCGACGGACCAATATTCCTGAGAAACGAAAGAACGAATCTCCTCTTCCCTGTCGCATATCATTCTTACCGCTACCGACTGAACTCTTCCCGCTGAAAGTCCTCTTCTTATCTTCCGCCATAGAAAAGGCGATATTTTATAGCCGACTATCCTGTCGAGAATACGTCTTGCCTGCTGAGCATTTACAAGGTTCAAATCTATTGAATGCGGCCGGCTCATTCCTGCTTTTATCCCGGTCTCGGTAAGCTCGTTAAACGTTACTCTGTTCTTATCATTGAGATCCAGACCCAGTATCTGAGCGAGATGCCATGAAATAGCTTCTCCTTCACGGTCGGGGTCTCCCGCAAGATATACGTTGTCGCTTTTTTTTGCGAGCTTTTTTATATCTTTGATTATGCTTTCCTTATCCTTTATATTAACATACTGAGGTTCAAAATCATGCTCTATATCAACGCCGAGCTTCGATTTAGGCAGATCGCGTATATGTCCCTTTGACGCAACTACCTCGTAATCGCCGTTTAAATATCTTTTTATTGTTTTTATTTTCGTAGGCGACTCAACGATTATAAGATTTGACAAAACAATTTCTCCATTCTTTTACGGCTTTAACGCCGCCGATTTTATAATGCTCAGACTATTCCGAACATTTTTCCGGGCAGGGACTGAACGTATCCCTCCAACTCAAGTACCGTAAGCTCAGACAATACGGCGCCGATCTCAATACCCAGCTCCTCCGCAATATTATCCGCAAGCTTCGGCTTTTCTTCAAGTATTCTGCATATATCAGCCTGTACGGAACCGAGCGCCGAATAATCGCGCCTGACCGCCTTTTTATCCTGACTGCTGTCGGCATGGTTTATTTTTGGACGAACAGAATGCTTTTTTCCAGATTTTCTTCCAGATTCAGACACCTCAGCCTTTTTAAATAGCGCAGAATCCTCAGGACTGCCATATTTTCCTCCGATAAAATCAAAGGAAAAATCCTCTATCCTTTCAGACGATATATAATATACAAAATCCTCGCCGCTGAATATAGGCTTACAGCCACTTCTCAGCAGATCCCTCTGACCGAAATACCTCTCGTCGGTTATATCGTGGGGCGGTACGACGAATATCCGCTTGCCCTGCGAAACGGCATGACGGGCATTGTCAAGTCCCTTGCTGTCCTGAGCGCACTCTATAAAAATAAGCGCATCGGACAATCCGACAAGGATACGGTTTCTCTTCGTAAAGCTTATCGGAGGACAGTCTATATAAGAACAGGTTTCGCTTATGACTGCGCCTCTTTCGGAAATACGCGCTTTAAGCTCATTGCTGCCCTTTGGTTGATCTGCGTCAAGTTCCCTGCCGCAGACTCCGCAGGTATAAGCGCCGGCTTCAAGAGCCGCTTCGTTAGCAAGCTGATCTATCCCTCCGGCAAGTCCTGTAATAACAGAACACCCCCGTGAACACAGATCCGAGCATATTGTTTTCACAGCTTCAGCCGAATATTCCGACGGTTCTCTGGCTCCGGCGACCGCAGCCGCAGGAGTATTGTTCAAAAAGTCAAGGTTTCCTCTGCAAAACAGCACTGCCGGCGGATCGGCTATTTTTCTCAGCTGCCGCGGATAGCCCTCACTTTTGTAACAATAAACCGAAATATTGTCCTTTTCACACATTTCCAGTATATATTCAGCCTGTTCAAAGCTGCTGCCCTTTATTCTTTTTATCTCAGCGTCTGAAAGACGCCCGCACTCGTTTGATCTGAGTGCATACGCAAATTCCTCCGCAGTATCGTATTTATCTCCAAGCTGCCACAATCTTTGGCTTGCCGCGCCGAAAACCGCAGTTAGCCATAGCCAGTACGCACGCTTATCCATAAAAACCTCCCCCAGTTATGCTTTGCCCTTTTCCGTCATTTCCCAAAGAATTATACCTGCCGCCATAGCTGCATTAAGAGAATTGGTATTGCCCCTCATTCTAATTGTTATCTTCTCTCTGCATAGCCTGACGTGACTGTTCGGTATCCCTCTGCCCTCATTTCCTATTACTACAGCGCAGCCGTCTGAATATACGGCGTCTTCAACCGAAACCGCGTCCTTATCTATAACCGCCGCCATAGTTTTTATACCAAGCTTTTCAAATATACCGCAAAGCCGTTCAAAATCGTCGTAAATATAAATACTCAGCCTGAACAGACTTCCCATAGTTGCTCTGACAGCCTTCGGGTTGTACAGATCGCAGCAGCTGTTTGAAAGAATAACTCCGTCCGCTCCCACAGCGTCCGCAGTACGAAGAATAGTTCCCAGATTTCCCGGATCCTGAACATTGTCAAGAATAAGGTACCTTCCGTTAGATTTTATGCGCTCAGGGTCTAAGATATTATCCGGCATTCCGGCAATAATAAATATCCCCTGAGAAGTCCCGGTATTGCATATTTTATCCGCAAGAGCTTCATCAAGAGTGAAAAACTTACCGTCCATGCATTCTCCGAACATCTCAGGATCTATAAATTCAGAATATTTTTCAACAGCGGACGGCGAAGCGAAAGCCGCATATATGCTTAACCTGCCGTTTTTATATTCAGCTATGGCGTCTGCGCAGAGCCTTGCTCCCTCAATAACGAACTTACCCTCGCTCTGCCTGGCTTTCCTGCTTGAAAGAAGCTTAAGATAAAGCTTGATTTTAGGATTATCCCTGCTTGCTATATGCAATCTTTTCACACTCCGTTCCTGTTAAATCTCATGCCTTATATACAACAAAACACGCAAGTCATATAAACGTGCGTGTTAAATATTGTATTAAAGAGCCGCCTTAGCCTTTTCAGCAATAGCGCTGAAGCCTGCAGGATCGTTGATAGCGATCTCTGAAAGCATCTTTCTGTTAAGAGTAATGCCAGCCTTATTTACTCCGTTCATAAATGTGGAGTAGTTCATTCCGTTAAGCTTAGCTGCAGCGGAAATTCTTGTTATCCAAAGCTTTCTGAAATCTCTTTTCTTCTGCTTTCTTCCAATGTATGCATACTGACCGGATTTCATTACGGCCTGCTTAGCCATCTTAAAATGCTTGCTCTTTGCACCGAAATAGCCCTTTGCAAGCTTAAGAGTTTTATTTCTTCTCTTACGAGTCATCATTGCTCCCTTTATACGAGCCATAGTTATTACCTCCTGAAATTTAGATTAATGTCTTTATCCCTACAACCCGTATTATTTGTAAGGTACGAGCGCCTTGATGTTCTTGATGTTTGAATCGTCTGCATATGCGGCGCCGCGAAGAATTCTCTTGCGCTTATGAGCCTTCTGCGTAAGTCTATGTCTTTTGTTTGTGTGCTGGAACTTAACCTTTCCGCTGCCTGTTACAGAAAAACGCTTTTTAGCGCCTGAATGTGTTTTGATCTTTGGCATAAAAATTTATCCTCCTTAAGTATTTTACTTGCTGTTCTTCGGAGAAACGAACATAACTAAGCTGCGTCCCTCCATTTTAGACGGCTTGTCAACAACGCCAACCTCTGCAACGGCTTCCTTGAATTTATTAAGCAGTTCTTCGCCGAACTGAGGATGAGCAACGGTTCTTTTTCTGAAACGAACCGACACCTTCAGCTTGTCGCCGCCCTTTAAAAACTTGATTGCCTGATTGACCTTTGTATTGAAGTCATGAGTATCAATAGTCGAGGACATTCTTACTTCCTTTATATCGATAACTTTCTGATTCTTTTTTGCTTCCTTTTCACGCTTTGACTTCTCAAAACAGAATTTTCCGTAGTCCATAATACGGCATACGGGCGGCGTAGCCTGGGGAGCGATCTTTACAAGGTCCAGATCCTTCTTGAAAGCGATTTCAAGAGCTTCCTTTGCAGATAATATACCCAGCTGGGCACCGTCAACATCGATCACGCGCAGCTCTTTGTCACGGATCTCTTCGTTGATCTGATGTTCTTTGTTGTTGCTAATGACACAGCACCTCCAAAATAAAATAAAACATAAAAACGGGCACAGAAATAATCCGTACCCGCATAACTGTTACGTCTAACGCAAAAATCATGTTGACCTCTTCACTATAAATAACGCTTGAGGTGAGAACGGATCAGGTTCTGCTTTGTTTCTAATATAGTATACACCACTTTTTTAAATTTGTCAAGTGTTTTTTCAGATTTTTTTCTACAGCTGACTCGGATTAGGTTCGAGAGCGTATTTTTCGATCTGACTGTAATCTGCGACGCCCGCAGGGCCTCCGCAGTAATCCTTGAAGCCGTACTTCTTCATAAATACCCTTGAATGATAATTCTGCTTCAGCTCGTTGTAGAGCATTACCATTTCTTTGCCGTTATCATAAACAGCCTCAACAAAGGTAAAGGCGTTCTGCATTTTCTTTATTGCTCCGTCGGTTACAGCCTTCATTTTATTGAGCGTAGCGCTGAATTCCTGAATAACTGTCTGAACCGCTCTCATATTGTCACGGCATTTCGTGGTCTTATCCATATAAATACCCAGACTGTAAATTATCCAGTGCATTACTCTCTTATTCGCCGGGGAGATAACCTTGGCTCTTGTAAGCTTCTGAAGCTTCGACTGCTCGCTCATTATATGATGGCTGAGTATCTCGCGGTTTGAGAAATTGGCGTTAAGCTTTACAATAGTATCCTGAAGTATCGGCTGAAGCTCCTTAAGCATTTTCTCCATTTCGAGGCTTTCCTTCATGCTTCTCGAAACACTTTCGATTATCATTCCGAACAGCAGATCCTTTTCCGCTCCCTGTGCGTTGTGAGCCGAAGCTATTATATCCTCCGTTACGTTTCCGTCAAGTATCTCGTCAACCATATATTTATTATAATACTCTACATAATTCGTATAATACTGCATAAACCTTTCGGTTATTTCATCATCTTGTATGTACTGAGCTACGAGCGTACTGTCAACGTCGATACCGCCTTCTTCGTAAAGGAGTATCATTTCAGAAAGATCCTCCCAGCCTCTTGCGGTAACAAAGCTTACTATCTCGCCTGAAACCGCATTCCCTATATGGTAAAAATCGGCTTCATTTTCTTCAAGATAACAGATTATAGCGGTATGGATATGCTGCTTATAAGCGTAATCCTTCCAGATCTTGAAATCAGGCTCTACCTCGACTCTTTTAAGACGGTCAAGAGTTACTACGTCGAAGTCGTTTACCGATTTATTATATTCCGGCGGATTTCCGGCTGTGCATACTACCCAACCCGCAGGGATCTGATGCTTTCCGAAGGTCTTGTACTGTAAAAACTGAAGCATTGCCGGAGCAAGCGATTCCGCTACGCAGTTTATCTCGTCAAGAAAAAGAATACCCTCCTTTATGCCCGTCGCCTCTATAGTATCGTAAAGGGAAGCTACTATTTCGCTCATCGTATACTCCGAGATCTGAAAATCCGCACCTGTATAGTTTCTGTGTACTATCTGCGGAAGACCCAGCGCAGACTCACGTGTATGATGAGTCATAGAATATGCTACGAGGCTTATTCCCGTTTCCTGTGCGATCTGCTCCATTATAGCGGTTTTACCGATACCCGGCGCTCCCATAAGCAGCACAGGGCGCTGTCTTTCAACAGGTATTCGGTATTCACCGAATTCGTCTTTCATAAGATAAGCAGTAATAGCGTTCTGTATCTGCTGCTTTGCCTCTTTTATGTTCATAAATACTCCTCCGATATATGATTTATAATGTAAAATGCGCACGGCAAAAACCCGAATAAATTATATAAGTCCCCGCAGATATAATATTATCCGGAAATAAACGCTGAACGCAGAAAAATCACTGTATTTAATTATACACTATTGCTAAAACAATTGTCAATAGATTATATAAAATTCGACATTATGCATAAACTTATCATTTTTAGTATGTTATATTCGTGAAATAAACTTAAAACCATTATCCGACAGATTCTCAAAATTCAAAAATTTATCCCTTACGGCCTGCCGATGATTTCTGCCTGTCCTGAATACAGTTGTTAATATCCTGCATTTCATTATCAAGCTCCTGAATTGCAGCGGCGCATATTTTAAGCCTGTACCTAAGGTCCTCGGCAACCTCGTTGTCCGCCTTGTATTTCAGCTTATGCTCAAGGCTTGCCCAGAAGTCCATTGCTATAGTCCTTATCTGTATCTCTACAGGCACGGGAACTCCTCCCGTTGAAAGAAAGACAGGTATTTCTACCAGAAGATGAAGGCTCTGATATCCGGACGCCTTTGGCTTCTTGATATAATCCCTTCTTCTTAAAAGAGTCACGTCGTTCTGTTTGAGCAGCATCTCTTCGACCCTGTAAATATCGTCCAGGTAATTGCATATTACTCTTATTCCTGCAATATCGGTTATATTTTCTCGTATATTCTCGATCGTGACCGAAAGCCCCTTTTCCTTTACCTTAGCAATTATGCTTTTAAAGGATTTTAAACGCGACTCGATATGGTGAATAGGATTATACGAATACTTGGTCTGGAACTCCTCATCAAGTACCTCCAGCTTTGTGCGTATTTCCTTTATCCCGGCGTTATACATCTGCATCTGATTCATATAACACTGTATATCTATACCAACCGAGGAATCTATATACGCTTCATATTCCCCGGTACTGTTGTAATTTATAGCGTTCATTTGTATTATTCCTTTTCAATATTTTAAGTCACGGCATTACAGCAGAGGGGCTATAAGCCTCAGCACCGAATCGAGCAGCGTCGGAAAAAAGCCCTTAGAGCAAATATCCTCTGATACCTCTGTGCTGCGTTCAATAGTCCTCAGGCAATCCTCCTTGAGCTGCATCACGGAAGACGACTTATAGAAGAACGCCGCACATTCAAAGTGCAGGTAAAGGCTGCGGAAATCCATATTTATAGTTCCGACAACACCCGCAATATCGTCGCAGACATAGCTCTTAGCATGAATAAATCCGGGAGAAAACTCATATATGCGAACTCCGGCTTTCAGCAAAGGCCTGTAATATGATCTGGTAAGTCTGTGAACCATTTTCTTATCGGCTACTCTGGGCGTGACCAGCCGTACGTCAACGCCCCGCTTTGCCGCAAGGCACATTGCGGTTTTCATTTCATTATCCGGAATAAGATATGGAGTATAGATATAAACATAGTCCTTTGCCTGATTAAGAATCCCTATATAAATATTCTCCCCTACATTTTCGTCGTCAAGAGGAGTATCGCTGAACGGCTGAACATAACCGTCTGATCGAAACGTCCCTTTATGCCATCTGTGCGGCCTGTAATCATCAAAGCATATATCCTCATGCCTGAAGCTGTTCCACATTTCAAGGAACATAAGCGTAAAGCTCCATACGGCGTCGCCTTTAAGCATAATTCCGGTATCCTTCCAGTAACCGTAGGGATGAATTTCGTTTATATATTCATCTGAAAGGTTTATGCCGCCCGTAAATCCGGTGTGTCCGTCAATAACCAATATTTTTCTGTGATCCCGGTTATTCATTACAGCTGAAATAAAAGGCACAAGAGGATTGAACGCCATGCATTTTATGCCCAGCGCTTCCATCTGCTGAGTAAAATCCTTAGGCAGAAGAAAAAGCGAACCGAAGTCATCGTACATAAGACGTACATCTACACCCTGCTTTACCTTTTCTTTAAGAATCTCAAGAGTCTGACCCCACATAATTCCGTCATCAATTATAAAGTACTCAAGAAATATGAAATGTTCGGCGCCTTTCAGCTCGGAAAGCATATCCTTGAACATTTCCTCGCCGGTGCAGTAATACTTTGTCTGAGTATTTCCGTACACAGGAAAGCCGCTGTATTTATTAAGATAGCTGCATATCTCTCCCATACGCAGATCATCTTCTTCGATCTCAGATAATACTTCTGCGTTCTGAACATACTGCGGAAGATACTCGTTATGTGTCTTGTCCAGCTTGGCCCTCATCTTCTTCGACGGCTTTTTATTTCCGAAACAAAGGTACAGAAGTCCTCCGAATAAAGGAAGTATTGTGATAAGAACTATCCATGAGATCTTATAGTCGGAATTTTGATCCTTACCGATAATACGGATAGCAATAATAAAGCTGAGCAGCGCAAAAAAAGCTCTTGTCCAATGTGAATATGCCGTAAGCTTCATAAAAAACAGAACGAACCAGCCCGCCTGTATCAATATAAGCAAAGCCGTAATAAATACCTTATTGAAAAACGCTTTTATATATCTCATTAAAATTCTCCGTTCCGAATAATATCTTTAGCACACAGGCAAACCGTACTTGTACAATGTACTTGTACAGTATAATATATAGTTATTATATCACAATTTAAAATAAAAGCAACATAATTTCAGCTCACATTTTTACATATATTAAAAAGCGGAACGTGACTGCACATTCCGCTTTTACGAGATCAGAATTTTCCGCCTCCGCCGCCGTGGGTAGAGCCTGACGAACTGGTATGCGTACTGCTTCCGCCGCCTCCGCCTGAAGAAGAACCGCCTGAGGTTTCTCTTACCGTTCTGTCTACGTTCTTATACAGAAATACATCTTTGCTTTCGGTAATTTTAAGGCTTCCCGAACGGATATAATCCTTTGCCTGATTATTAGGCTTGACAGATTTCAGCTGTCCTTTCAGACTGAAAGTAACGATAAGCGACGCAACGATACCAATACCCATAGATATTAATACTATCCTGAGCTTATCTCCGAAGGTTTTATATTTATTGTGTATATCGTAAGGCTTTCCGTTCTGAGCCTCATTCATAAAATCATCGGACAGCTCCGTGAACTTGCTGAACGCCTCGTAATAATTACCGTTTTTCAGATCCGGCAGCATCTGTTCGCCTATGAACTTTATGCCCCAGTCGGTAAAAATATCAATTCCCTCTCCGCAGGTAGATATCCACCAGTCGCGGTCCTCCATACTCAGAAGAAACAATACTCCGTCGTGTCCTGAACCGATTCCGTAGCCGTTGTAGTCGAAATAGTCGTCGGCGTACGCCATAGGAGTTTTTCCGTCTATCGTATCAGTTGTTACTATAACTGCGTCGCAGCCGTATTTATCTACCAGCTCTTCAAGTCTGTCCTCCAGCTCCTGCTCCTGAGAATCGGTAAGCAGATCTGCGTTATCAACTACTTTATCACCGTTCTCCGCAGATACAGTAAATGCGCATATCACACAGGCTGACAGCGCCGTTATTATTGCAGCAATTTTTTTCATACGCTTCCCCCCTTACATAAACAGCAGGCCGAATAACGAAGCTGCTGCGGATACCGCCGCAAAAACTCCGATAAACCAACGTGCGAACGCACCCTTGTCGAGAGGAAGATTTCCAACCATTTTTCCCGTCTGTCCGTTCATTGCAAATATATAGTTGCCGTCCTTCCAAGAGGTCGTAAGAACCCATACAGGATAAAGTGCGTACTTTACCGAATTTTCGGTCAGACGTATATTTGAATTGGCGGTAATTACGGTAGTATAGCCCTTAACAGTATTTCTGAAGGCGTCCTCAGTGCTTCTCTTTATACGCTGATTTGCCCTGTCCTTGCTCTGATCTGCGGTAACGTCGTACTTATCCGCAAGATACCCTGCAAGATAAGCGGTCTGAAAATCTACCGCGTCTTTAAAATCGAACGGCTCTATGGACTCCATAAGAGTATCGTCCATTTTAGACGATCCGTCTACAGGTACTCTTTCAAATCCGATATCACCCTCACGGGTAACGAAATAATGACTTGTTTCCTTATAATTATATCTGCTGTCGCTCCAGCGTCTAACCTTTGTGGCATTATATGAAACGTCGGCGTCGGCCTGGGCGTTGAACAGCCAGAACGGCACATAAACGCCTTTTACCTCGTCTATATGGTTTTCATCCTTAAAAGCCTTAGGAAGCAGGCGCTTACCATGAAAATGCCTGCTCAGAGCCTCTTTTGCGGCCTTTTTGTCAAGCTTGAACGGAATTACATAGTCAGGGCGCAGATCTCCCGAAAACTGTCCTTTCATAACAACAGGATTTCCGCAGTAGGGACAGCTTGTCGCTGCGGTAGTCTTATCTCCGACTATCTCGCCTCCGCAGGACTCGCACATATAAACGAGCATTCCCTCCTGCTCGCCCTCCTGCCACTGTCCTCCCGCTTCTTCCTTCCATTCCATATCCTCAGGCTTAGCGGCTTTAAGCTCCTCATCGTAGGATCTCAGCGTATCCATATCAAATTCCGTATCGCAGTATGGGCATTTCATTTTCTGAACAGTAGTATTGAACTCTATAGCGCCACCGCAGCACGGACATTTATATTCCAGCAATGTGGACAATAGTATCACCTCATATAATTTTTATTTTTTGATATATATTACTTAATATCGTTATCGTCAAACGGATCTCCGCATTCAGGACAGAATTTAGGCGGATTTTTCGGGTCTTCAGGCTTCCAGCCGCATTTGTCGCACTGATACAAAGGCTCTCCTGCCGGCTTTGGCTTTCCGCACTCCTGACAGAACCTGCCCTTATTTACAGCGCCGCAGGAGCATTTCCAGCCGTTTGCCTGCACAGGCTCCGGCTTCTTTGAACCGCACTCCGGACAGAATTTTCCAGTCGCTTCCGCACCGCAGGAGCATTTCCAGCTGTCAGAAGCCGCAGCAGGTGCAGCTGTCTGTACAGGCTGCTGTGCCGCCTGCTGCTGACCCATTGCAAACAGATTCTGAGCGTTCATTCCTCCCGCCTGCTGAGCCATTCCCATGCCCATAAAGCCCATCATAGCGCCGTTTTTATTTGAAGCAGCAGCCTTCATAGCATCTGACTGTGCACCTACGAGCGTAGCGGCAGCCATAGTAGGATCACGCATTATAGCGATTCTCTGCGCCTCCTTGATCATCTGCTCGTCTTCTTTGGGTATGCTGATAGAATTAAATGAAACGCTTACTATCTCAAGACCCCGCACCTCTGCCCAGTCATGAGTAAGCTCCTTTTTAAGCTCGTCGCGTATCTCGATATTTTTAGATGGTATCTGGTTCGGTCTTACCTCAAGCTCTGAAATTTTTGCAAACGCAGGAGCAAGATATGTAAGCAGCTCAGCCTTCAGAGTTTCGGCGATCTCAGACTTTTCATATTCACTCTGAACATTTCCGCATACATTTGTATAGAAAAGCAGAGGATCGGCTATCTTATATGTGTAAATTCCGTTGCAGCGCACCGAAATATCTACGTCAAGGCCTATCTTGCTGTCTACGACCCTGAACGGAATAGGAGTCGGCGTACCGAACTTATTATCAATGATCTCCTTTGTATTGAAATAATAGACACGCTGATCCTTACCTGTATCGCCGCCGTAGGCAAAACGCTTTCCGAATGTCTTAAAAGTATTTTTAATTCCCTGACCCAGACTTCCGGCGAAAATGCTCGGCTCGGTCGAAGTATCAAAGGTGTATTCACCCGGCTCGGCGCATACCTCTACTACCTTTCCCTGCTCTACGATTATCATGCACTGACCGTCGGCAACGGCGATACCGCTTCCGTTTGAAATAATATTGTCGTTACCCTTTGTATTTGAAGAACGTCCCGTTACTCTTTTTACACCCTTTGTTACAAGAACGTCCTTTCCTATAGCCTCGCAATAGAAAAATTCCTTCCACTGATCAGCCAATGTGCCTCCAGCGGCACCGATCGCAGCTTTGATTAGACCCATTTTTATTTTCTCCCTTCAAAAATCAGTTTTTATTGAAAGACCTGACGGCCCTTTTAACGTTACATACCGTTCTTTTTGGAATAAGGATTTTTATTTGCCGAATACGGATTCTTATTTTCCTTTTTGACCTCGGGTTCGTTCCCTGCGTCAGCCGCCCAGCCGATAATAAAAGTCATCACGGCTATTATCAGCAGCCACAGTGCAAAGCACACCCAGAAAAACCATATTGAAAGCCCCAGCCAAAAATGCAGAACAAGAAATATGACTGAAGGGATAAGCCAGTCAAGATTAAAAAGCATATTTATTAAAAAACACAGCAGTCTTCCGCCTGAACCCTTTGCCCTTCTCATATAAGCCCCTCCTTCGGTAAATCTAAATATATCATAGCATATCCAAGTCGGAAAATCAATAAAAAAGAACAATTTTTACAAGCTATAAAGCAAAAATAATGTATTTTGCATAATTTTCACAGTCGATTTTTGTAACAAAAATCAAAGGCGCAGAGTTCGCACGACTTTCCCGCACGTTCTCTGCGCCATTCAAATATGTTTTAATGAACCTTATTTATATTCAGCGATCACAGTTTCTCCCGCCGTACAATCACCGGAAATACTTTTTATCTCGGCTGCATCGTCGGAATTGGTAATAACCACAGGCGTATATGTTTCATAGCCCTTTGATCTTATAAGCTCAAGATCCGCTCTGCAAAGAGGATCTCCCGCCTTTACCTTCTGCCCTTCTTTTACAAGGCATTCAAAGCCCTCGCCGTTAAGCTCTACCGTATTAAGACCGATATGAACAAGAACCTCAAAGCCGTCCTTTGTTTCAATCCCGTATGCGTGAAGAGTATCCGCTATGTTGATTATCTTTCCGTCGCAGGGGCTTACCGCAGTATCGCCTTCGGGAATTACCGCCGCTCCGTTTCCGAGGATCAGTCCCGAGAATACCGGATCCGGGACCTCGGTCAGAGCTACCGCCTTTCCGCTGAACGGAGCCTTTAATTTTCCGCCGTTTGATCTTTTACCGAACATGATTATTCCTCCTCAATAATTTTATATGACTTTAACTTATAAAACGTTATTCTTCCGGCTCCCTCTGCCGAAAGAGCTATCGGAGCCGCCGGATCGCTTCCGTATACCCTTGTGGTAAAGCTTTCACCGTCGGCGAATATTTCGAGAGAGCTTGAATCGCTGAATATTCTGACCTCTTTAGCGCTGTATATCCGCGCGCTCCTTATTTTCCGTCCGCGGCCGCTCCTGCCTAGAGAAAGCGTCATTATTTTTCCGTCGTAGCTTAGTGCTGAATCACGTCTGATATTAAGGCAGAACGGAGTATTTTTATCCTGAAATTCAAGTACAAGCTCAAACTGAAGAGTATCGGCAGTTATTCCCTCAAACCTTGAGATTTCCCAGCTTTGTCCGTCAAGTCTGAGCTTGGTCATCTCTTCGACCGGCGTTCTGGTTACACGTATTCCTCCCTCGTCCTCAGCAGTACCCAGAACTACCGGGACAGTCAGGCAGTTGATCCAGCCGTACTCCCTTTCGGGGTTTCTCCAGCCTAGATAAGTGGGGTCGGGAACTCCCATCCATCCGAATTGGATACGCCTGCCCTTTGAATCCATAAAATCCTGAGGCGCATAAAAGTCGAAGCCTCTGTCGTATTCCCTGAAATCAGAAAGTACGCACGGCTCATTACTCTCAAGGCTGTTATCAGCAAAGCAGTAACCGCTGAGATGATAATTTGAGTATTCAATTCCCCGGCTTTTCATTCCCTGAGGACAGAACGACAATATCTTATACGCTCCGCTTTCGTAATAGGAGGGACATTCCCACATATAACCGGTATCGTTCTTTGAAATACGCTTTATAAGCTGCCATTCCTTCATATTATCCGAACAGTACAGCAATACCAGTCCTCTGTCCATAATATCCCTTGCCCCCAGGAGCATATAGTACCTTCCGTCCTTTTTCCAGACTTTAGGATCACGCACATGAGCTGTCATATCCTGAGGATAGCTGCTGTTTGTCATCAGCAGTATCTTATCGCTGAAATGCTTTCCGTCAGCCGAGCTTGTGTATATCGTATTATGCTCCCTGAAAAACCTTTCCCTGTCGCCATCTCCGTCAAAACGGACATTCCCTGTGTAAAATACATTCATTATACCGTTTTCAACATACGCCGATCCTGAGTATACGCCGTTTGCGTCACGGTTGCTGTCGGGGAACAGCACGGGCGGAAGACTGCGCCAGGCAACAAAGTCCTCAGTCGAATAATGACCCCACATCTTGCTTTTGCCCTCTCCCTCCGGAGCGTACTGGTAATATACATGATAAACTCCGTTAAGCTCGCAAAGACCGTTGGGATCGTTCAGAAAACCGGCAGGCGGCATAAGATGATAGCCCTGACGATACGGACTTTTTTCAATTGCCGTCCTGGCGAGCTTTCTCAGCCTTCGTTCTTCAGCCGAATAATCAGTCATATAGTTCACCTTTCTTTTATTTATCAGACATTGAAGCCAGAAATGCCCTAAACTGCTCCGCTGTCGCCATTGCCGTTGCTCCGCCCTTTCCGCAGGCGGTATATCCCGCATACATACAGGAAAACTCGGCTATATCCTCAAGACTTTTGCGGTCAAGCTTCTCCAGCTCACAAGGCGTTATATCAAGCTTTGAAAGCCTGTATAGCATTGCCCCTGTAAACGAATCCCCCGCTCCCGTAGTATCCGCCGCTTTAACCTCTGCTGCCGGAACACAGGCATAAGCGGTGCGGCTGTACAGCTCTGCTCCGCTGCCGCCCTTTGTGTAAGCCGCAAGCTTTACTCCCTTTGAAAACAAATACTCAATACCCTCTGAAACCTTGGTTTTTCCGGTAACGAACTCCAGCTCGTTGTCCGATATTTTTACTATATCAGCATAAGGAATAAACTCCCTTACCGCTTTACGGCATTCCTCAGTACTGTTCCACAGCGGAAGCCTGATATTCGGATCAAAGCTTATTACCGCTCCGTTTTCCTTAGCCTTCCCGATGGCTCTTATATGCGCTTTTTTTACAGGGAAATCCACCAAATCTACAGAGCCGAAATGAAGTATTCCGAAGCCTGAAAAATCTATTCCGTCAATATCGTTTTCGTCAAGATAAAGATCGGCGCTGGGAGCTCTGTAAAAGCTGAAATCCCTGTTCCCGTCCTCTGAGAGCGATACGAAAGCGAGCGCTGTCTTATATTCATTATGACGAAAAAGATACTGCGTACCGACTCCATAGGACGAAAGCGTTTCCGTAAGGTAATCGCCGAATGCGTCATTGCCAAGTTTTGAGATCATAACGCTCCTTCCGCCCAGCTTCGCCACCGCAGCGGCGACATTGGCAGGCGCTCCTCCTGCAGCCCGTTCAAACTGAACTACATCTTTAAGCGCCGCACCCTTCTGAAGCGGAATAAAATCTATAAGTACCTCTCCTATTGAGGCTACCGTTTTCATCAGGTACTCCCCCTTTCAATAATTTTGTAATCAATATAATGTATTCCTTGCGGAGCGCTTCCAGCTTCAACAGATCTGAAAAGTATCTCCGCCGCTTTTCTTCCAATCTCCCTGTGATAGTATTCAGCGGTCGTAATAGAAGGCACCGAATATTCTGAAATACTGTTGTTTCCGATACCTGCTACAGCGCATTGATCCGGGCAATTGATACCCGACTCCTTAAGAAACTGTATAGCGCCGAAGGCTATCTTATCCGATACGCAGAATACCGCATCCGGCTTTGTATCCGACTTTTCCCATATTTCCTTCATACACTCATGACCTGCGCTAACGCTGAAATCTCCGAATGCGGTAAGCTGTGAGGTAAAAGCGATCCCGTGACGGTCAAGCGCTTTGATATATCCGTTGAGCCTGTCTTTTCTTACCGAATCATCGTCAAGTGAAATGTTTATCATTGCTATATTTCGTTTCCCCTTATTTATAAGCATTTCCGTCATATCATACGCTGCCCTGAAATCGTCGTGGGTAATACAGCAAAGGCCTTCCTGCTTCTGTCCTATAACGACTACGGGGATCCTAAGCTCGTCTATAAGTTTCTTATGCTCGGAGGAAAGCTTGACTGACATCATAATTATCCCGTCTATCTGCCT
>NZ_BAAHNZ010000014.1:0-50712 GCF_054655215.1 Hominimerdicola intestinalis
TCCGTTTTCTATAGTCTTTATATTTACCCACTTCTTTGTGGACGTGTTATACCTGTATATCCTGTACCCGCTTGCTCCGCTTACCTTCGTCCAGTTTACTCGTACCGCGTCAGTTACGCTGGTATACGCACTTTTTGCACTTACCGTAGGCACTGTTTTCTTTTCGGTATAATTTGTCTTATAGCTGTATGAACATCTTGTGCATTTATGCAGCGTATAACCCTGTGCTGCGTAGGTCGGCGCTGTTACCGTGGTTTTACAGCTATGCCCCAGTGCAGGTATTGCCTCTGTATACTTTTCTCCGCAGGCGCAGGTATACGTTCTTTCTCCCTTTCCTGTACAGCTTGCCGCTTTCGTTACCTTTGACGTATAGCTGTGGGTATGTCCGCTGCCGTTTACGGGATAGGTTTTCAGATCCGGCATTTCATCTAAGGTAATTACATTTGTATGATTGTAAACCTTATTCCACATATACGATTCAGTGTATTTTTCTGAGATAGAAGTTCCGTTTGAACAGAAATCTCCTCCCCAGACGCAGAACCAGCTCCATACCGTTCCTGAAGAAAGCGCCTTATCAATATCAAAAAGACAGCCGTTTTCAGTCAGCGCTACTACCTTATTTGTATCCGTATATTCAGCCGCCTCCAGGAATTTATAGGACTGAGGATTATACACATGATTTCCAGGATAAATATCTTCGCCGATTATATCTACATATCCATCGCCGGGATACCACGATTTATCCTGACCGTTCCAAACCCATATAAGATTATCAAGTCCGTATTCACCGGTAAGCTTATCGTACATCGTTTTCCATAGCTTAATATACGGCGCAGCTCCGTCAGAACCCCACCAGAACCAGCCTCCGCTTGCCTCATGCAGCGGTCTGAACAGTACAGGAACATCGGCATCCTTCAGCTTTTTCAGCTGAACGGCTATAGCGTCTATGTCCTTCATAAGCAGATCATATCCCTCAGGATCGGAGCCGTCCATTATTCTGGAAAAATCTATATTAAGGTTATCAGTATAAAAGCCGCCCCACCATCTGGGATTTCCGCTGCTGTCCGTTCCCGATTTAAGATACTTGTCAGGAGCGTTCCAGTGCCAGCAAAGCTCTACTATTCCGCCCGCATTTGTAAATTCCACTGCGTTTTCAACGGTTTTGCAGCTATCGCCCTTTGAAACCCTTGTGGGAGTATATCTCATAAGATCCATTCCCAGTATAGCAGGAGTTTTTCCGGTAAGATTTTTTATTGCCTTAAATTCATTTCCGTTCAGTCCGTCGTCACAGGTCTGTCCGGAGATAACGTTTTTACCGTAATTATCAGCAATAAAGCTCATAAGGCGCTTTGCCGAATCAGAAGCGGACGGATTTATAAGTGCCTTTGATACATCATAATAATCCCTGTTGGAGTTTTCAGAGCCGGTAATTATCAGACAGTCAAGATTGATATATCCCCAAGACGGAGTAACCTTTATACTGCGGCTTCCCTTGGTAAGATATACCCTGTTGATAAAGCCGTCGCCAAGCGTTCCTTTGCGTGAATAAAACTCGCCTATTCCCTCTCCGTCAACGGATACATAATTATATTTATCGCTTCCTATCCCGCTGCTTCTGAAATTAAGATCGTAAAAACCGTTTTCAGGTACGGATACCGTAAAGGTACAGCTTCCCGAATTTTGAAAGATCACATATCTTCCTCCGGAATATGACGAGCCTGATCCTGTTTGAACACCCGAAAGCTGAGCGTTTTCAGCCTCATACTTCAGGCTTACGTCTGCCGAAGCGAGCGTCGGAGCAGGCGCAGACGTAACTGTACACAGTGCCGCACACAGCATCGAAAATACTTTCTTTGATATACTGTTCATACTAATTACCTTCCTTAATGTTTCTATAGATATTTTATCATAATTCAATAATAAAGTAAACCTTACATTGCAGTTATTCTTAATATTCTACAATTAACAGCTTAAACCGATTACAGAAAAGGTTTTCGGTATCAATAGTATACAATTGATAAAATAAGAAAACAAAAAGTCCGCACTTAAAGCACGGACTTTATCTTCTGATAAAATTTACATCGACTATATGTAATTAATCAGCCTTAGGAGCCTCAACCGGGCAGGTGCCTGCACATGAACCGCAGTCAATACAGGTTTCAGCGTCAATAACAGCCTTTCCGTCTTCCATTGTAATAGCTCCTACAGGGCAAGCGTCAACACAAGCGCCGCAGCCGATGCACTCATCACTAATCTTATAAGCCATGATAGTATACCTCCTCAATATTTTAAGAACCAATTTAAGTTCCTATACTAATATAATATCATATTTTCTGAAAAATGCAAGTGCTTTTCTGATATTATCACAATTTTTTCATAATATTTCGTCAGAATATCAAGCGAATATCTTATCCGTCAGATCTTTCCAAGCTCCTCCTGACTGAGAAGATGAAAGCCACCCTCAGCAAATGCCGTAACAGCCTTGTCATTGCTGTCTACTCTCAGCACCAGATAAGCTGTTTCTTCCTTTTCGTTTATAAAAGCTGCATACATATACTCAACGCTTATATTGTCCTTATAAAGCGTATCCATAGCTTCGGCAAGACCTCCCGGTCTGTCGGAGATCCTTATAGCAAGCACGTTGGTTATAGTAACGGAACAGCCTGCTTCTTTAAGGATCTCAAGCGCCTTGTCTGCGTCATTTACAATAAGCCTTAAAATGCCGAAATCCTTTGTATCGGCAATGCTCATCGCCCTGATGTTGATATTATTATCTCCCAGCAGTCTTGTTATAGCAGACAATCTGCCGGGACGGTTTTCTACAAAAACTGATAATTGCTTAACGGTCATAATAAAACCTCCCTCAATTTTTAGTTATTTACTGGTCAGCTGTAAAAAGCACCCACAGATCCTTCTCAGCCGCAAGTCTGAAAAAAGGTATCGAATCCTGAAGATACTCCCATGAATACTCAAGATCCTCGCCGCTCAGCTCATCGGGATAGGTTTCGTCGATTTTACTATAGCCTTCCCTGAACTGCTTTTTTGTCAGTTTTACAAGCCGGCTGTAAAGCTCCCTGACCATAGACGGACTTTTTGCGGTTATTATATAATCGTCGTACTTATCCCCGTCGTAATAAAGCAGCTCGCCGCCGAGAACTGCTCCGCCAAGCGGATAGCTTTCGCAGTCAAACGAAAGCGTTCCATCGGTAAGACTGCGGTGGATCGCGTCCCACGCCTTGTCAAGCTCCGCTGTGCGTTCGGGATATTCCTCGAAATATTCCTCCTCAAGCTCGTCGGATATATACTCCGGTCTCTGCGCCATAGGCAAAGCTCTTATATGCTTTACAACGTCCTCAGGAACTGCGAACAGAACTCCGAGACAGCTCATTTACATACCCCTCCGATCTGAAAGTCCGGCTAAACCAGCTTTCTCTTATCAATAACCCTTACTGCCTTGCCTTCGGAGCGGGGTATAGATTTAGGCTCTACAAGCCTTATCTTTGCCTTGATCCCCAGTATGGAATGAATATCGTCGGATATTTTTCTTTCAAGCATTTCAATAGAGCTTATCGTATCGGACAGCATATCGTCCGAAAGCTCAACCCTTATCTCAAACGTATCGGAATTGTTTACTCTGTCAACTATTATCTGATAATTTGGAGTCGCCTTGCTTACCTTAAGAAGCACGGATTCAATCTGCGACGGGAATACGTTTACGCCCTTTATTATAAGCATATCGTCGCTTCTTCCCATAGGCTTTGTCATTTTAACAAGAGTTCTGCCGCAGGAACATTTTTCTCTTGAAAGAATACATATATCCCTTGTCCTGTATCTCAGCAGAGGGAAAGCTTCCTTTGTAATGCTTGTAAATACAAGCTCTCCCTTTGATCCTTCCGGAAGCACCTCTCCCGTATCAGGGTCGATTATCTCCGCAATAAAATGATCCTCGTTGATATGCATACCCGTCTGCTCCTCGCATTCAAAGGATACGCCCGGGCCGCTGGTTTCGGTAAGACCGTAAATATCATAAGCCTTTATTCCCAAAGATCTCTCTATCTCATGACGCATTTCCTCCGTCCAAGGCTCAGCTCCGAATATTCCTGCCTTAAGCTTTATGTCCTCAGGCCCGTAGCCCATATCATGCAGAGTTTCACCTATGTACGCAGCATAAGACGGAGTACAGCATAGTATCGTCGAACCAAGATCACGCATAAACTGTATCTGCCTCTCGGTATTTCCCGACGACATCGGCAGCGTAAGGCAGCCTACCTTATGAGAGCCGCCGTTAAGTCCCGGGCCTCCGGTAAAAAGTCCATAGCCGTAGCATACCTGGCAAACGTCTTCCTTTGTTCCTCCTGCCGCTGTTATCGCTCTGGCACAGCAGTCCTCCCAAAGGTCAATATCGTGCTGGGTATAAAACGCAACGACTCTCTTGCCTGTAGTTCCGCTTGTGGACTGAATCCTTACGCAGTCCGAAAGCGGCTTTGCAAGCAGACCATAGGGGTAAGCTTCACGAAGATCAGCCTTTGTAAGAAAAGGCAGCTTATGAAGATCCTCTATTCCCTTTACGTCCTCAGGAGAAACGCCCTTCTCCTCCATAAGCTTCCTGTAGTAAGGAACGTTATCCCAGACGTGTTTTACCTGAGCCGCAAGACGCTGGCTCTGAAGCTTTTTCATGTCCTCTCGGGACATACACTCGATTTCCTTGTTCCAATAATTCGCCATTGGAATCAACCTCCTGTAATTGTTTACTGAAATTCCCGTTAAGCATAAACGGTTGTGCAGATTTCTTGTTTCGTCGGCAGGACTCTGCAAATACAAAACTCAATAACCTCCGAGAAACGATTCTCTCCAAGCAGAATCCTAAGCGCCTTAAGCTTTACGGCAATTTCAATATATATCGTACTTGAGCTTTCGGCTGACAGCTGTTTACGGTTCAGCTCAAAGCTTCTCCTCCAGTCCGAACATATCGTTAAGCAATCTTATTCCGCTGTTGGTCCTGAATACCTTGTCCCTGAATTTAATGACGCTTTCCTTTGAAAGCCCGTCCTCATAGGCATTGACAAGAAAGTCAGCCTCAAGAAGTATCTGCCAGTCAAGTCCCTCAACATCTGTATATGTATGATGATGAGCTACAAGAAAGCAGACTCTTTCTATACATTTCTTAGAATAGCCAAGCTCCGACAGCATATTCCTTGCAGGCTCTGTTCCCAGTTCCTGCTGCAAGTCCCCTCCGCATACTCCCTTGCCGTATTTCTCCTCCGCCGGCTTTATCCCTATATCGTGAACTATTGCCGCAGTATATAGGATATCAGCAGTATATTCGTCAAGCAATTCGATTTTGGCTATCGTTTTTGCAAACGAATAAACCTTAATGAAATGCTGGATCCTTTTTGGGTCGCCGGAAAAATACCTGGTCATTGCCGCAATAAGGCGTTCATTGTGAGTATCCGAAAATATATTATACAGCCTATTAAACAAATTCATACCGTATGAATCTCCTATTTTACTGCTCTTCCCAGTTCAAATGCCTTTTTATTCAGCTCAAGGAACTTAGGAGGAACACACTGCTCAAGAGCAGACTGCCATACGCTTTCGTCAAAGGACATTTTTGTTGAAACTACGCCCATCAGAACTACATTGGAAGCCTTTGCAGTTCCTGCCTGTTCAGCAAGAGAAAGTGCGTCAACAGCGGTAACGTCGATATCCTGAGCTTTTATCTTTTCAATAATATTTTCCGGATACTGAGCTGCACCTGTTATTACTGGCATAGGGTCGATCTGCTGAGTAGAAGTAACAAGATGTCCCCCCTTTTTCAGATATGCAAGCCATCTTGCCGCTTCAAGCTGCTCAAAGCTGATAATTATATCCGCTTCGCCCTTGTTTACGACCGGAGAGCAGACCTCGTCGCCGTACTTGACGTATGTAACAACAGAGCCTCCTCGCTGACTCATTCCGTGAACCTCGCTTACCTTAACGTCGAAGCCCTGAGAAAGCAGAACGTTTCCTATTATTCTCGACGCCAACAGCGAACCCTGACCGCCGACTCCGACTATCATTATTGATTTTGTTTCCATTATTTACACCTCATATTATTAATTTAATTACCGAACAGGATCTTTCCCAACGCCGTTCCCAGCCAGACACCCAGCAGACAGCCTGCTATGCTGACAAACATATACAGCAATGCCGCTCCCGTTCTTCCGTTCTCTATAAGCGACAAGCTTTCAAGGGAAAAGGCTGAAAAAGTCGTAAATCCTCCGCAGACCCCCGTTTTAAAAAACAGAGTCTGATTTTTATTAATCGTACCTGAAGCGGCAGCTCCTGCAATAAAACCGATTGCCAGAGCGCCAAGAAGATTCACTGTAAGCGTAGCAAATGGCATATCACCGCGAAAGGGAATCAGACCCGTCAGATACCTTAAAACCGCGCCGACCGCTCCTCCGGCAGCAACGGCAAAAATTGATATAAGCTTCATGGTTTATCCGCTCCTGTATTTATTACCGGCTAAGATCGATCAGTCTTTTTCATAAAAACGCCTGATACACGTTTTATTATTCAAAATCTCGCTGCGGCTGTATCTGATAACGCATAATATCAGCCACCATTCTCCGGTACTGATCGGTCAGCAGCTGATCCTGGATAGGGTACTTCTGCTGAAGCTGAGATAAAACATACTCAACGTTATGCTCGTTCAGCTCAAGTCCGGAAGAAAGCTCTACCGCATACTGATAGCAGTCGGCGATCAGCTTTTTATTGCTGAACATTCCATATACGCTTTTCAGTTCTCTGTACTGCTCCTTTGTAAGCTCATGCCCTTTTTCGCAGTTATCGCAGAAGATAAAATAACCCTTGGTTCTCCAGAAAACAGGGATATAGCATATATGCACCTTGAAAACCACTCGTCCAAGATAATAATGAGCAAAGCTGCGGCAGTTCTGACATACCATAACTCCTACCGAAACATCTCTTTTCAGCTTATCTCCCCAGCCGTACATTATTATCATATGTATAATACCTCCCCACTATATTTTAAACTGTCTGAGCCTTATTCCGTTATAGCTCCCGGCCTGCACATTTCAGTACAGATTCCGCAGCCTACACACTGAGTATGGTCGATCACGCACTTTCCGTTATGTATGGAAATTGCCGGACAGCCTATCTTCAGGCACTGCTTACAGCCAACGCACTTTTCCGTATTTACTTTGAGCGGCGGATTATGCTTTACATATTTAAGCAATGCACATGGACGGCGTGAGATAATTACGCTCGGCTCGTCCTTTTCAAGCTCTTCCTTTATTACTGCTTCCGTTTCAGCCATATGGTAAGGATCGACAACCCTTACGCTTTTGATACCGATAGCATGACAAAGCTCTTCAAGATTTACCGCTGCGGCAGGATCGCCCTTAAGGTTCTTGCCTGTAGTAGGATTCTGCTGATGACCCGTCATTCCGGTAATTGAATTATCAAGAATAATTACGGTAGAATTGGTAGCGTTGTAAGCAATGTTTACAAGTCCCGTCATACCGCTGTGCATAAAGGTAGAATCGCCGATAACCGCTACCGACTTCTTTTCAGCGTCTTTTCCTCTTGCTTTATTGAAACCGTGAAGTCCGCTTATTGAAGCGCCCATGCATATTGTTGTATCCATAGCGCAAAGCGGGGCAGCCGCGCCGAGGGTATAGCAGCCTATATCTCCCGAAACCATTACGCCCAACTTTGAAAGGCAGTAGAACAGTCCCCTGTGAGGACAGCCTGCGCACATAACGGGCGGACGTACCGGAACAGGCTCGCTGAATTCCTGGCTTTCTGCGGCTTCTCCCAGTATCTTTTCCCTTACGATAGCCTGGGAGATCTCTCCCATAAGACTGAATGTATCCTTACCGTGAACATTAAGACCTATCTTTCTGCAATGTGTTTCAATAACGTCGTCAAGCTCCTCTATAACATAAACCGTTTCGCACCTTGAAGCGAACTCCCTGATTATATTTTCGGGAAGAGGGTTTACGATACCGAGCTTCAGGTATGACGCCTTTGTTCCAAGGGCTTCCTTTGCGTACTGATAAGCCGCACCGCTGGTAATAACGCCTATTCCTGTATCGTTTATTTCAAGCCTGTTAAGCGGAGAGGTTTCCGCATATTCCGCAATTGCCCTCATTCTTTCTTCAACAGCAGGGTGACGGCGTATTGCGTTTCCCGGCATCATAACGAATTTCTGAGGATTTTTCTTATATTCTGCAAGCTCATGCTCCTCCCTATCGCACAGTTCAACCGCCGACTGGGAATGAGAAACCCTTGTTGAAAGCCTTACGATAACAGGAGTATCAAACTGCTCCGAAAGATCAAACGCCGCTTTCGCAAACTCCTTGCACTCGGAGGAATCCGACGGCTCAAGCATCATGACCTTTGAAGCGATCGCATGATGGCGTGAATCCTGCTCGTTCTGAGAGGAATGCATTCCGGGATCGTCCGCAACCGCAATGACCATACCGGCATTTACTCCCGTATATCCCGCGGTATAAAGCGGATCGGCGGCAACGTTAAGACCGACGTGCTTCATTGCACAGAAACTTCTCGCACCCGCTATAGAAGCGCCCAAAGCTACCTCCATAGCGACCTTTTCGTTCGGCGCCCACTCTGCGTAAACCTCGTCATATTCAGCAACCTCTTCGGTTATTTCCGTAGATGGCGTTCCAGGATATGAAGAAGCGATCCTGCAGCCCGCCTCATACAAACCTCTGGCCAGCGCCTCGTTGCCAAGCATAAGTTTTTTCATATAAAAATCTTTCCTTTCGTAAAATGCGACGTCCCTGAACCGAAACGGCAGCTAAGACATCTCACGATAAATTTGTTAAAATACAACAACTGTCCTTATCAATAAAAATAATTATACCATAATAATAGACAAAAATCAATTGCTTTTTCCAAAAAAAACGGTATTAAGATATTTTTTATGTTTATAACCGTCTTTTTTTCAGAATTCATGCTATAATAATTATGTTTACATAATTCAAGTTTAAAATTTTCAGTTAACAAGCCGGCGCTTTAAAAAAACTGCACATAATAAAACGGTGCGGCTGAATTAATAAATTATTATTGAAAGAGAGGCGTTTTTGTTGTATAATAAAATTAAGCATATGGATTTTATTCTGATAATTTTTACCGTTCTCGCCTGTACCGCAGGTATCGTTCTGGTATTTTCCCTTGTCGATACAAACTCGTATCAGAAAATATCTTACGGCATCTCAGCTTCACTGTGGATAACAAAGATCGCAGCGGTGATATTAGGACTTTCCGCAATGTTCGTTCTCTCTGCAATAAAAATAGAAAAGATCACTAAACACTGGAAGCTGATAGGCGCAGCGGGAGTATTATTTACACTGCTTACGTTTACGCCCATAGGAACCGGTCCGTCCTCAGCAGACGACCGGGCATGGATCAGTCTTTTCGGCTTTACTGTTCAGCCTGCCGAGGTCCTGAAGCTCTGCTTTATTATAACCTTTTCGGTTCACATAACACGGGTAAGAGAGCATTTCAACAAGCCGCTGACAGTTCTGGGACTTCTCGCTCACGCCGCCGTTCCTTTGCTGATCGTATATTTACAGGGAGATCAGGGTACAGGCGTGATTTTTATCATGATTGCAGCAATAATGATGTTCGCAGGAGGACTTAGCTGGAAATATATCGTTTCGGCGCTTATTCTTTCTCCGGTAATACTCTGGGCGGTTTGGAAATGGGTTTTGCTGGAACATCAGAAGCAGCGCATAATGGTACTTTTTAACCCTGAGCTCGACCCGCTGGGTACAGGCTATCAGCAGTCGCAGGGAAGGCTTGCCCTCCAGAGCGGCGGACTTTTCGGCAAAGGACTTTTTTCCGGAGACAGCAAGGAATTTATATATGTTTCGGAATCACAGAACGATTTTATCTTTTCATATGCAGGTCAGACCGCAGGCTTTATCGGGTGCGGTATAATTATACTGATACTTTTCGCTGTCTGTTTAAGGCTTGTAATTGACAGTTCTAAATGTACAAAGCCGGGAAGTCTGGTATGCGCAGGCGTATTTGGTCTGATTTTTTCCCATACATTTATAAATATAGGCATGGTACTGGGATTTATGCCTGTTATCGGCGTTCCGCTCCCCTTTTTCTCGGCAGGCGGAACGGCAATGGTCACAATGCTTACGGGAATAGGTCTTGTTCAAGCATCGCTTAAATCGGAAGGCTGTAAAACGCCGTCCCAATAATTACTGCAAAAATACTCTATCGGAGGTAAAGCAAATGAGCGTTAACACATTAGACAGAATATATACGGAGGACAAAACAGCCCTGCAAAAAGACAGGTATTCAAAAGCCGCTGCGGAATTTGAAAAGCTATTTAAAACCGCACCCGAAAGGTTCTTTTCAGCACCCGGAAGAACAGAGGTCGGAGGCAATCACACCGACCATAATCACGGACGGGTGCTTGCCGCAGGAGTTTCTCTGGACGTTATTGCGGCTGTTGTTCCTTCCTGTGACGGAATTATAGAGGTAAAATCTGAGGGTTTTCCGGCAGATACCGTAGATATATCAGACCTAAAGGTTCATGATGAAGAGAAAAACTCCTCGGCTTCTCTTATAAGAGGAGTTGCCGCAGGCTTCGCCAGAAACGGTCACAAGATCGGCGGCTTCAAAGCGTATACTACGTCAAATGTGCTTAAAGGCTCGGGACTTTCTTCCTCCGCCGCTTTTGAAGTGCTTATAGGTACTGTACTCAGCGGACTGTATAACGAGCATAGTGTTTCCGCCGTTGAAATTGCTCAGATCTCCCAGTATGCCGAAAACGTATTCTTCGGCAAACCGTCGGGACTTATGGATCAGATGGCTTCGTCGGTAGGCGGTTTTATTACTATTGATTTTGCCGATCCGTCTAAGCCTGTAATTGATTCTATAGCTTTTGATTTTGCAAAAAGCGGACATTATCTGTGTATCGTTGACACTAAGGGCAATCATGCCGATCTTACTCCCGAATACGCCGCCGTTCCCTCAGAAATGAAAAAGATCGCAAATCACTTCGGAAAGGATTTCCTAAGGGAGCTTTCAAAGGAAGATATAATGCAGAACATTGCAGCGCTTCGTGAAAAATACGGCGACAGAGCCGTTCTTCGTGCGCTTCATTTTATGGACGACAACGAAAGAGTAATTAAGGAAGCCAACTCTCTGAAAAACGGAAGCTTTGATGATTTCCTGAAGCTTGTAAAAGAATCCGGCAGATCGTCGTATATGTATCTGCAGAACGTATACGCTTCCTCAGCTCCTGACGAGCAGGGACTTTCAACCGCTTTATACATAGCCGAGCAGGTTCTCGACGGCGAAGGAGCATTCCGCGTTCACGGCGGCGGCTTTGCGGGAACTATTCAGGCGTTTGTTCCGGAAAGCAAGCTTGAAGCTTTCAGAAGTGAAATGGAAAAGGTATTCGGAGAAGGCTCCTGCTATGTGCTGTCAATAAGACCTGTCGGCGGCACAGAGGTTTTAATCCAAAAGTAAGGCGTGAGAAATGCTATGAAAAATCCTTTAAGCCGTCCGGGACAGTTTTTAAAAAAATTAAATGATCCTCAGCCTAAGCTTAAAATCTCCTCCTGCGGAGAAATACTTATAGACGGACTTCCCTTTTCATTTACCGTTGCAAGCGCCGGCTCCGCTTCTGATAAAGGACTTGTAGTATCCTTTTCTGGAGAAGCCGTTGACAAGGGAATTGTTACATTTGAAAAAATAGAAGCTGTAACAGCTTGCGGACAGACGGCAGAAAAAACCGAGAAAAATCCTGAGTTTATAACCAAGAAAGACGGTAAAAGAATTTATCAGACCCGATTTACAGATCTACCTATCCCTGCCGCTGCGAAGAGTCCGGGCTTCCGCTTAAAGCGCAGACGTGAGGATTTTTTTAAATCCGTCAGCTCCGAGATCGCCTTTCGGACCGTACCTCATTATTCGCTTAGCGAAGAATGTGAAATCATGATAACTGTATATCCTATTGCAGCTCCGCTTAACGGACTTTCTGTTATCTGGAAAAGCTGTACGTCCGACAAAGACTATTTTACTCACCGAGACATGAAATGACATATTCTTGATACCCGAAGGAGGACGCCTGCATACTCAGGCATAATAAATAATATGAGAATGAGAAGAAAAAAGCACCTTGAGGAACGGCTCGAGGAATGCGGCAGTTATATTATCTATATGGACCGCGAGGACAGAAATTATCAGGTAAAGGATACGGAAAATCTTCTGGATTTTAATAAGCTTTTCGGAAACGAAAATCCTGTTCATCTTGAAATTGGCTGCGGCAAGGGACAGTTTGCCTGTGAGATCGCCAAGCGCAATCCGGGAATAAATTATCTTGCCGTTGAAAAGTCAAGCAACGTTATCGTTGACGCCGCAGAGAAGGCTATCGCAGAGAATATCCAAAATCTAAGGTTTATGCGCGGCGGCGCTGAATATCTGGAATGCTATATTCCAACGGGATCTATAGGAATGATATATCTTAATTTCAGCTGTCCGTATCCTAAAAAATCCTACGCCGCCCATCGACTTACTCACAGAAACTTTCTGGCAATTTACGAAAAGCTTCTGGCAGCAGGCGGAGAGATCCATCAGAAAACCGATAACCGACCATTCTTTGAGTTTTCCCTGGAGGAATTTTCTCAGAACGGCTGGATCCTGAAAAATATATCCCTTGACCTGCACAACTCAGATTTTGAAGGAAATATCGTTACCGAATATGAAAAGCGTTTTTCACAGGAGGGATTTCCTATCTACAGGCTTGAGGCGTATAAGAGGACAGCTGATGAATAAAAAATTCAAAGTCAAAAATATAATTATACTGATTCTGGTTGTGATAATTGGTTCAGGGTTTGCGTATGAATATTATATGAGAAGCAGCAGCCGTTTAAAATCTCTTCTTGAGGATAACCTTTCAGATTTTCAGGCGGCTTCGGCAGTTCTTTCCGACAATTCGGATACCTCCGGTACTGTTTCAGATCTGATTGAAAATTACAGCGGAGATCCTGAGATATGCGATATTTTTACAAGACTTCAGGACAATGCCGGGGTCACTTCAGTAAGCGTAAATAAAAACTATACAGGCGCTGTTATGATCGAATTTGAAATCAATAACAGAAGCTATGGAATTTCCTATATATCCGACGTAAACTCATTTGCATCGGAGGAAAGCTTTGAAAAATACTTTCTTGCCGATAACTGGTACTCCTTTGATACGGATACCGCTTTATAAAAATAAAATGCCGAAGCTTAACGCCTCGGCATTATTATTATTTTGTTTTCAATTATCCCTTTACGGAACCAAGAGCAACACCGCGGATAATAAACTTTGAAAGGCAAAGGTAAACAATAACTACAGGCAGAATAGCTATTACAATATAAAGATTGAACAAGCCTGCATCTGTTTCCAAAGGTCCTGCGTTACGCATTGCCGAAAGCACAAGAGGAACTGTATACTTGGACTTATCGTCAATAATAAGCCTTGGCATAAAGTAGTTGTTCCAGTTTGTTACAAAGGTGAAGATCGCCTGAACCGCAAAAGCAGGTTTCAGAATCGGCATTACAATTGAATTGAATGTCCTAAATTCACCGCAGCCGTCGATTCGCGCCGCCTCAACAATTTCAAGGGGCAAAGCAGAATCCATATACTGCTTCATGAAATAAAATACAGCAGGAGCAGCAATAGCCGGAACTATAAGCGGTATGTAGGAGTTTGTAAGACCCCAGTCCTTCATCAGACGATAGAAACCGATAGCGGCAGCCTGAGTCGGAACCATCATTATAATCAATATGAATGTAAATGCAAATTTTTTCAGCTTAAAATCGTAAACATGGATAGCGTAAGCTGTGAGCGCTGAAAAATAAATTGAAAGCACTGCTGAAAGCCCTGAAATTATCAGGCTGTTTTTCAAAGCTCCGAATACGCTTCCGTAAGCAGTAGAGGTTTTTGAATTAAACAGACTTGAAAAGTTCTTGCTGAGAAGATTGCTGGGAACCCATTCAATACCTGACTGAACCTTACCTCTTGTAGCGTTGATTATAAGAAGGTAAAACGGAAACAGGGATACGATCACAAGCAGTATCAAAACTAAATATGCAATTATTCTTCTTACTAAAAGCTTAGTACGGTCATTGCTCTGACCTACAACATCATTTGACATCGGCATATATTTTACCCCCTTTTCGCTTTCTTCTTTTTCTTCTTGCCGTCGCGTTTATCGTTTCCGATAAAGTTAATAGCAAATCCAAGAACTGCGGATACTATGAAAATTACAACGCATATCGCAGACGCCAGACCTACGTTTGAATCCTTTCGGGTCTGGATCTCCATTACAAGCGTTCTCGCCGTTCTTATACCTCCGACGATAGGATTTCCTTCATCGTTTGTCAGAAGCGCCGGAACATCATACATCTGTAAGCCGCCTATCATAGAAGTAACAAGTACATAAGACAGCAGTGGCTTTATCAGAGGAATTGTGATCTTCCAGAAAGTCTGAGTCGGATTTGCTCCGTCTATCTGAGCCGATTCGTACAATGAGGTATCAACACCCATTATCGCTGCCATAAGCAGTATAGTCGTATTACCGTACCATAAAAGGAAATTGATAAATCCAATTATTCCCCTTGTACCCCATATCGAATTTAGAAGCGTATCCTCTCTTCCGGTCAGATTACATACCAGATCATACATCGCTCCGCCCTGATTAAAGAGAGAATAGAACATGAACGCAATAGCAGAAGCCATTATTACATTCGGGAGATAAATTATCGTTTTGAAAAATCCCTGCGCCTTGATCTTCAGTCTAAGATCTGTAAACCATGTTGCAAGCAGGAGTGAAACCGCGATCTGCGGAATAAAACCTACCAGCCAGATAACGATAGTATTGCCGAAGCTGTGGATAAGAGTTCCGCTTGTATTAAAGATTTCCTTGTAATTATCTAATCCTGAAAACTTAATCTGCTCTTCAGCCGCTACGACCTCTGTTGTCCATCCGCCGCCTATAGAGCCGCGGTCTATAACATACTCATGAAAGCTGTTATAAAACGTCTGAATTAACGGATACAGCGAAAATACTATATAAACTACGAAAAATGGTATTAGAAAGATATAACCCCATTTTGCATAGCTTACGCTTTTTTTCTTCATAAGACATATCCTTTCTAAGCAAAATCAGTATACTGTGAAAAATAATAGGGGGGGATAAACTTCCGCCCCCTATTGAATTTTCATTGTGCTTTAATTAGTCCATTGAAAGGTTGCTGTAAAGAGCTGTGATCTCCTTCTTGAAAGCTTCAAGAGCCTCTTCATATGTGCTGGTTCCGTCAAAGTAAGCCTTCATAGCAGCCTGGAACTTTTCGTTGCAGCCCTGGTCATATGCGGAAAGCTTATTAGACAGGTCGATCTTATCAGCAGCTTCTGTAAGGAGTGCAAGGTGGTTCTGTCCGCCAAGGAACGGGTTGGTGTAACCGCCGTCGATAAGCTCCTTGATAGCAGCCTTATTGTTTGTGTAGTCCTGCTCGCCCTCTGTGATGGCCTTCATGCATTCCTTATTGCAGGTCATAACCTTCATTATATCAGCAACGATATCTGTGTTATCGGAGTCGATAGCGCCGCAGATCCATGTACCGCCCCAGAAATATGCCTGAGGACCTTCGCAGGCTCTCCACTTACCGTAACCGCCGTTGCCTTCAACAGCGTTGGAGTTATCAGGCTTGACCTCTTCGTCAACAGTGTTGGGGAGAAGTGTGAAAGGAATACCCCATGTAGAGAAGAAATATCCGAATACCTTACCGTCGATCTTCTGTCCGGCAGCCCAAGCGTCATCCCAGAGAGAAGTCTTGTTGTTGTAGCCCTTATCTGTATGATCCTTGGTCTGCTCAACCCACTTGGTGATCTGAGGATCGATAGTGATCTTATCGTCAGTTACCCAAGGACCTGATACAGTATTGGAGAAGCATCTGTATGTATCGTCATAACCGGAAACCATCTTGTAACCCTTGTCAGCCATCTTCTTAGCTGTTTCGGTAAACTTATCCCAGTCAGAAACAGCCTTCTGAACCTCAGCAGGATCGTCAGTTCCGAGTACATCCTTAGCTATCTCAGCGTTATACAGGAACAGACCCGGTGTAGCCTGCCAGGAAACACCCTTAAGCTCGCCTGACTTTGTATCGGTAGCAACATCCTTAACGTATTTGTACTGCTCAGCAAGATCTTCCTCTGTAATTCCGATATCCTGAACCGAGAGAGCAACGTCGCCGTTAATATACTTGAGAGCGTAGTCAGCTTCAATAAGGAACATATCAACCTTTTCAGTTGAATCCTTCTGACCCTTAAGAGCTTCGTCAAGCTTTGTCTGATAAACGTTTCCTTCGTTTTCGTTCTGAACCCAGTTCAGCTTAACGCCGTTGATAGATTCAACGAACTCCTTGCCGTCCTTATCAGTTCCGGTCTTTACGTTAAGGGATGAATACTTAGAATAATACTTGTCAACTCTGCTCTTGAACTCTGTGTTCCAGCAGTAGATCGTAAGAGTATTCTTAGATTCTTCAGAAGACTCTTTACCGTGAAGAGTAGAAGTATCGATCCTGCTCTCTGTGCTGCCGCCGTTTGAATTCGTTGTGCCGGTAGAATTTGATCCGCCGGAAGCAGACGAGCTGTCGTCATTTCCGCAAGCCGTCATTACTGAACCTACCATGCAAACGCTGAGTGCGCCGGCAAGGATTCTCTTTAACTGTGTCATAATAAATTTCCTCCTTAAATATCGCATTATATTTGTGATTGCATTGCAGAGATTTCTGCAATAAATTAATGCCTAGATCCGTGCAACGGATTCGCCTTCCAGAAAGCGTCCGTTTACCGTTACGACCTCCGTAAAGGTAGTCTGTGGATTCTCTATAAGAGAAATCAACCGTTTTGCCGCCGTTACGCCTATCTGAGCTGTATCCTGAAGATAGGTTGTCAGCTTTGGTGACAGAAACTGAGCATAAGCTATTCCGTCATATCCCACTACCGAAACGTCTTCCGGAACCGACAACCCCATATCCTTAATGGCGTTAAAGCCGCCTATCGCCGAATAATCGTCCGGCATAAAGATACAAGTCGGTCTGTCATCGCCCTTCAGCAGCTCAGCAGTAAGCTTATATGTATTGTCCGGATTATGGTAATCTCCGCTCAGTATCCATTCGGAACGAACCGTTACGCCTCTGTTGATACACGCCTTATAAAAGCCTGCCAGACGTCTTTCGGCAACCGCCGATTTATTTCCCTGGATATAAGCTATTTTACGGTGACCCTTATCCGTCACATAGTTTATAAGCTCTTCCATTCCGCCTTCATTATTCGACATAACAGCTGTACGGCAGTCAAAAATATGGTCGATCGTAACGACGGGAATATCTCCGTTTATTACCTCATAAACATCCGGATCGGTAAAATCCGTACAGGTGATAACGATACCATCGACATTGCGGTACTTGCAGTGCTCATAGGTTGACATCTTCTGACGTCCGATATCCTTATTGATAAAAGTAATATCATAACCAGAGAACTCCGCTTCTGTTTTAAAGCTGTTCAGCACCTTTGCAAAAAACTCATGAGTAAGACCGCTTCCCGCCTCATCGAGAAACATAACTCCCAGATTATAGGTTCTGTTCGTTTTCAGAGCCCTTGCCTGAGAATTAGGGAAATAACCCATTTCCTTAGCTGCCTTAATAAGCCTTTCCTTAGTTGCTGCGCTGACATCTTTATGATCGTTCAGAGCTTTGCTTACTGTTGCAACTGAAACGCCGCAACGAACGGAAATATCTTTCAGTGAAACCAATGAGATTTCCGCCTTTCGTCTGATTTAAACGTTTAAGTAGATAAACGTCAAACAGAAAATCTGAATTTCAAACGTTTCCGTTAATAAAAATATACAATATATCAACGCAGATTTCAAGTATTTTTGCAAACTTTTATGCTGAATGTAATAAAATATGGTTAAATGAACAGTCTTTCAACACATAATTTGTGCATTTTGCCCACAAAATCATCACCGCTGTAACCGTTTTGTAATTATTTTCAGCTGCCGGCGTCAAAAGCGGCGAAACTATTCCTGATCGGCTTTGATTATCCATTTGATTGGTAAAATTCAATCTACTTCCATGTGCATATTGTATATATTTATTTCAACAATTCAAGGCTTAATTAGTATATTATTAACAAACAATACCTTTGATATTTTTATGACAATCATTTTAAACGTTTTCGACAAAAATCTCCTTAATATCTGAATGAATTACGAAATCTATTTAGATAGTATTTATTATTACCGCTGTAAACGTTTCAAGCGATAAAAAAATTTCGTGCTTTAAGTTTTTGAGTTTAAAATTTTCATATTGTGATAATTTTATCATTCTTTTTATTGTGCATTTTCACCTATTGCGTGCTTTTAACTGCGGCAACTACACTTTTAATGCGGATAAAATTCTGCTATAATCCGTAAATAGGTCACTTAAACGTTTTTGGTAATAAGCCCTCAGGCTATCCCCTGCCTATAACAGCTTCCACTTTATTATAATATATATTGAAAAAATACCTGTTTAAGAACTGAAAGCGCCCTCCGATCAACGAAGGACGCTTAATTCAATATTTTTTTATATTTACTTGTTAAGCTGATCCCTCAGCCTTTTCTGCTCTTCCTCCATAAGTCTCATAAGGTCTTCAAGAGAAGCGGACGCAGACTTAGAAACCGGCTTTTGTATTTCGCTGTCTGACTTTTCTTCCGTCGATACAGCAGCTTCTTCAGTTGAAACCGAAACCGATTCGTCAAGCAGCTTAGATGCCTTTTCATAATAAGACTGGTCAACTTTTACCGTACTGTCAGTTGCGGCAGCTTGCTCTTCCGACTCAGACTCCGACTTTGGTTCTTCAGATTCCTCTTCCTCCGTCTGAATATGAGAACGGTGAAGCTTTTTCTCATTTTCTCCGCCGAAAAGAAAATCGTCAAGCGTTACATTAGTTTCCTCTTCCTCCTCTTCAGCTTCATCTTCTTCATCGTCGCTGCTGGAATGAGAAGCGATAGCTATGATCAGCTCTATAAGCACAAGGAAAAACAGAGGAACGATAGCGCATACGGCCATTCCGAACGTTGAAGTCACAAAGCTTATTACCTTTCCGGCAGTCAGGTAATAGCTGGACGCCAAACCTACTATGTCCGAAGATTTTACCTCATATAGCTTTGATGGATTTTTCTCCTGATAAACAGTATAAACAACTCCGTCAACGCTGTCGCCCTTAGATGAAACATCTGCAAGCCAGAATACCGATGTGCCGATATTCGGAACGTTTTCAACCAAAACAGCCTTTCCTTTCCCCTCAACGCTGGGAACGCCGTTAGCTGCAACAACAAGAGCGCCCTGAGGAACATCCTCCCCCATTTTGCTGTCGTTCATTATGTACAGGCTGTAACCCGCAAAGCTTGGAGTTACGTCCTTATTCTTAAAAACTCTTGAAACTCCGAAAATGATAAGCATTTCCAAAATAATAAACACTACAAAAAATATTGCCACACTCTTTGCAGCTGAAGATCTTTGTTTTGTCTGGCTCATAATTTACATTCCTTCCCAAAGAATATTTACACTTTATTTTTTTACACAAGACCGCATTTAAACAACGGTATATTAAATTTATTATAGCACATCTTTTCCCGAATTTCAACCGCTTTAGAATATTTTTTATGATAAGTCCGAACCTTCAAAAATATTATTGGATTTTACTTATAAGCTATTGACAAAAAACTGTTTTTAGTTTATAATATTTAATGCGTTGCGGTAAAGTGCCTTTGACAGTTTCAAAAATATAACTGTTGCGTCGGCTGCATTGCAGCGCTTTTGACGAATATGCTGATATGGCTCAGTTGTGTAGAGAGTTTCAACTCTGTTGAAACCCCTCATTTGTAATGAGTAGGTCGTCGGTTCTTGATAAAGCGGCATGACGGCGGATTAGTAGACTGAAAATTTTATATAAGCTGATATGGCTCAGTTGGTAGAGCAGCTCATTCGTAATGAGCAGGTCGTCGGTTCGAGTCCGACTATCAGCTCCATAAGCAAATTTCAGATGAGAAAAGCTCCGATTATCGGAGCTTTTTTGTTTATTCAACATTTTAGATTAAGAATATATTGTTCAAAACCTCCCCGCTGTCATTTCTGCCTACGGGGATTTTTACTCCGGCTTATTTTCTTCATGCTCAAGATCATTTATAGCATATTTAAGGCATTGAATCACCAGCTGATTAAGCGAAAGATTGTTTTCATAGGCAAGCTTGTCAAGCTTTTCAACTACCTCCTCCGGCAGCCGAAAGGTTTTTGTAACATAGGTATATCCTTTTTGTATTTTCCACATTTTATACACGCTCCTTATTATCTATTATGCACCGCAATTTGTACAAAATATACAATAATATTGCAATAATTTTATCTTGTATATATATTGATATATTATTGTAAAATGTGCTATAATATATTAGGAAATAAATTTCCTAATATACATACGGGAGGAGTTAATATGTTTAAAGGGCGAAGTAAACTTTTGTTCATTACAGCAATAGCTTCATTAGCATATGCGATTTATATGATTTCGTATATATACGGAGCAAATGCGGAAACTAAAGATGCTGCTGAACAGTTAGGTACAGCAATTGCATCAGCATTAATTATGCCTCATTTAATAATGATGAGTTTGGGTGCAATTTTTTCTTGGTTAGGATTCTTTTTGAAAGCAACCTGGGGAGCGCTTGTCGGCGCAATTCTTTTTTGCGTTGGACTTTGCTGTATGCCGATTTATTTTATGTTTTCAGTGCCGCTGCTAATTTTAGGCTTCATTTCTTTTTCAAAGCAAAAGAAAATTAATAAAGAGTCGGAAAACATAGACAATTAACCTAATCTGACACTAATGGTCTTAAAGGTTACAACCAAAGTTTCAGAAAAACTGCTGAAAGTTTTCGGTTATTAATTAAAAAAAGCTACAAAAAAGGACTTCCCTTTCGGAAAGTCCTTTTTATTATATTCAGGATTATTAATCAGCCAGTCTAGCCTCGAGCTCATCAAGCTCTTTGTAAAGAACATCGGGGATATTTCCGCCCTTTGCTGCAATGTCGTCGTTGTAGTATCTTCTCATTTCAGCAACTTCGTCCTTCCAAAGCTCCTTATCAACATCAAGAAGAGCATTCATTCTCTCAGGAGTGATCTCGTCCTCGATACCTGTTACATTGATATCCTCAGGCTTAGGAACATAACCGATAGCGGTTTCCTGAGCGTCAACCGTGCCCTCGCATCTCTTGATGATCCAGTCAAGAACTCTCATATTGTCGCCGAAGCCCGGCCACATAAAGTTGCCCTCGTCATCCTTCTTGAACCAGTTAACGTTAAATATCTTAGGAGCCTTATCGCCGAGCTTTTCGCCCATTTCGATCCAGTGTGCCCAGTAATCGCCTACGTTGTAGCCGATAAACGGCTTCATAGCCATCGGGTCGTGACGGAGTACGCCTACTGCGCCTGTAGCTGCTGCAGTTGTTTCAGATGAAACTGCAGAGCCCATGAAAGTACCATGGTTCCAGTCAAATGCCTGATATACCAGCGGAGTTGTCTTTGCTCTTCTTCCGCCAAAAATAATTGCAGAGATCGGCACACCCTGAGGATTGTTGAACTCAGAAGAAATGCACGGGCAATTCTCGGCAGGAGCGGTAAATCTGGAGTTAGGATGAGCAAGCTTGCCGCCCTCGGCAACAAATTCAGGTCCGTTGACCTTCTCACCCTTCCACTCTGTAGCGTTTACAGGCGGGTTCTTGTCAAGACCTTCCCACCAAACGGTCAGATTGTCGTTATTTATAGCTACGTTAGTAAATATCGTATTCTTCTTAGTTGAAGCAAGAGCGTTAAAGTTAGACTTAGCGTTTGTTCCGGGAGCAACTCCGAAGAAGCCGTTCTCAGGATTGATCGCATAAAGTCTTCCGTCCTCGCCCTGCTTGAGCCATGCGATATCGTCACCGACAGTCCATACCTTGTAGCCCTGCTCTGTATAGCACTCGGGCGGGATAAGCATAGCAAGGTTTGTCTTTCCGCAGGCAGACGGGAAAGCGGCAGTAATGTACTTAACCTCTCCGTCAGGCTTTTCTACGCCGAGAATAAGCATATGCTCAGCCATCCAGCCTTCATTCTTACCCTGGAAGGAAGCGATTCTGAGAGCGAAGCACTTTTTGCCCAGAAGAACGTTTCCGCCGTAAGCAGAGTTTATGGACCATATCGTATTATCCTCGGGGAAGTGAACGATATATCTGTTTTCAGGATCAACCTGAGCCTTTGAATGAAGTCCTCTTACAAAGTCATTAGACGTATCACCCAAGTTCTCGAAAGCCTTAGCGCCCATTCTTGTCATAATATCCATGTTAAGTACAACATAGATAGAGTCTGTAAGCTCAACGCCTACCTTAGCAAGAGGCGAGCCGATAGGACCCATGGAATAAGGGATAACGTACATTGTTCTTCCCTTCATTACGCCGTCGTACATAGGGGTAAGCTTAGCGTACATCTCCTCAGGATCGCACCAATTGTTTGTCGGGCCTGCGTCCTGCTTGTTTTTTGAACAGATAAAGGTTCTGTCCTCAACACGTGCAACGTCGTTAGGGAGCGTTCTGTGATACAGACAGCCTGGATACTCGTCCTGATTAAGTTCGATCATTTCACCTGTAGATATAGCCTCGTCGCGGAGAGCCTGAAGCTGCTCGTCGGAGCCGTCGATCCATACGACATTATCCGGCTTTGTAAGCGCAATCATTTCATCGACCCAAGCGTTAACGTTAGGGTTCTTTGTAAGACTTGCCATAAATTTAAAACTCCTCTCAAAATTAAAACTGACTTGACGGAAGATGATTTAAAAAAATCAAATTTCCCATAGATACCATTATACCCTATAACCTTTCTTTTGTCAACACTATATTTGTTAAATTTTTAACGCGATTATGCATGAAAACTTACAATTCAATTCAGCAAAAACCTTATATATTGCTTTAAATTGCAAAAAATATGCAGAATATGAATGATTCCGAATTAAATCCTGCATAAAATCTGCGTTACATTCAATTTGTCAGGTATACTTCAGCATCTTATAAGCATGATCGGGTATAATTTTCTACCCTTTGCACAATTCAGAGCAGAATAATATGATTTGTTTGTGCATTATAGTGCAGACAGATTTGAAAACGGTTTTTTTCATTTTTATTTAACGTTATTCTGCACATCCGAAAGCGTTTTTATTACACATCCGATTAACTAAATTGCACAAAATAGAATAACGGCGCTGCTCTTTTCAGGAATTTGCAAACGGCAAAGCTCAGCAGTATTATTATATCAGAAAAGCAAACGGAAAGAGGTTTTTAATCATGGCATTTCCATCAAGATCAGGAAAACAGATACGGCTTATTGCACTCACAGGACTTTTTATGGCTGTTATTTACGTTTTAACGGCATATCTGCATATCCCTACTGCAAAAGGCTATGTTCATATCGGAGACGGAATAATATTTCTCGCAGCGTCAATATTGCCCGCCCCGTATGCGGTTGCGGCGGCTTCAATAGGAGGTGCGCTGTCGGACGCGCTTTCAGGCTATTGGATATGGGTCCCGGCAACGCTTATGATCAAGGGACTGACTGCTTTATTCTTTACTTCAAAGCGAGAAAAGATACTATGCGCCCGCAATTACGCCGCACTTCTGCCTGCGCTCATACTATGCGTAGCAGGCTACGGATTTTACAGCGGACTGGTTATCTACGGTTCTCTGGCTATGGGCTTTGCGGACGCTGCGGCAAACTTTGTTCAGACAGCAGCCAGCGCGATACTCTTTATAGCGGCAGGCGCTGCCTTTGACAGAGCCGGAATAAAAAAACGTATCCCGGATCTGTCAGCTTCGCATGTCAACAGCTGATAATAAACTAAAGGAGAAAACATATGAAACCAGCTCACACAAAAACAAGGCTTCTGGCACTATCCGGACTTTTTGCAGCGGTAATATTTGCAGTCACCGCTTATATTCACATTCCTACGGGACTTGGCTATACTCACGCAGGCGACGGGATAATATATCTTGCCGCTAGTCTTCTGCCCGCTCCTTATGCCGCAGCGGCGTCAGCAGTGGGGGGAGCTTTGGCAGACGGACTTACCGGATTTGCAGTATGGATGCCGGCAACTATTATAATAAAAGCGGTTACAGCATTATTCTTTTCAAACAAAAGCGGAAGGATAATCTGTACAAGAAATATCACAGCGATAATACCGTCGCTGATCTTATGTACGGCAGGTTACAGCCTTTACGAAGGACTTGTTATGACTGACGGCTTTTCCTCAGCAGCTATAGCCGCAGCTTTCGGTCAAGCGCCGTTTTACTGCGTACAGGTGGCTGTAAGCTCAGCTGTATACATTGTTCTCGGACTCGCCTTGGACAAAATAAAAATACAGCGTCTTGTAAAATAAAAGCTTTTAGAAGGACGGATCTTTTCCGTCCTTTTTATTTTTCTGAGAAAAAGTCCGGCCTTGACTTAATCAGAACTGACGTAGGAACAAGAAAAAATCGGATAAATGCATAAACCTGCATTTATCCGATTTTATTACACTAAACTAATAGTTTACCCAATTTCCGTAAGAGTCATAATATCCGTTAGTGAAACCTACATAATTACCGTATTGGTCATAGCCGTTCTCATCAACGACCGGCTCTGTACTTGACTCTACTGCCGATTCGCCGTATATAGTTTCCTGAATCAGCTTCATATTTGCGTCAAAATCAATGCTCAGCACAGCCATTCCGTTGATAGTTTCATTTGTAAAGGTATTGTCAGCAGGAATCCTAAGCTCCTGAATATCATAATCCATATATTCAAATGAATTTAGCAGCAAGGAAGCTATCTTTCCGGACTCGACCAGATCGGTAGTAACCTCAGGCAGAACCTCTTTAAGGAGCTTATCAAGCTTTACAAGGCTGAGCTTCTTTGATTTATTTATCATTTCGGAGATAACCTTGCGCTGGCGCTGCGTTCTTTCAAAGTCAGCGTCTCCGACATATCTCAGACGTGCATAGGCAAGGGACTGGTTTCCGTTAAGGAGAATATTTTCTCCTCCCTGCTTCAGGTAATCGGTCCCCTTCTTATTTCCGAGATATTTATTCTGCTCGGCCATAGGAGCCTGCATTCCTGCCGCTTCTTCATCTGATACCGTAAGATTAAGTCCGCCTACCGTATCTACTATTTTAATAAAGGAATAGAAATTAACAACAACATATTTATCGATCGTAACTCCAAAATACTGCTCAAGAGTATTCTCAAGGCTTTCTGCTCCTCCGTAATAATACGCAGCGTTAAGACGGTTAGAGTATCCGGCGTCAGGCAAATAAAGATAGATATCCCTCATAAAAGAGGTCATAGTTATTGTTTCAAGCTTTGAATTTATAGAAATGAGCATCATAACGTCGGTATTTCCACGGGTCTCCTGCTCAGTATCCCGTATATCCTCACCTATCAGCAGAACGTTGAAAACGTCGCTGTCGCTCATCAGAGCAGAAGCACTTTTCTCAAGCTGCTGTTTCAGCTTTTCTTCCTCCGTAAGCTCATCGATAGTGTCCTGCTTAGTAGGATCCGTGTCGCTGTAAACAGGCTTATCGGTATTTATTCCGCCGTTATCCTTATTAAACAATGAAATATAGCCTACTAATTTAAGCCACGCCGCAAACGCAAGAATACAGATCAGCAGAAAAACAAAGCCTAAGATCACTCCTGTCTTTTTTTTGGCAGACCAGCTTCGGAAGCCTTTTTTAGACTTTTTTGAGCTTTGGGAAGCGGATCGTTTTGAAGCGTCTGAGCTTTTATCCGTATTTTTACGTCCTGCGGAGTCAGAGCCTCGTTTGCCTGTACCTCCGCTCTTTTTAGATCCAGAGCTTTTACCGTTTTCGGAAGGTGTAGCCTTATCTGCGCCGGAGCCTCCGGTCAGCGGAGCGCTGCACGCCTTGGCTTTTTTAAAGCTTACGTCATACTTTTCCTCGGGATCTTTATCCTCAGATTTTTCTACGGCAGTTTTCCTCTTACCTTTTTTTATTGCCATTACCGTAGATATAAGCTCTTCAAGTTCTTCGTCGGAAGCTGCTTTATTTCCAGAATCTATATCGTTATTAAGTATTTTGTTATTCTCTGACATAACAAGCCTCATTTCCGGTATTTAAAATCATACTGTAAATAATTATTACTCAGCGATAAAAAAGATTACAATTTGATTACACAATATTTCTTTATAATTATATACTAAAATATCTTAAAATACAACACGCAAATATGACGAAATTCTTACATATTTTCTGCCGAATTTTATAATTATAAATAAAAACTATTCGATTTTTCACCGTTTTATCAAAAACAAAGTTTTTACAGCCGCTATATCAGTATGCTTTAATAATGCCTGATATATTCACAGAAGCCTTAACAGCAGCAAAAAACAATCATTATTAAATTATCGCTCTGAAATAAAAAAGATCTTATTCATCAAAGAATAAAATCTTTTTCCGAGCTTTTATATTCTGAATATTTTTCTTATTGTTCTGAGCATTGCCGAACCGGGCTTATAGAAATGCTGATAGTCCTTGGAATTTTTCCATTCTCCGCCCCATTTCCAGCCATGAGACGTAAATATCCGCCAGCATATATCGTCCTTAACTATTTTATATGGAAAATCTCTCGATCTGTCCGCATAAGGAGCGGCCTTTGCAGGCATTATTTTTCCACCTGCAATATACGGATTATAAAGCGGATTTATATCTACCGCCCTGCCCAGACCGTGAAGAGAAACGGTATCGGTCCCCGCTACTGTCCGATAGTTAAAGCAAGAGGTATTGTTATCAGCCATTATCTTATCGTCATCGCCGCCGTATTCATCGGCAAGCCTCATTTTTTCTATAGGATAACCGGCTTCAAAAAGTTCTCTGAAAATATCCGTGATCTCGGAGGAGAGCTTTTTATTGCATATCATTTCCCCCGTCTGAACGCTGCCCTCGAAGTCAATATAGCTGATCCTCAGATAAGACAGCTGAGAAAGCTTTATATGGGGATTTTCGCGGTAGGTAACTCCCGTTATTTTTTCTATAATGCTTTTCGGCAGTTCCTGCGCAGTAAATACCGAGGTCATGGCAATACTCCTTAACATAAAATTACGGCGTGAAAAAAAATTTTTATCTCTCGCACTTCCACAGGAATGCAGAGTAAGGAGGCAGCTCGCTTCCGCCGCCGAAGTCATGCTCCCTGCCTGTAATAAGGTCTGCCGCTTTTCCGCAGCGCGCGTCAAAATGAGCGTCAAAGCTTTCGCCGTCAGCATTTATTGCCGCTAAAACCCGTTCTCCGTCGGCTTCCCTCTCTATTATACACTGCTTATTAGTAAGCAGCAAAACGGAGAACGAGCCGAAGCAGAGCGCTCTGCTTTCACGATGCGCCGCCGCAAGCTTTGAGATCCATTCGGTAAGTTCATTGCTCTGAGGCTCGTCAAAGGATACCCTGAGCGCAGGATCGCCCTGACTTTTATCCGCCTTTTCTCCCCATTCCGAACCGTAGTATATGCAGGGTATACCCGGCATTGCAAACATAAGCGCATAGATAAGCGGAATATGCTTTTCATTTTTCAGTACGCTGGCGATCCTTGAAACGTCGTGGTTATCCACAAAGGACAGCAGATGCATTCCTCTGTAGCGGCACCAGTTTTCAGGGCCGAACTGATTTTTAAGAGAATGGCAAATCTCAAACATATTCATGCTGTTGAAGCTGGAGTGAAGCCCCTTATAGCACTCATAGTTAGTGGCGCTGTCAAGCATTTCGGGATTTACCCAGCGCGCATAATCTCCGTGCAGAAGCTCGCCGAGCAAAAAGAAATCAGGCTTCAGCGATTTACAAAAATTATGCAGATTTCTCAAAAAATCAAAATCTAGGCAGTAAGCAACGTCAAGCCGCAGACCGTCTATATCAAACTCCTCTATCCAGCCCCTAATGCATTCAAATATATGGTCTGCAACCTCGGGATTGCGGAGATTGAGCTTTACAAGATCAAAATGCCCCTCCCAGCCCTCGTACCAAAGACCGTCGTTATAATTTGAATTTCCTCCAAGATCTATATGAAACCAATCCTTGTAGGGCGAGGACTCACGTTTTTTTAGTACGTCCTGAAACGCCCAGAAACCCCTGCCGACGTGATTGAAAACGCCGTCGAGAACCACTCTTATCCCGTTTTCATGAAGCTTTCCGCATACCGCTGCGAAATCCTTATTAGTACCGAGCCGGCAGTCCAGCTTACGGTAATCCCTTGTATTGTAGCCGTGTGTATCAGACTCGAACACCGGAGAAAAATAGACTGCGTTGCAGCCCAGACTCTTTATATGAGGTATCCAGTCAGTTACCTTATTTATTCTGCTTTCGGTAACTCCGTCGTTTTCAAACGGCGCTCCGCAGAATCCCAGCGGATATATCTGATAAAATACGCTTTCATATGCCCACATTTTTTCAACATTCCTCTCAATTTTAACTTCTTTATCAAAAACCGAATAAACGGCAGTGATTATTATTAGCTTCAACGGTCATAATAATTATAACAGATAACAGCTTATAATACAATACTGTTTTATCGGCAAAATATGCATATTAATTGACTTTTGAAGAAAGTCGTGTTATTATTAGCAGTAAGAATATATATTATAAAGAAAGTACGGTTTATATCTATGAATAAAATATTAGTGCTTTTTACCGGCGGCACGATAGGAAGCACTTCATATAACGGAATAGCAGACGTTGACAGCAGCAAAAGATTCCTGCTTATAAGCCAATATGAGAACATTTACGGTCATGATACTCAGTTTGAATGCCGTCAGATCATGAACGTTCTCAGCGAAAATATTACCGTCAGCGAACTGGAGCTGCTTGCAGACGAGCTTTCAAAGGTAAATTTCAGCGATTATTCAGGCGTGATAATAACTCACGGCAGCGATACCCTTGCCTATACCGCCGCTTTTATCGGAATGCTGTTCAGACATTCCCCAGTTCCTATTATTCTTGTAGCTTCAAATCTTCCGCTGGACGAAAAGGGAACTAACGGACTTTATAATTTCACCTGCGCCGTAAAGGTTATTTCGGAGGGAAAATACAGAGGGGTCTTTGCATCCTATGAAAGTATTTACCTTTCCACAAGGATCATTCCCGCCGATACCTGCCTCGACAAATTTTCCTCATACGGCGGAAATGAATTTTATCGGGTAAGTGAAAAAATGCTTGACAACAGCTTTGAACCTCTGCTGAAAAATCCGCTGAAGCTGAAAAAAAGAGTGCTTAAGATCTCCGGTTATCCCGATATAGATTTTTCCTCCTACAAGCTTATTGAAAATATCGGCGCGGTTCTATACGTTCCTTATCACAGCGGAACAGCCTGTACGGGAAGCCCTGACGATAACAAAAATATTACATCTCTTGCAAAAAGATGCCGTGAAAAGAATATTCCACTTTATATATGCGGAGTAAAAGTCGGCGGACAGCTTTATTCCTCTCATAAAAATATGTTCGACGCAGGTATTATACCTCTGGGACGTATCTCGGATGTTGCCGCTTATATAAAGCTGCTTATCGGAATAAATCAAAACGAATACCCTCTGAAGGAATTTATGTATATGAATATTTACTTTGAAACGGTAAAATAAAAATACAGCAAAAAGGACGGACACAGTATTTAATAACTGCGTTCGTCCTTAATTTTAATAATCTTACGATGATCAGAAGCTTCTACTTGCCTGCTCTTGAACGATACCACGAGCGTATAAGCTTTCCGCTCTCAGTCAGCTGTGAAGTGCCGCTCTTGATCGCTTTCAGATTTGTTCCGCTTTTAAAGGCTGAAGCGGTCTCGGATTTTCCGCAGGCGCTCCAGTTTATATAGCCTACGTTCTTTGAATCCAGAAGCTTGAGCCATGTTTTTGTCTGTGAAGCGTTATAGCCGCCGTTTCCGGAAGCGTCGCAGGTCCCGAACTCCGATACAAGAATCGGAAGGCCCTTATTGTAGCAGCCGGTAAATCTCGACCTCAGCCAGTCTGTATGAGTGTTAGCGTAGAAATGCAGTGCATAAACGCAGTTCTTATCCGAAAGCCTGTTTCCTACGACCTTATCTATATCCTGACACCATGTTCCCGTTCCGCAGATTATAATAGCATCCTTATCATATTTTCTGATTGTTTTTACAAGCGTATCGCAGTAAGACTTTATCTGCCCCGACCATGTAACTCCGCCGTTCGGCTCGTTGCATATTTCATAGATAACATTGTTGTAATCCTTATACTTTTTGGACATTTCAGTAAAGAACTTTACAGCCTCAGCCTGGTGCTTCTTAGGATCACGGTCATTGAGAACGTGCCAGTCAATAACAGCGTACATTCCGAGCGAACGTGCATTTTCGACTCCCTGATCTACCTTAGCCTTTGCCTGAGAAGCAAAAGCAGAGCCTGTAGTATAGCCGCCGTATTCTTCGGTATACATAGCAATTCTTATTGTATTTACTCCCCAGTCGTCACGCAGTACCTTTAGGCTGTTTTTAGTAAGAATATCCGAGAAGTTTTCCCACATAATGCCGTGGGTAGACATACCTCTAATCTGGAACTTTGAACCTTTCATATTAACTATATTAGCTCCGCTTACGGAAAGCGGGCCGTTCTTGGCAAGAGGCGAAGAACCCAGCATACGCCTTACATAGCCGCACGTTCCTGCGTTTACCTTACCCTTTGTATCGGTTCTGTAGGCTCTAACCTTAAACTGATACTCGGTATTGTTTGAAAGACCTCCTACCCTGTAGGTAGTAGTATTCATATCCCTGAGAGTCGCAATTTTTACCCAGCTTCCCGATTTATACTGATAGACCTGATAGCCGTTTCCCGTCTGCTTCGTCCAGTTGAGCCTTACGGCATTTTCAGTCTGTGAAGTCGAGGTTATCTTTACCGCCTTTGATTTTGTACCGGCGTATTTGGCGTCGCTTGCCTTGCCCCAGTAATTTGTTCCGTTTACCTTTCTGTATGCTTTTACCTTATACTGATAAAGCGTTCCGGAGCTTAAACCCGAATTACGGTATGTGACCGTATCAGAATTATTAACAGTAGCAATATTTATCCAGTTTTTTCCGTTATACCGATATATTCTGTAGCCTGTCGCTCCGCTTACCTTATTCCAGTTAATACGTATAGCGTCTGTCGTACATGAGTAATCGGTTTTTACCGTGACCTTTGCCGGAGCATAATCGGCAGCCGAGCAGGTCATTACCGCAGAACTGTACGTTCCGTTTCCTTCCGAAGCCTGTGCAAAGCTCAAAACCGTAACTGCCGCAGCCGCCGAAAGAGCAAATGCCGCAAGCTTTTTTACTAAACTCATAAAAGCACTTCCTTTATTGAATGTCAATGTCCGCCGTTTAACAATAGTCTTGCATAACCGTTTTATAATTTATTATTTAATTACATTATATCACAGATCATTAATTATGTAAACAGAAAAAAGGCACATGGGATTTGGAATAATGCATAAAATAACTGCTTCAATAATGTACAATCTGCCTATACGTTCCGTTCAGGATTGACGGAATGAAAAAGTAGTGGTATAATTTTAAAAAACGATCGAAGCGGAGGTTAATAAATTGAAAAGAATACTGACGGTCCTGCTTTGCGGACTGATAACGATTACGGCAAGCTCATGCGGAAGCAAAGCAGAAAAGGACAGCGGCGCAGCAAGCAGTCCTGAAACATCATCACAGCAGCAGAACGATCCGTATGCCGAAAAGAAAGCCGCCTGCGAGCTGAACGACGATAACTTTGACAGATACATATCAAATACTGTTGTCGCAACCGGCAATAACTTTACGGTAAAAAGTGCGGATAAGGTCACCTACAGAGCATACTTCCCGGTGGAAGAATACGGCGGTCTCGAATACCGTTTCTATTTTTCAAACACCGTAGATTCAACCTATGACAAAGGAAAGAATGCCTATGCAGGGCAGTCCGGCGGAGCGTACAAGATAGAAAGCGCATTTATCGCAGACGGCGGAACAGATCCGAAAGACGAGATAAAAAATAAAACCGAGGTAACTTTCAGCGGAAGCAAAGCCAAAGAGGTAAAGCCTGACGAAGCCTACTGGAGTGATCCCGTTGAATTTAATGTTCCGGATGGACATTATCTGGTATGGGAGTGGACGCTGACAGGAGAGAATATACCCTGCACCAATATGTCCAATCTTACCTCAGCGACAGCTGACGAATACGGAGATGGCGAATTTGCTTACTGCGACAGGATACCGCTGCCGCAGCTGATAGGCGCTGAAAGAGAAGTAAAGTACAGTATTGCGGCAATCGGAGATTCTATAACGCAGGGCTGTCAGACTGAATTTATGAAATACGAATTCTGGGCAGCAGGGATCTCTCAGCAGCTTGGTAAAGACTGCGGCTTCTGGAACTGCGGACTGGGCTGGGCAAGAGCCAGCGACGCCGCCGAATGCGGGAACTGGCTGGCAAGAACCAAAACCGCAGATACAGTGATCGTAGCCTTTGGCACAAACGATATAGTTTCCGGCAAATACGGAGCAGACAAAGGAGATACCGCCGAAGAGATCGACTCTTACCTCAGGGTTCTGCTGGACGTACTTACCGATTCCGGATGCAAAGTAATAGTTTTCAGCGCGCCGCCGCAGGATTTTAATGAAGAACTTGAAGCGGTAAGAACAGAATATAATAAGCTTGCAGAAAAAACGGCAAAAGAATACGGAGCGGAATTTTTCGACTTTGCCTCGTATCTCAGCAATCCAGACGATCCTTCTGCGGCGATTTACGGAGGTCACCCCAACGGAGAGGGCGGAAAAATCGTTGCTGACGCTTTTGTTAAGACCTACAGGCAGACGCTTGAAAGCAACTGAACTTAAAGGAGCGGAATATGAATAAAAATGTTACCTTAAATAAAGACTCAGAAATTGTAAAGCAGATACGGGAGGGATTAAAGCGTACCGGCGGTTACTGTCCTTGCAGATTACAGCAAAACGACGAAACCAAATGTATATGCAAAGAATTCAGAGAGCAGATCGCCGACCCGGAATTTGAGGGCTACTGCCATTGCAAGCTGTATTACAAAGCAAAGCAGTGACAATTAAAACCATCAGCGTAATTTCACCGCAGCAATTTACAAAATTAAAGCCGGCAGGCAGAGGGTATGATTCTCTGCCTGCCGGTCAATTTATTTCAGTATTTTATCAAGCTCTTCCTTTGCCCTCTTCGGGTGCTCCTGACGTTTGGTCTCAAGCATTTCATTGCTTTGAACGCCCTCGGAAGCCTCCGGAACAAAACAGGTTTTTATCGTCATAAGAATTATTTTTATATCCAGCAGTACCGACTGACGTTCAATATACATCAGATCAAGCTTCAGCTTATCGTACGGCGTAGTATTATATTTGCCCATTACCTGAGCGTAGCCTGTAAGTCCTGCTTTTACTTTAAGCCTGTAGCGGAATTCAGGCATTGTTTCCTGATATTTTGCCGCAAGCTCGGGACGCTCGGGACGCGGGCCTACAAACGACATATCTCCCTTTAAAATGTTAAGTATCTGCGGAAGCTCGTCAAAGCGTATTTTTCTGATTATTTTACCTACCGGAGTAATTCGGTCGTCCTTCTGTCCGGCAAGCCTTGCCACTCCGTCCTTCTCGGCGTCTACGATCATACTGCGAAACTTATATACCTTAAAAACCTTGCCGCCGGAAGTAAGCCTTTCCTGAGAATAAAGCACAGGCCCGCGGTCGTACAGCTTTATGGCAAGAGCCGTAATAAGCATAAACGGTGAAGCGACCGCAAAAGCAATAACCGCCAAAAACAGGTCCATAAACCGTTTTGCAAACGCCTGCTCAAATGTAAGACCGTCATTCCTGCTGAGCAGCAGCGGCGTATCGAAAAGATGAAAATCCTCCGCGCCCCTGATAATTATGTCCGAAAGCTTGGGATTTATGTAGGTTCTTATTGATCTGTCAAGCGTAAATTTCAAAAGCTTGTTTCTAAGTTCACTGGGTACGTCAGAAATTATTACCGCTTCGTATTTTAATATCTGTTCCTTTATTATTTCTATATCCTCGTCGCAGCTGATAGATTCGCAGATCAGGTATTTGTCCTGACGGTTGCTCATCTTTTGAACAAGCTCCCGCGCATTTACGTTTCCGTATACTATGATCATTTTCCTCGGAGGATAGATCCTTGTAAAAAGCTTCGTAAAGCAGAAGCTCCAAACAAACGCAAAGACCGCTTCCGCCGCCGTAAGACAGAGCATAGGAAGAACATCAAGACGTCCTCGTCCAATAAGGCTTATCTGAACGTAGGTTATAACGTTGGTCACAAGTATCCCCAGTATCTGAGAGCCGAACAGCGCTCCTGTTTTAAGATATGATACCTTGAAGCCGCTGACGCTTCTCGTTACAAGCACATATACAAAAGCGTATATAAGTATCAGCAGTATGTTTCCTCTTTTCCAGTAAGGATCGTGCATATTGCTGTTATAGTATTCGTACCATACATGAGCGAACGCTTTTGAAAATGCAAGTACAATGATCAAGCCCGCAATAAAAATCAATATTCTTTTAAACTGCTCTTTATTTTTCATTCCGCTTCGCTCTCCTTTCATTTTTAGCAATGCGACAACTTTCATTTTTTCTTAAAATCTTTGTCGATATACAGTATATCATAGTTTCGTATTATAATCAAGTACTGAAGCTCATTTTCAATAAATTAACAAACAAAACAGTATATTCTATCCATATATTTATTCTCAAAATATTTTACATAAAAAGACAAAAAACCAACCACTTATTTCTGAACAACAAGATATTGAGTTTAAACTTTTTCAAAGCTCAAAATGCTGTAAAAAAATAATTGACAAAATTATGAACGTCTGTTATACTGTTTATAAGCGAATTATACTGAAGAAAGGGAGGGATATGTATCAGAGCCGGTAATAAAAGGTATAATCTGCCGCCGTACAGTGTTCTTATGACTGTGTACGACAAGGAGCTGCCCGCTAACCTCAACGAAAGCCTTGAAAGTATGCTTATGCAGACATATCCGCCCGAGGAGCTTGTGCTGGTCTGCGACGGAACGCTGACCTGTGAGCTGAATATTATTGCCAAATCATTCCAAAGCGAATTCAGAGATACAATAAAAATTATCAGGACAGATGAAAACGCAGGAGCAGGAACGGCAAACAACGCCGGGATAAAAGCCTGTTCCTGCCCGATAATAATTAAAATGGATTCAGACGATATATCCTTGCCCGACCGCTGCGCAAAGCAGATAATGCTTTTTGCAATGCATCCTGAGCTTGATATAGTCGGAACCTTTGTTGAGGAATTTGACAGCGGTACCGGCGAAACGGTAAGCATTAAAAAAATGCCTGTAAAGCAGGAGCAGATACTGAAATATGCAAGGCGAAGAAACCCTTTTAACCGCCAGACGATAGCCTTTAAAAAAGCAGCAGCTGTAAAGGCAGGCGGATATTCTGACTTGAAATTATGCGAGGACTATGAGTTTATTGTAAGAATGCTTCAAAACGGCGCAGTCGGTCAGAACATTCCCGAAACGCTTGTACGCTACAGAACCTACGGCGGCGACTTTAAGAAGCGCGGAAGCTGGAAGCAGACAAAGGGTTTTATAAAGGTAAGACGCATTATTCACAGCTCCGGCTTTTCTTCCTTTGCCGATATGGTCATTCCCTGTGCCTTACAGCTTGGACTATTTATACTTCCTTCAAGCTTTACAGGATGGGTCTATAAAAAGATATTGAGAAGATAATTTTTACGTAAACGTTTGAGTTACAGTCGAAAACGTTTCCAGTTTTGAACTGATTGTAAAACCCTGAAAAACCTATTGACAACATTTTAAAGTGAGTATAAAATGAAATTCAGCACCAATAGGTATGTACTGTCCTGCCTTGATCAGAAAACGTCCGGCGGCAGGCAGAGTGCAGAATCTTAAAAACAGTTAAGGAGAAAACGGAATATGTATTTAACCTCAAAAAGAGCAATATCTTTTATAACCGCCATAGCGCTTACTGCGGCAATGGCAGGCTGCGGCAAAAGCGGCTCTTCGTCAGATGAAGGCTCTGAAGGAGAAACAACGACAACAAGAAAGACTATCACTACCGCCCCGGTAGTTGAAACTCTCGGCGATCTGGATCTGTCTGACGTTCAGAACAAAAACGATATCCCGGCTAATTTCAAGTACGAAGCCGAAGCGGAGGACGGCGAATTGTCGGGTACTGCCGCCGTACTGGATCAGAACTTTGCCGGAGATTACAGCGGTTCGGGATTTGTTTCGATCTCCTCAAAAAACGATGCGGTTGAATTTGAGATCGAATTTAAAGCAGAGGGCAGCTATGATATAAGTATTACTGCCGCCGCAGACAAGGAAGGCGTTTCAAATCTTATTACCGTAGACGGAGCTTCCCTCACGTCATTCAAAACAAACACAACAAAGTTCGGAGAAAATACCGCCTCAAACGTACTTATACCGAAAGGAAAGCATAAGATAGGCTTCAAGGCCTCCGACGGTCTCTGCTATATAGATAAGCTCGTCATCACTCCGGCAAAGGAGCTTGACCTTTCACAGTATGAAGTAAGCAATACGCTCAGCAATCCAAATGCTTCCGAGGAAACCAGACGTCTTTATAACTTCCTTACCGATGTTTACGGAAAATATACGATCTCTGGTCAGTATTCCTCAAACAATTTCGGAGCAGACTGCCGCGAATTTATTGAAATTCAGGATAAGACGGGAAAAACCCCCGCTATACTCGGTCTAGACCTTATAGAATCATCTCCGAGCCGGGTTGCAAACGGTTCGGGAGGAGGAGATATGGTCCCGCTTCAGGCTATGGACTGGTGGAAAAACAAGGGCGGCATAGTTTCTATGTGCTGGCACTGGAACGCTCCCGAGCCTTACCTTAACTATAACGGAGGCGCATGGTTTGAAGGCTTCTATTCAGAATATACCAACTTTGATCTTGCCGCCGCACTTAACGGATCAGACCCCGAAGGCTATGATTATCTGATAAGAGATATTGACGCTATAGCCGAAATTCTTATGGATCTTGATGACAATCATGTTCCGATACTCTGGAGACCGCTTCATGAGGGCGGCGGAGATCCGAAGTGGAAAAATCCGTGGTTCTGGTGGGGTTCGTCAGGGGCAGACGCTTATATCGAGCTTTGGAAGCTGATGTACGACAGACTTACAAACGTACATAATATAAACAATCTTATCTGGGTATGGAACGGTCAGGATCCGACATATTATCCGGGTGATGAATATGTTGACATTATAGGCTACGATCTGTATCCCGATCCTCAGGATAGTTCTTCCCAGAAGGATACCTACGATCTTATGAAAACGGTGACCGATACAAATAAAATCATTGCAATGACTGAAAACGGCTCTCTTTTTGATCCTGACGCAGCCTTCAACGACGGTTCGCGCTGGGCTTGGTTCTCAACCTGGAACGGCGAATTCACAATCAAAGACGCTCAGCTATCAGGCGAATATACCTCGATCGACTTGTGGAAGAAGATATATAACAGCGAAAGGGTGCTGACTCTGGACGAACTGCCCGATCTGAAAAATTATCCTCTTGATACGGAAAAATTCCTTGCGGAAAACGGAGGACAGTAACCAATAAGACAAAAAACAACCTGCGGTATCAAAGCTGACACCGCAGGTTGTTTTTATTTAATATATCTGTGTCGGAATTTTCAGTTAATACTTTAAATTCAGCCGGTAATTAAGATTGTCAGACTTTAACCTATTGCTTCAAAAGCCTGCCTAAGATCTTCGATTATATCGTCGATATTTTCAAGGCCTACCGATAATCTGATAAGTCCTCCGTCTATCCCTGCCGCTGCAAGCTGCTCGTCGGTAAGCTGACGGTGAGTAGCGGAAGCCGGGTGAAGCACACAGGTTCGGATATCGGCTACATGAACCTCATTGGAAGCAAGCTTCAGGCTGTCCATGAATTTGACCGCCGCATTACGTCCTCCCTTTATAGAGAATGAAATTACGCCGCTTGAGCCCTTAGGCAGGTATTTCTGTGCAATACCGTAGTATTTATCGCCCTCTAGTCCAGGATATGAAACCGATTCTACCTTTCCTGTAGACTGTATGAACTTTGCCGCTTTTACAGCGTTTTCACAGTAGCGATCCATTCTTACTGCAAGAGTTTCGATCCCCAGATTAAGCAGGAACGACGAGTTTGCCGCAGGATAACAGCCAAAATCTCTCATAAGCTGCATTCTTGCCTTGACAATATACGGCGCAAACGAATACTTTTCTGTGTAAACAATTCCGTGATAGCTTTCGTCAGGCTCAGTCATGCATGGGAATTTTCCGTTTGTCCAGTCGAACCTGCCGCTGTCTACGATAACTCCGCCTACCTGAACGGCATGACCGTCCATATACTTTGAGGTTGAATGCATTACTATATCTGCGCCCCACTCGATAGGACGGCAGAGATAAGGAGTTGCAAAGGTATTATCCACAATAAGCGGAACTCCGTTTGCATGAGCGACCTTTGCCCATTTTTCAATATCAAGAACCGTAAGCGCAGGATTAGCTATAGTTTCACCGAACATTGCCTTTGTGTTTGGCTTGAACGCCGCCGCAAGCTCTTCTACCGAAGCATCTACGTCTACAAATATACACTCGATACCCATTTTAGCAAAGGTTACGGCAAATAGATTTACCGTACCGCCGTAAATAGATGAAGCCGCAATAAAGCTGTCGCCCGCCTGGCAGATATTAAGTATCGAGATAAGCGACGCCGCCTGACCCGACGAAGTACACATTGCTGCAGCTCCGCCCTCAAGCGCAGCTATCTTTTTTTCTACAGCGTCTGTAGTAGGGTTTTCAAAACGCGAATAGATCAAGCTCTTGGTTGGGTCGTCAAAAACCGCCGCAACATCGTCAGTAGAATCATAGACATACGTCGTGCTCTGTACTATAGGCACTACTCTCGGTTCTCCGTTTTTAGGAGTATAGCCCTCATGCAGAAGCTGTGTTTCGATTTTCATTATTATCAGATCCTTTCGGAATTAATTACTTTCTATTTTATTAGCTTGTATACGCTGTCAGGGGTTATTCGTTCTCCGTCTGCATAAACTATCCAATCGGTTATCTCGTCAAAACGGCATTCTCTTATATCCCCCTGCTTCATAGCCTTTATGCAATACGGCTCCTGAGTAAGCTCGGCTGTAAACCTCCCGGCCTGAATATCGATATCCCTGATCTCGAACCAGATATGCTCTTTCATATCTCCGTCTTTATATTCCTCGTCAACCTCTAATCCTACCTTGACGATAATTCCGAAATCATTGAAATTATCCCTGTTTTCAAAAAGTTTTGTCATGTATTCAAGTCTTTCAGTTGCCAGACGGCACATTCGCTCGGTTTCCTGTGTTGTAATCATAAGGATTGGATTTTCTCTCAACTGGCTGTTATATACGCTGATATGAGAAAGTCTGCGGCTTCGGCTGTCAGCTTCACTTTTGTAAAGATATACTGCTCCGGTATTTTCATTGTGACCCTCTGTTCTGTCTTTTGCGCCGCCGAGGATATCCTTGTGATACATAGCAACGGCTTTTTCCCAGCTTATCCAGGTCGCAACTATCTCGGTATCTTGCGAGAGCCGCATGATATAAACCGGCTCATACTCGTCAATAAACCCGCCCTTTGAAATAATATTTGAAGCCAAAGTATTTATAACGCACGCCTGATCGTTATAATACTCCTTATCGGAATTGAGTATCTCAAGCTCTATCCCTCCGCAGCGGTTGAGTCCGTGGGTGTGAAGCCAGACGTCGTCTGTATCACCGCTTACCGCCTGAACAGCGTACAGGTATTCCGGAGACGGGGGAACCTCCGACTGAGCCGCAAGCACGGCCCATCTGCCGGAAAGCATTCTTTCGCCGCTAAAATCCACTATTCCCGCAGGTTCTCCGACCATTGCGCACAAAAGCTTTATCTGCAAATGAAACGATTCGCAGTTATCTCCGGAAAATACCATACAGCTTTCAAGTCCGCTTTCGGCAGACTCCATAGCCTGAATCTCCTCATCGGTAAAATCGTGTCCTATCCTGAAAAGCTCTGGGAGCTGAAATTCGTTTATCCACGCCTCGAATTTATATTCCGAGCCTTTGTATTCAAGCGTAACCTCAAAACCTCCGTTATCCGTAAGCTTTTTGGAAATGATATTTATAAAAGGCAGTACCATAAGCCTTTCCATCAGCTCCGAAGCGTCATCAGGCAATACTCCGTCCTTTGGTATCAGCATTATATACGACGGCTGCTTATCTATCGTACCGGCTCTTATCTGAAGACCGTTCCCGGGTTTCTTAAATCTGTCAAATATGCTCATAACGTTTAACCCCTCTAAAGCTCTGTACGAACTGTTATACGCTGATCTCCGCTGTATCGTCCGAAACGCCGTTGGCTTCAACTACAGGCTTGACGCAGTTTTCTATGAACTCCTCAACCTGCTGAGGACATCTTCCTATAAAGTTTTCGGGTTTCATTATTGCGTCCATTTCTTCCTTCGTTATCATAAACATAGGATCAGCAAGAATAAGCTCGCACAGATTATTGTCAAGTCCCTCCTGCTTGACCCGCTTTCCTGCCTGCATAGAATACTCTCTGATACGCTCGTGCAATTCCTGGCGGTTTCCGCCTTTCTTTACAGCGTCCATCATTATATTCTCCGTAGCCATAAACGGAAGCTCTGCCATTACCCTGCGGGTTATTATCTTATCGTATACTACCAGACCGTTTTCAGGGTCGGTAACGTTAAGCAGGATATTAAGAATAGCGTCTGTTCCGAGAAATGCCTCCGCAACGGATATCCTCTTGTTTGCCGAGTCGTCGAGAGTTCTTTCAAACCACTGTGTTCCTGCCGTAAACGCAGGATTTAACACATCGCACATAACATATCTCGCAAGTGAGGTTATTCTTTCGTCACGCATAGGATTTCTCTTGTATGCCATTGCCGACGAGCCTATCTGATTCTTTTCAAACGGCTCTTCTATCTCCTTAAAGGACTGAAGTATTCTGATGTCGTTTGAAAACTTACTTGCCGACTGAGCGATACCCGCCAGTACCGAGCATACCTGATAATCCATTTTTCTGGAATAGGTCTGCCCCGAAACGGGAACTGACTCGTTAAATCCCATCTCCTCAGCGATCATCTGCTCAAGCTGTTTTACCTTTGCGCTGTCCCCCTCAAAAAGCTCCATAAACGAAGCCTGAGTTCCGGTTGTTCCCTTCGAGCCTAAAAGCTTCAGCTTTGAAAGCCTGAAATCCAGATCCTCCAGATCCATAAGCAGCTCGTTGCACCAAAGCGCAGCTCTTTTGCCGACTGTCGTAAGCTGAGCAGGCTGAAGATGAGTATATGCAAGACAAGGCAGAGCCTTATACTTATCGGCAAACTTCGCAAGCTGGTCTATAACCTTGACAAGCTTTCTCTTTACGACCTTAAGAGCGTCACGCATTATTATAACGTCGGTATTGTCGCCTACATAACAGGAGGTCGCTCCGAGGTGTATAATTCCCGCCGCCTTTGGACATACCTTTCCGTAAGCGTAAACGTGCGACATAACGTCGTGGCGCACAAGCTTTTCTCTTTCTGCGGCAACGGCGTAATCTATATTTTCAATATTTGCTTCAAGCTCGTCCACCTGCTCCTGAGTTACGGGAAGTCCGAGCTTCATTTCAGCTCTTGCCAGAGCGACCCAGAGCTTTCTCCATGTGGTGAATTTCTTATCAGCCGAAAAAATATACTGCATTTCCTTGCTGGCATATCTGGTGCAGAAAGGACTTTCATAGCTGTTTGTCATAGATGATCAACCTCTTTCACGAAATATATAAAATTATTATAGCATACTGCAAAACAAATTGCAATGCTTTTCAATAAGCCGGGATGCAAAAAAGTCTTATACAGCATATTAAAAAATGCCGTATAAGACCTGTTTATACTTATTTCTCCGCACCCTTTACCTTGACCTGCTTTTCAAATTTTTCGGTACGGTTTTTAAGCTTGCGCACTGCATAGCCTTCCTTTATCTGAGCCTGAGTACGCTCGATAGCCAGAGCATCCGCGGGAACGTCACAGGTAATTGTAGAACCTGCCGCAGTATAAGCGCCCTTTCCTATTCTTACCGGCGCTACAAGATTTGTATTGCAGCCGATAAACGCATTATCCTCTATAACTGTCCTGAACTTCTTATCGCCGTTATAGTTTACCGTTACGACGCCGCAGCCGAAGTTTACGTTTGCGCCTACGTCGGAATCACCGATATAGGTAAGATGAGATACAGCGGTATATTCTCCGATAGTGGAATTTTTGATTTCAACAAAATCTCCGATCTTCGCACCTTTCTTAATATGCGAATTCGGTCTGAGCTGAACGTAAGGACCGATTTTAACATCGTCCTCAATAACTGAATCATAAGCCTGAACATTGTTGAGGTTTACGTTGTTTCCGACCTGAGTATTATCGATAATGCAGTTATTTCCGATTACACAGTTTTCACCGATCGTGGTGTTTCCACGAAGAATTACACCAGAATGAATAACTGTTCCCTGCCCTATTTTAACGCTGTTCCCTATAGAAACGCCGTCCGTGCAGCAAAATTCGATCCCCTCGTCAAGCCATTTTCCTATTATTTCACTTCGTGCTATATCGTTAAGCCTGAGCAGTCCTCTGCGGTCGTTTGCGCCGAGAGCGACATTAGGATTTCCTGATATATAAGCGTCGGCAGTCTTGCCCTTTGAAATGATCAGCTCAATGCAGTCGGTAAGATAATATTCTCCCTGAGCGTTTTCCGGTTTTAATTCAAAAAGCACTTCCAGCAGATCCGCAGTATTGAACCAATAGCAGCCGCTGTTAACCTCGGTAATCGCAAGCTGCATAGGATCACAGTCCTTATGCTCAACGATCCCGCTTATACCGTTTTCATTTCTGATCAGCCTTCCGTAGCCCGACGGATCTTCGACCCTTGACGTTACAACGGTAACGGAACAGCTTTTGCTTTTGTGCAGCTCCAGAGCGCTGCTTATCGTATCAGCGTCAATAAACGGGGCGTCGCCGCACAGCACCAGCGTATTCCCGTCCTTATACTCCTCCAAAAATTCTCGGGCCTGCATTACCGCATGACCTGTTCCGAGCTGCTCCTCCTGTAAAACAGAGGAAACCTCCGCTCTTGAGCTGCGCTCTTCAAGAAATTTATCTATCTGTGCGCTTTCATATCCCTTAACAACACAGATATCGTTTATATCCGCATTTTCGCAGGCAGTCAGCACCCATTCAAGCATAGGCTCTCCGATTACGCTGCAAAGAACCTTAGGCTTGTTGGTTTTCATTCTCTTCCCCTGACCTCCGGCCAGAATAACGGCATTGTTTGACATTAAAAATCAGTCCTTCCGCAGATCTTTCCAATTACAATTATATATTATAATATATTTATCAGTTCACGTCAAGTATGACATTATTTAAATTTGGTTTTGTAAATAATAATATTAGATCAAAGCTATAATTGAGGTTTAAATTGCACAATATACTGTTGATACGTCATTATATTATTGTATATTCCGACAAAAAAATATTTTATCCTTGACAGACAGAAAAAATAAGTGTATAATAATTAAGCTGTCTGATCATGTTTGAACAATAAATTTTCTCAGAAAAAAGTATTGACAAAGCGGACAGGATATGCTATAATAATTTACGTTATGGCGGCGGAAAACAAGCTGGTGTAGCTCAGTTGGTAGAGCAGCTGATTTGTAATCAGCAGGTCGGGGGTTCGAGTCCGTCCACCAGCTCCATATTTTATTTTGGGAGAGTTCCCGAGTGGCCAAAGGGGGCAGACTGTAAATCTGTTGCATTTGCTTCGATGGTTCGAATCCATCCTCTCCCACCAAAATTTAAAAGGCATTCACATAGTGAATGCTTTTTTACTCTTTTATTTATACATATCAAAGGGGCATTAGCGCAGCTGGGAGCGCACCACACTGGCAGTGTGGGGGTCAGGGGTTCAAGTCCCCTATGCTCCACCATATTACACTGACAAAATAATAGATAAAAGTGTCTTGAAGCCCGTAGCTACGGGCTTTTTTGGTATCCAAACGGCGGAAAAAGCTTCAACTTTTGACGCTTCGGTGTCCAAATAGTGCCCGGATTTTACGGGAGCGAATAAAGACAAATATGAAGTTATAAAGAAATATGGTAAAGTCAAGCTGTAAAATTCCGAGTTTTATTTGCCTGTAATTGTCACATGATGGAATGTCATTTTTGATAGCTTATGCATTAACCCCTTACTATGGCGTTTTCTTTTATTTGAAAGCCGCTTGAACCAAGGCTGAATAGATTTGTCTTCATCGCAGAGAGGGCGATAGCACTCTTTGCTTTCGCCCTCTTAATTGGCCGCATAAACAGAGACAGACGGGCTTGTCAACGACAAGCGCAGCCCGTTCATTTATCGTTGATAAGGGCGCCCGTCTCTGATATTTCGTGTTGGTTACTTTAAGATGATTGTTTCTTTTTCAGAAATAGATTTATCTAGTTTTATCCTCAATTCTACCAGCCAATCAGGTTCATTATCAAATTTTTCTGCAACACACCGAATCAATCGCGCATAACCATAAAAATTGATAAACCGTCGCATAAGCGGATGTGACATTTTCATCTCTTCGGTATAGCGGTGTTCTTCTTTATAGCCTCTGATAAATTCGTCTTGCATTTAGTATTGAAGCGTGAAATTCCAGTTTGTAGAACTGACAAATCAAAAATTTTTAATTTGAAAGGAATTACATAATGGAAGAATTAAAATCAATTATGGAAAAGTTTGCTGCGTCTGGTTGGAATTTAATATCCATTCCGGCAAAAGAATGGTTAGACGGTAAAGCTGATAAAGATACATTAGTATCGGCAATCAAGCAGGCAGATGAAGAATGTGGAAGTTGTGGCTGTGATTTAGACCCACTTTATAAAAGGGCATTGGAATTGATTTAACAGTAGCGCAAATTTTGGTCTGTGGCGAAAAAGGGAAAAAATTTTTTTAGTAGTGATTTGAACATGGTTCTAGCACCATGTAGTTAATGCAGATAATGGAAAATGATAATGTGGCGGTTTGCAGTAATAAGCAGATTGCCATATTTTTATGGAAAAATGGGCGTTTATATGGTAATATATAGGAACAAAGATAAAAACACAACGCAATCTTGCAGAACTGGCAGGTAGTCCGGTCGCACCGATTTTATTGCTTGAATGGCTTAACGGTACTCATTTTATGCAGGTTCATATCCTTCATCAGACGGTATACTCTGCCGACGCTGATGTTTATGCGATAATCACGCTAAAGACAAATTTTCATTTTGTCAGCGCCAAAACGCTTTTTAGTCCTTGTATAAAGCTCAAGAATACATTTGCGTATATGACGGTTTTCCTTTTAACGATTGCTTTCTTGATGATTATAGATTTACGATTATTTTCTTGAATTCCTCTGTGTACTTTGCGGTGCTTTTTCCTGACATTTTTTATTCCTCCTGCTTGTCTTCTATTTTGTTATTTTTATTTTATCTTACTTGTCCGCTTTTTTAGTATATAGACAGGCTATGTATAAATCTGACAAAATTATATTGTTAATTTTATGTAAATTATAGTTTTTTTAAATTGCCAATAATTATTAATTAAACTCTTGAATTATTGTGTATATTGTGCTAATATTTTAATTAATATAGGTATATTAAGTGATATTTTATAATAATTTATATAAAAATAAAAAATGTTTATTCGTCGTTTGGCGAGAAAGGAAATGTTATGAAATTGCAAAAACAAATTACAAATGAAGAGCTGCTTGAACTTACAAAAAAAGCATTTGAGAATGATGAGGTTGCTGAATTTCTTTGTGGAGAAAAAGGATATTCTTGTCCTATAAGTCGCTTTGTTCCAGCAAATGTACCAACGGATTTCGGCAGAATTGTTAATTTTGGAGTTTTTAAACTCTATGAAGAGTCAAAAAATGAAAAGATTATAAAAAAATTCAAAGAAGCTATCTTAGCTCTTGCTAAAGGCAGTGCCGTTCAAGTTTGGATCGCCTATTCCGTATGTTGGAATTTAGTTTACAAAAAAAATCGCAAACAGCCGACTCTTGTTATACAGGATGTTGAGTTTTGGAATTCTGTTAAATCTTCTATATTAGCAAGCGAAAATAAATTACGAGTATGTAATGAATGGCAAGGAATCAATCAAAAAGATGGTTTATGGAGCGATATAATAAGAATGGATAAAAATTTATTAGATGATGGAGAGTGCCTACTATGAGTGATGAATTTGAAGCCTATAAAGGTGGTGCATCTTATCTTATTTCTGAAGAAAATTATAATCAGTTTATAAAAGGCAATTTTAACTACTGAATTAGATGGAGGTTCTATGAAAAGAAAACTTGTTTTATTTATGGCGGCGGCTCTTTTATCATTAACTATGACAGGCTGCGGGAATGTTTCTAAAACAAACAGCAGCAATAGCAATACCATGCAAAATTCTGAATTATCTGATCTTAATAAGGATATGACAGAATCTGTTCCCAATATGTCAAAAATTGAACCTGTAGCTATTCCAGACGGCGGATGGACAGTTGAAGCAGCAGCAAAAGTTTTTTATATAAATGGAAACCAAATCAGTGTTCCATTTACTATAGAAAATTTAGGAGAAAACTATAGCATAAAAGAAGATACAACTCAGATATTAGATAGTGGGGATTGTGGAACGACACTGTATTACAATGATATTGAGATCCTCACATTAAACTATAAAGATATTGAAAGTTTTGATCAATTACGCAATGCAAATGTTCAAGGCATAAGTACATATTGGAAAAACAAAAACGATAAGTATGAAAACAATTATCTTGTGTTTAATGGGATTCACCTTGGTTCATCGAGTGAAGAGGTTGAACTTTCATTTGGTGAAGCTGATAAAAAAATCGATAATGCGTTAATTTATGTGGATAAAGATACACAGGAAAATGTTATAGGATTTTTATTTAATGATAATGGGGAGTTATATTCGTACTCATTAATTTTACAATAAGTTAAAAATAATCAACGGAGGCATAATATGTCACAGGATAACAGCTTAAAGGATTTTAAGGAGAAATATTTAACGAAGCCTCGCTAAAGAGATTGGCGAAACTGCAAAAGAGATTAAAAAAGATGCTATTGAAGCTTATGAAAAAACAGACGAATTCTTAGAGGTGGGATATGATGAAACGATGAATGTGACAGAGGAATACATTGAAAATTGAGTATATGGCTGGGGTATGATTACGGACTGGTCTGGAGAAAAATGTCATATTTTTTGGAGATGCAAAAGCGGCACAAAATGTAAATAATTGGTTTGCGTTTTCCTCTTGCCATATATCTTCATTCTACTGTGTTATTTTACCACACAAAAGTGAATTTTCACAGACTTTTTTATAAAGCCGATAGCGCTGTATCCATAATTTTATCCAATTTATCTTTTACCCTCTACAAACCATCTAGGCTCTTCATAAAATAAATAAGTCTCTCTGCCAAGAATACGGCAGGTATAGCGCATACCGATACCTCCGGCTTTGAGACTTGCAGCTCTCCGCTGGTCAAGTATCCTGTCGATTTTATAAACCGTACCGTCCTCCCATGTAATTGACAGAGGTGTTAAATTTCCCAAGGTGTCAAATCTTGCCGTTACCTCGACATAAACCTTTCTTACCATATCATCACCATAATTATTATTGCTTTTTCGGTATGAGATATGCGAACAACTGGTAAGACAGCTGGTCTGTAATAATGCTGATTAAATCTTCGCTTTGTTTACATTTTCACCTATATCGGCATAAAATATATATCAAGGAGGTATCAGCCAATGAATCAGAATAAAGACAATTACGGTTATATGACCGATTGCACGGAAGTGCCGTATGCATTTCCGCCGCAGCACCAGAATAAACAGCCCGGACTCGAATATTTAATGAAGCCAAGACCAATTTCAGAATGCGGAAAAAAATGCCGGAGGCTTGAATGCAAAGCCGCTCTGATAACGGGAGGAGACAGTGGCATCGGCAGAGCAGTTGCCTATGATTTCGTAAAAGAGGGTGCAAATGTTGCGATAGTTTATTACGATGAGGAACGAGACGCTAATGAAACCGCTGAAAGAATAAAACAACTCGGTGGAAAATGTTTGCTGCTAAGAGGCGATCTTAAAGACCCGTGCTTTGCAAAGCAATGCGTGGAAAAAACTGTCGAATGTTTCGGCAGATTGGATATATTGGTGAACAATCACGCAGTTCAGTTTGTTCAGCGAAGCATTCTTGACATATCCCACGAACAGCTTGAATTTATATTCAGAAACAATGTGTTCTCGTTTTTTTATCTTATACAATATGCTTTGCCGTACATGAAAAAGGGCTGCAGTATTATAAATACCGCTTCCGTGACTGCATATCAGGGAAACAAGGATCTGATTGATTACAGCTCGACAAAGGGAGCAATAGTTTCCTTGACAAGATCACTTTCACAGTCGCTTGCTGAAAAAGGAATCAGGGTAAACGCCGTTGCTCCGGGACCCATATGGACTCCGCTGATTCCGTCGTCATTTTCGGCGGAGGAGGTAAAAACCTTCGGCATAAAAACTTCAAAGGTTCCGATGATGAGAGCTGGTCAGCCTTGTGAAATATCTCCTTCCTTTGTTTTTCTTGCTTCGGACGATTCAAGCTATATGACCGGTCAGGTACTGCATCCGAATGGAGGAACTATGGTAGGCTCATGATCTGTAAAGCAATTTAAATACAAAAAACAGGAGTGCTTATAATGCACTCCTTACTTTTTACATAAATTGTTACTTCCAATTGGAGAGAACTGATTTATCAGCGGCAACCTTATTTATTATCTCATCAGCTGACTGAACATTATCAAAGGTTCCGTTTGAAATTTCGTTTACAACTGCCTGAAGCAGCTTTTCATAATAAGCTTCCGCCGTTATTTCCGTTGTTGTTTGATGAAAATGATTCTGACTTTCAGCAGAAGCTATACTGGCATATTTTTCCTTTACCTGTTGGATCAACTCATTGCGTTTCATATTTTACACTCCTGACTTTTTCATTTGCTTTAATATCAATAGAGTATCCAATATATTTTGATATATACCAAAGTGATATGTGCTGTTTCAAATGGGCAGGTACATTAACTCAATTAGTAATGACTGAAAGTATTGTTAATAAGGAATACAAATCATAATATTATCTATTTATATCAATTATTCCATTGCCGTAAAGCAAATCATCACGCAATTCCATGAAAATTGTTATTTTTACTATTTCAGTTCCACTTTTTAATGATATGTTTTCTTTGGGAGTGGGAGTAGGTAGCGTATTATATTTATTCTTGTGTAGTGTGATTTTTAATACATCTTTAGCCATCTTTATTGCTTCATCTTTTGTATAAGCACATGTAAATGCATTAGGAATATCAGGAAAAGTAATATTTATACCATCTTCAGCAAATTCAAGGATTGCATTATAACTTATTTTCATTTACTAACTCCTTATAATAATTGAACTGCCCCAAATTGTGCAGACAACACAAAAACGCCATAGATACGTTTATCTACGGCGTTTTCTGTGGCAGGGGCAGAAGGAATCGAACCCTCGGCACGCGGTTTTGGAGACCGCTGCTCTACCAGCTGAGCTATACCCCTAAAAGTGGTGGGCCATCGGGGACTCGAACCCAGGACCGACCGGTTATGAGCCGGTTGCTCTGACCAACTGAGCTAATGGCCCACTAATAAAAAGAATCAAGCAAAAGAGCATTTGCTTGACCTCATATTAAATACTTAATGCCCGTAAGGTCAAGGCAAAAAGCACCAAGTGGTGACCCGTGGGAGAATCGAACTCCCGTCGCCGGCGTGAGAGGCCGGAGTCTTAACCGCTTGACCAACGGGCCAATTTGGTGCACCATCGGGGACTCGAACCCAGGACCCACTGATTAAGAGTCAGTTGCTCTACCATCTGAGCTAATGGTGCAAAGAAGTCGGCGAGACCTATTTTACCGGGCCGTTGCCAGCCAAGTATCGTTGGCGAAGATGAGCTTAACTACTGTGTTCGGCATGGGAACAGGTGGGACCTCATCTCAATCATCACCGACTAAAGAAGCTTAGTGATAGCTTCAAAATTGAATAATGTGAAAAAGTGTTTAAGCAAAGAGGGAAGGTTTAACATAATAAAGGTTAAGCCCTCGACCTATTAGTACTCGCTAGCTTAATACGTCACCGCACTTACACTTTGAGCCTATCAACCTGGTAGTCTTCCAGGGGTCTTACTCCATAAAGGAAGGGATATCTTATCTTAAGGGCGGCTTCACGCTTAGATGCCTTCAGCGTTTATCCGTTCCGCACATAGCTGCCCAGCTGTGCCACTGGCGTGACAACTGGTGCACCAGAGGTGCGTCCATCCCGGTCCTCTCGTACTAGGGACAGCTCCTTGCAAATATCCTGCGCCCACGACAGATAGGGACC
>NZ_BAAHNZ010000015.1:0-46541 GCF_054655215.1 Hominimerdicola intestinalis
CGTCTTCAGTTCTCTTTCCTTCACTCTCAAGAGCGCCTGTCTATTATATCACATCCTCGCTTATTTGTCAACCCCTTTTTTTCAAAAGTTTTTGACCTCTCGCTCTTTTGTGATATCTGCCTTTCGGCGACTTATTTATTTTAGCATAAGTAAAGAGTAATGTCAACACTTTTTTGCGAGTTTTTTCAGGTTTGTTACTCTTGCTCAACAAAAAGCGAATATAAGCGCTGTCCACTATTCAAATTGTACATATTGATTCAAAATTCTACCTGATTTTCTGCCGTTTTATAATCAGAGGCATGTATAAATCAGCCTGCACAGCGCAAAATACTACTATCTTTATATAAGGAGGCTTCACATTGAACAAATCAACAGGAATTTATAATTTTCTCAGAACTGCCGTTATAAGCTTAACCGTTATGACTCTGCTCGCAGTCTGCGGACTTGTTTTTATGAATAACGAAGAACCGGCTTTGTCACAGGTAGGCTCCAGCGGAAAGGAAGTAACCGCAATTCAGCAGAAGCTGAAAGAGCGGGGACTGTTCAACGTCGGAGTAACCGGCTACTACGGGGAAGAGACACGCAAGTCGGTGCTTAAATTTCAAAAACAACAGGGGATCAAGCAGACAGGAGTCGCCGGTCCGGCTACTCTCAAAGCTCTCGGAATTTCAATCGGAACTATCCCCAGCGCCACAGAAGCAAACATCAACCTTCTCGCAAGAATTATTTCTGCAGAAGCCCGCGGCGAACCGTACACCGGACAGGTCGCTGTTGGAGCAGTTATCCTAAACCGAATAGAACACCCGTCCTTCCCCGATACTCTCGCAGGAGTTATCTATCAGAACGGCGCTTTCACGGCGATCGTTGACGGTCAGTTCAACGAGCCGGTATCTGATTCCGCTTATAAAGCCGCAAGAGACGCTCTTAACGGCTGGGATCCTACCGGCGGCTGTATCTATTATTACAATCCTGCAAAAACTTCAAATGCCTTTATGCATTCAAGACCGACTGTTACGGTTATCGGAAGCCACCGCTTCTGTAACTGATAAAAACGGCAGAGCATACGCCCTGCCGCTTACATAAACTCTGATCGAAACCGATCCCGTCAGCTGTTATCCACAAGATAGTACTTGTGAAGTCTGGTCGAGAATATTTCACATAGTAGTTTAGCGGCTGCGGCTGCGCCTATAACCGAAATAACGGCGATAAAAATTTTTACACCCTTGCTCATACAAATACCTCCGGTTAATTAATGTGCCTCTTTATATATAGTATACATTAAATACGATAAAATTTCAAGGGGTTTTGAAATATTTTTTTGACACCCGTCCAAAAAGCAGTCTTTATTTTATGTTCAGGTAAAAATTATTTGCAAAATTAAGAATTGTATGCTATAATATTTTTCAATACGGACTTTAACGGCTTATTTATACGCCGTCCGGCTATTAGCACGATCAAATTAATTTATATCAGAGGTAATACTGCCATGTCTGAAACTGCACCTAAGCAAAGCAGCTATAAAAAGCTGTTCTCAAATACTATTATATTCGCAGTAGGCTCTTTCAGTTCCAAAATTCTGGTCCTTCTTCTGGTAAAGGTATATACCACATACCTTTCGCCGCAGGAAATGGGAATCAACGACGTAATTACTCAGATAGCCAACTGGCTCCAGCCTATAGTAACAATGACTATAAGCGAGGCGGTAATACGTTTCGGTCTTGACAGAGCTTATGACAAAAAGAAAGTCTTTACTCTGGGAAACATAGTCTGTTTCTCCGGTCTTGCGCTGCTTGCCGTAATACTTCCTATCGTAACCGTTTCCGGAATTGCCGACAAATACCTAAGCGGATATTCGCTTCTTCTGTATATTTACATATTTATGTCCAGCCTGAAGCTTGTATATTCCACATTTGTACGTTCTCTTGAAAAGGTCAAGCTTTTTGCGCTCAACGGAATAGTTACAACCTTCTTTACTCTTTTCGGCACAATACTTTTTATCTGCGGCTTTAAAATGGGTAATACAGGTTATCTTCTTTCTATTATAGTATCCGATTTTATCTCGATTATTTTTCTTACCGCAACTGCAAAGCTGTGGAGATATATCGAGTTCAGGAAACCTGACCGTGAGCTTCTTCACACAATGCTGCAATATTCCGTGCCGCTTATTCCCGCTCAGCTTCTGTGGCTAATAACAAACAGCTCGGACTCCTTTATGACTACTCATTATCTGGGTTCTGAAGCCAACGGTATACTCTCAGCCTCCTATAAAATCCCAAACCTTGTCGCTACCGTTTATCTTATGTTCGGACAGGCTTGGAATATGTCCGCTATCCTGGAAAACGATTCGGAGGACCGCAACGATTTCTACACAAATGTTTTCAGACTTAACCAATGCCTGCTTTATATTATGGCAGCAGGCTGTCTGCTGATAGTTCAGCCGCTGACCTCAGTATGGCTGGGCGGCGCATTTCAGGATTCGGTCAAATATTCGCCGATACTTATATATTCCTCGGTCTTTTCCTGCTTTACTACATTTATGGGTTCTATTTACCTTGCCGCTAAGGAAACAAAGCGTTCGCTTCTTACAAGCCTTTTTTCCGGCGTAATCAATGTAGGACTGAATATTGTCCTTATTCCAAGAATAGGTTTGTACGGCCCAGCAATATCTACTGTTGCCAGCTATCTTACTGTTTTTATTATAAGAGCTTATGATTCCAGAAAGCTTGTACCATTTAATCTTCATATAGGAAAGATAATAATAAATAACCTGCTGCTGGCAGCAATGGTTCTGATCAATGTATTTCAGTTTATCAAGGGAACAAAAACGCTTTCTGTAATTACTCTTCCCATACTGTTTCTGCTTGTTATGCTGCTTAATTTCAAAACGCTGTGGACAGCTGTACAAAAGCTTCTGCCAAACAGAGCAGTACAGATCATCAAACGTATGGGGGCAAAGCGCATAACGGCTCTTTGCATAGCCGCTGTCGGTTTTGCCGCAGCAGCATATTTTACAAGGGGGATCATATTCTATCCTGCCGCCGCTGTTTTGGTCATTGCGGGACTGCTGTTCAATAAAAAAGCTGCGGTATATTCAGGTATGATACTGGTATTTCTCACAAGCTGGGGACTTTTCGGAGTAGGTACCGGAATTGCGGTAACCGCAGTATGCACACTTATCCCGCTACTTATTTACCGCGGAAATTCCGAGCTTATCATATGCACGTCTTTGGCGGATCTCCTTCTGTTTTTTATAGGAGGAATATATCTTGCTATACTCTGTCTGATGCTCGAGCTTTTAGCCGCTGTCATTATGTTTAGAAGACAGCTGTTCAGAGCGCTTGAAAAAATCATGTTTAAGTAAAAATAAAAATTTACGCATAAAACAGCATTGCTGTTAATATAAAAAAATACGGAGGAATTTATTATGGCAGAATTAAAGTTTGAAATTACAAAGCAGCTGGGTATTCTCTCAGAAAACGCAAGAGGCTGGACCAAGGAGCTTAATATGGTCAGCTGGAACGACAGAGAGCCTAAATACGACCTCAGGGAATGGAACCCGGATCATACGAGAATGGGCAAGGGTATTACTCTTACAGAGGAAGATATAAATATGCTCAGGGCAATTCTTAACGGTGAAGAGATAGAGGACGATATTAACGAGGACGATATTCTTTAATATTTTAACCGTTTGTAAAGAATCTTTAAAATGTTAATTGATAATCAAATGTTGATCTTTTATTCACTATAGTCTGTTATAATTTACAAGAATACTATTGTGAGATTGTCTGTCTCAAATCCATATAAACGGAGGAAAATCACCGAATGGAACAGCATGGAATAAGCAAGCTGGACTTAAAAAGAAGAAACCGTATGCAGGTTCTTAAGATCCTGAAGCAAAGAGGTCCGACTTCAAGGATTGATATTGCCGGAACATTGGAGCTGACAAGAGCCGCTGTTACTATTATTACAAATGAAATGATAGAACAGGGGATCATTCAGGAGATCGGAGAATACAAACACGTTACCGAAAAAGCTCCGAGAGGACGCAAAAAGATTCTCATTGACATCAATCATCATTATAAATTTGCACTTGGAGTTACTATTGAGGAGGATATCGTAAGCGTCGGACTTTCGACCCTTGCGGGCGCTGTTCTAGACAAGCGCAATATGAATATAAGCTCCGCAACAGACCGTCAGACGATTTATGATTATATTGAACGGTCTATCAGGGAAGTCCTGGGAGATAACTGTCTGGATAAGGAATCCATTCTGGGTATAGGCTTCGGAATTTTCCCGACGATGTATTCCCGTCTTGATATTGATGTAAAGGACGGAATTCCTGATTATACAAAGATAAAGAACTTTGTCAGAAGCTATACCGAGCTTCCGCTGGTATTCGATAACTCCGTAAAAGGAACAGCTATGGCGAATATTGATTTCCAGAAAAGCAAGGATCCGAACCGCCATAACATAGCTTTCCTGCAGTACGGAAACAATATAAATTTTGTTGTTACAAATCTTAACGACCCTATCGTGTCCTATGATAACCGCACAAATTTCGTGGATAAAATGATCATAAATCCTATGTCCCCGGAAAAATGCAGCTGCGGAAGACGAGGCTGCGTTGAAAACGAGCTTACGCCAAAAGCTAGCCTGAGAAAAATAAGCGCAGTATTCTCAAAGGAAAACACTCCGTTTCTGTTTCAGGCGGCGAAGGGAAATCCTCAGGCGGTTACAGGAGATATGATTTATGCCGCATATGAAAAAGGTGAAAAGCCTGTTGTGGAAATAATGGATCATGCGCTGAAGCTTACTGCGGTACTGCTCAACAACCTGTACTTTTCAACTAATCCCCAGAAGCTTGTTCTTCATCATTTTAAGTTCGGAGCAAGCGAAGCGGAGTTTTTTGACAAGCTGAAAGAAAATGTAGCGGCTATCGGAGGAACTGTTGTGTCCAGTAAGATCGAGCCTTCGATTATAGAGGACAAGCACCGTTTCCTTGCAGGCTGTGCGCTTGCTATAAGAGAGCTTTTCTTTAATAAGGGCGGCTTTGACAAATAATAACTACAGAAAAAGGCTTTCACAGTACAAAAACTGTGGAAGCCTTTGATTATGTATCGCTCTTCTGCCTGTTTTCTATCCTACCGGCAATAAACTCCTTTACGTTTTCAGGAGCTATTCCAAGAACCGCCGCAAATTCCTGATAAACCATATGCTCAGCCGCTTTCATAGCGTTTTCCTCAGTAGCCGAAAGATGACCTCCGCTGCTGAGCTTGTCCTCCTGCTTCAGATACAGTGATTTGATTAGAGAAAAAATCTTTTCACAGTTGTCGCTTTTCATAACTGTATTAAAAATAAGCTTATTCTCGTTCCTGTCACCGCATAGACACGGCTCTATATCCGGTATAGAATCGATCAGCGCATATATCTCTTCCTTTGACATAAGCTTTCTCAGCTTTTTATCTGCCATATCACATGGAACATAATACGTTGACTTATCCGAAGCGTAAGGCACCAGCACCATATATTCGCGTTCATTCTTTCCGTCAAAGCAGCGCTTGACTATCTCCTTGAAACGGCACACTCCCGCCGCCGAGTACATAACACATTCTTCCGGTAAAAGCTGCATACCCGCCTCATTCCTTTCATGTTTGATAAAATTATTATTCTTATATTTATATTATAACATATTTGAATAAATTTTGTCATGGGCTTTTTGCACAAAACAAACATTCGCATGAGTGCAATTTCACTATAATACCCGTATAACAGTCCGATCAAAGTACGTCAGCCGTAAAAAAACGCCGCAGGAGTTTATATCTCCGCGGCATTAATTTTATTGATCAGTTTGTCAGGCGTGGAATTACTGCTCCGTATTAAACTCCTTATTTCTGTTCTCGATCAGCTTCTTGGTCTTTCTTGCGTGAAGCTTCATAACGATCTTTTCGCAAAGATCCACAAGCCTTTTCCTTACAGGCATAAATATATAGAAGAATTCACCCGCATAGGTCACGACCTCTCCGTTAAAGCCCTTTTTGAATTTATAAACTCCGTAGTTGGGGTGAGTTTCGTCCTTATAAAAAGGAATACCCTGAAAATCGTAAATAAAATTATTATTCTCAAGCGCCCAGCTTATCATAGTCCACTGCATAAGATAATTCGGATAGGTGTTTCTGTATTGATTTGACGAAGCGCCGTAAACGTAGCAGGTCTTTCCGGCATACTGAGTCGTAACTGCTCCGGAAACAGGTATTTCCTTACCGCTTTCCTCGTCTTTCAGGTAACATACGAACAGGCGGCAATGCTCCTCGCCCAGTCCGTCAAGCATTTTCTCAAAGTATTCCTTTGATCGTATGGAAAAGCCGTCCCGTATTCCCGTTGCCTGCATCATAGGATAAAAATCGTCAAGTGCTTCCTTTCCGCAGGCTCTGCATACAACGCCCTTTCTTGAAGCCTTTCTTATCCTGTTTCTCCAGTCTGATTTAAAGGTCATCATTACCTCGTCAGGAGTTTTTCCCTCAATATTTCTGAGCATATAGTTATTTCTCGCCTGAATAGTTGAAAGTTCGGGTGCGTCGTAAATATGAGTAAAGCCCATACTGACTATCATTTCAGAAAGCTCTCTGTCCTTTTCCTCAAAGCAGGGATCCCACATAAACTGATAGCTCTTATGCTTTTTTGCAAGAACCTTTATACCCTCGAACAGATCCTGCATTATCTCCTTATTGCTCCAATCGCACACAGGCCCGTGAGGAGCATAAAGAAAAGTACAGCCGAATATTGGTATCTTTTTGATTATAACAAGGCAGGTACCCTGTATCCTGCCGTCCTTATCCCTTGAAATTACAGCGTCCCAGCCCCATGTATCCTTTACCTTAGGCCAGCGCAGCGACTGCATGAAGTTTCCGTATCTGCTGTTTTCAGCAAAATCCTCATATTCCCTGAGCAGCGCCTCGTCATTTTTATTTATTATCTCCATATTTTTACAATCCCTCTCATAACGTAATAATGCACTGAATCTTATTATATAACAATAATTTATAAAAATCAATAGCTTTTAAATACAAAGCTCTCAATCAAAACAATACCAGATTCGTCAGTTCTGCTTCCTTACTACCGCATATTCGTCGCCGTTTCGGTAATAGGGACAGTTATGATCCGAAAAGCTCATAAACCTCTGCATTTCGTCCTCGTCAAGGTCAATATCGCAGACATAGCAGTCATATTCGTCGTCATAGCCGTAATTGGCGCAGGTTTCGCAGCATGAAGAATTACCGCTCATTTCTATCACCCTTTCGCTTTTGTTCTTATTCCGCCGCCGGTAAGCAGATAGCTTTCATATACCATATTCTTCAACTCGCTGTCCGAAACGTCGCTTTCAAGATAAACTGAATTCCAGTGAGTCTTGTTCATATGATACGCCGGAATTACACCCTTGTACGCCGCTCTCAGCATATCGGCCTCCATAGGCTCGCATTTTAGGTTAACTATATATCGTCCGTTCAGCTTCATCAGAAGAGCGAACCATTTTCTGCTTTTTTTATGCCTTGCCGCTACGCTTTCAAAATCTTCTGTAAACGGCCTGTCGATTACCGCTCCGGGAAGCGAACCGCAGTATTCCGTAAGCTGTTCCTTTGTCATGAATACCGTTCCTTTATCTTCTGATAAGCCTGATCACTCCGAGAATACCGAGAATTATCATAGCCGCTGCCGAAATCACCATACATAGCCAGCCCGAGGTCTGAGAAACCACAAATTCCGTCATTGTCTGATTTCCCGCAAGCTTCTGAGCCGCCGAGTCCATCTTTAGACCCGAAAGCAGAAGGACCGTCATAAACCTGAAATTTACAAGGCATAAAAAAGCGCTCAGGGCTGAAACTATGCCCTGAAACAAGGCAGTGAAGTTATCCTCATTTTTATAGCAAAGAAAAGAAAACACGGAATGAAGCGCACAGCTCAGCGTAAAAACTGCATAAGCCGCAGTGATCACCGACGCCTTGACAGCGCTGCCGTCCTTAACAAGAGAAGGCATCAGCGCTATTACCGCTGCCGTGAAAGCAAATGCACAAATCATTGAAATTACAGCAGCTATACGGCTTTTCTTATCTCGACTTTTAAGTCCGTCCTTTTTTATCTGCTTAGGCATATCAGCTCTCCTCCTTTTCGGCTGTATCACGAATGCGTATCTTTATACTGTCTATTTTCTGCTCATCCTCCATAATAACCGTCATATTGAATATTCCATAGGATATAAATTCGTTCTGCTCAGGAACTCTGTCTATAATATCCATTATCCAGCCCCCCATAGAGGTTCTTTCAGTTTCTATAGTATCCTCAGGCAGATCAAGCCTGTCAAGAAAGTCGCTTACCGAAAGCTCGGCTGAAACCTGATACCTGTTCTCTCCCAGCTTAACAAACGATGTATCCTCCTCGTCGCTCTCGTCATAGATCTCACCCACAAGCTCTTCTATAATATCTTCAAGAGTACAAATACCCTCAGTTCCGCCGTACTGGTCAACAACTACAGCCATATGGATCTTCGCCTTCTGCATTTCCCGAAGGCCCTCGGAGATACGCTTGTTTTCAGAAATATAGATCGGAGTATTCATGATCGCCGAAATATCCTTCCTGCCTCCGATGTACATTTCATAAAAATCAGATTCATGTATAATTCCGACTATACTGTCTATAGTCTTTTCATAGACAGGCAGGCGGGAAAACTTATTCTCCATGAATATTTCCCTGATCTTCTCAATGCTTTCTCCTCTTTCGACTGCTACGACATTTACCCTCGGAACGAGCACCTCGCCTATAGTTATCTCATCGAATTCCAGCGCCGACCTTACAAGATCAGATTCCTGCTCCTCAAGAACTCCCTCGTCCTCGATCTCCTCGATAATATATTTTAACTCCTCCTCGGTAACAGACGGCTGACTGTTCTTATGTCCCACAAGCTTTGATGCAAGCTTTCTTATTGCGGTAAAAACTGCAATAAGCGGAGTAATAATAAACATAAAGCCGGAAAGCAGCGGAGCCATTGCTATTGAAAAGCTCTCTGAATTTTCCTTTGCAAGACTTTTCGGAAGTATTTCACCGAAAATAAGCACCAATACGGTCATTACAAGCGTTGCGATACCGACGCTTCCGCTTCCAAACTTTTCGGTAAAAAAGACTGTGGCAAGCGACGACGAGCAGATATTCACAACGTTGTTTCCGATAAGTATGGCAGTAAGCGCCTTGTCAAAATTCTCTGTAATATCCAGCGCCTTCTGTGCGCTTTTGCTTCCGCCCGCCGCAAGATTTTTCAGCCTTATCCTGTTAACAGACGAAAAGGCTGTTTCAGTAGCGGAGCATACCGCCGAAAGCGCAAGAAGGATCACTATAACAAATGGTATCATAATAAAAATTGCTCTCCCGATAAAAAATTAATATTTTTAAATGTTCAGATATAGTTATAATAACATATTTTCTGCTGAAAATCAATAATAACTTGAAATTAATAAAAATATGCTGTATAATTGTTAAAGCGGAACGATCCATAAAAATAAATTCGGAGGAAGCAATGGAACAAAAGGAAGAATTAAAAGCAAAAGAAAAAAAGCCTGACATCTTTGACAGAATAATGAGCTGCGGCTTTTTAAAGAAATTTGAACCTATTTACAGAAAAAACAAGGAAATATTACTCTATCTGTTTTTCGGAGCATGGACTACCGTTATAAGCTTTGTATCGTTTTTTATCGCCGCAGCACTTATAAAGCTGCCTGATATATCAATATTCGGCATACCTGTAGATACGGCGGTTACCGTAAGCAATATCATATCATGGATCTGCGCCGTTACTTTCTCGTATGTAACTGCGAGGATCTGGGTATTTGAGTCAATATCCTACGGAAGAAAGGCTGTTTTCAGAGAAGCCGCGGCATTTTACGGGGGGAGGATTTTTACTCTTATCGTAGAAACAGTAATGATGAATATCGGCGTTCAGGCTCTCAGCATAAATGAAAACCCAATGAAGATAATCGCTTCGGTAGTTGTGCTGGTTCTTAATTATGTTATCAGCAAGCTTTTTGTATTTAAAAAAACAGCATGATCCTTATTTAAAAACTTTATTTTAAATTTCATAAGCCGATTATTTAACGTACAAAGAGCTATTGTGCATATTGCATTTGAAAACCTTTTTTTCAAAAATTAAATTGGCTAATTAAGCGAAATTCGCATCGAAAGATTGACAAAAACATAACAAAGCTGTATAATATGAAACTGGAATTGAAATCAAAGGCGATTTGCAGATAATATTCTGCGGATCGCAATTTTTGTGCCGCTTCGGCTTTTTCCGGAAAGGAATGATCAAAAAATGGAGTATGATTACATATTCTTTATAGCTATTATTCTGCTGTCAACAAAATTTCTCGGACTTGTTACAAAGCGTATAAAGCTTCCTCAGGTAGTGGGCGCTCTCTGCGCGGGACTTATTCTCGGCCCGGCAGTTCTCGGAATAGTCAGGGAAACAGAATTTATATCCGAGCTGTCTGAGCTGGGCGTTATTGTGCTTATGTTTACCGCCGGACTTGAAACCGATATAGTTGAGCTTAAAAAAACAGGAAAGGCGTCTTTCCTTATCGCTCTGCTCGGAGTTCTCGTTCCCCTTGCGGGAGGCTTCGGACTTGCGTGGGCGTTCAATATAGGCGCAAACGATAATCTGCCTACCTCAAGAACTCTCCAGTTTATCTTTATCGGAATCGTTCTTACAGCAACCTCTGTTTCAATTACCGTTGAAACTCTTAAGGAGCTTGGAAAGCTTTCCACACGAGCCGGAAACGCTATTCTCGGAGCGGCGCTTATAGACGATATTCTGGGAATAATTGCGCTTACCGTTGTTACGAGCCTTGCAGGCGACGGAGTAAAGATATGGACTGTACTGCTCAAGATCCTTGGATTCTTTGTTTTTGCAGTACTTTCTGCAATCCTTTACCATATTGTTTTTGAAAAATGGAGAAACCGTGATAAAAAGGACCTTCGCCGTCACGTTATAGTTTCCTTTGTATTCTGCCTGCTGATGGCATGGATCGCTGAAAGAGCCTTCGGAGTAGCCGATATTACCGGCGCATTCGTTGCAGGCCTTGCTATCTCAAACAGCCCGAGAGTAAAGTATATCTCAAACCGCTTTGAAACCATGTCGTATCTGCTCCTTTCCCCTGTATTCTTTGCAAGTATAGGCCTTAAAATGACAAAGATGAATATGTCCGGCACACTTGTACTTTTTACCGTTCTTATTTTTGTAATAGCGGTCATGACTAAAATAATCGGCTGCGGTCTAGGCGCAAAGCTATGCCGGTATACAAATAAGGAGTCTGTTCAGATCGCCGTAGGTATGATCTCCCGCGGAGAGGTTGCCCTTATCGTTGCCGCCAAAGGACAAAAGATAGGTCTTATGGGCGACGAAGTATTCGCTCCTATAGTAATAATGGTCGTAGCTACAACGATCATTACCCCGATACTGCTGAAGCTGGTGTTCAGGAACGACCATTCTGCTCCCTCAAGCGATGAAATAACAAAGTCTATTGAAGGCTTTGCTGAATATGAAAAAGAGCTTCAGGATCTTTCCGAAGAATAAAGCTCATCTGAAATACTTATAAAACATAAAACGTACGGACTCAGCTTGTGTCCGTACGTTTTCTTTGTTACTGCTCAAGTCCCAGCAGCTCCCTTTCAGCAGTGTGAAGCACCAGAACATCTCCCGGCTTAACTCTTGAATTGCCGTTAGGTATAACGGTCTTTCCTCCTCGCTTGATCATAACAACCAGAACATTGCGGGGAATGGTTTCCGAAACGGTTTTTCCTGCCCATTCGTGGGACGGCGTTATCTCCTCCTCCGAAAGCAAAAGCTGCTGATTCCCAGGTTTCTTTGATTCATAACCTACCGCACTGAGCACCAGAACATCACCCTCGCAGATAACGGTGCTTCCCCTGGGAATAACAGTTCTCCCGTCCCTTGAGATCATTACAATAAGCGTATCCGGGGGAAGGCTTATTTCCTTTATCTTCAGGTCTATCCAAGGATGAGCTTTCTTTATATTAAGACGTATAAACTGAATTTCCGTTTCATTTGAATAATCGGTAAATGTCTTCATTACGCTTTCTTCATCGTCTATCATACCAAACCACTGCGAAACCTTAGGAAGAAGCGTTCCCTGTATGCCTATACTCAGCAGAACGACGCAGAAAACTATATGAAAAACATCGCTTTTAGTGTACGCGTCTGATACAGTAGCAAGTATTGCAAATACTATAGAGGTCGCTCCCCTTAGACCCGCCCATGAAACAACGGCTATCTGATCAAGCTTAGCCCTGAAAGGAAGCATAAGAATACCTACAGCTATTGGTCTTACAATAAACGTCAGCGCCGCCGCTATAAGCAGGGAAGGAATTATGATCTTTGGTATATGCGACGGAAACGACAGCAGTCCGAGCAGAAAGAAAAGCAGTATCTGCATAAGTCCTGTAAGTCCGTCAAAGAAATGAACCTGAGCTTTTTTATTCTTTATTCTGCTGTTTCCCAGTACGATACCGACAAGATAACAGCTGAGATACCCGTTGCCTCCCACCAGTGCAGGCAGAGCATATGATAATACCGCAGCCGCCGCAATAAAAATAGTATCAAAGCCGTCTGACTCAAATTCAATATTTTTAAGCGCCCAGACTGCACCAAGCGCAATAAGCACGCCGATACCAAGTCCGTAAAATATCTGAGCAAACAGCATATATGCAGTTTTCCAGCCGGATACTCCTCCGCTCATTACCGAAAGCACAATTATCGTCAGCATATACGCCCAAGGATCGTTGCTTCCGCTTTCAAGCTCAAGGACCGAAGCAGTGCCGTATTTCAGGTTCAGGCTTTTAGAACGCAGTATATTAAATACCGAAGCGGCGTCCGTCGAGCTTAAAACCGCTCCGACCAGCATACTCTCAGCCATTGAGAACCTGAGAACATAATGACAGAAAAGTCCTGTAAGGAATGCTGTAAGCAAGGTACCTGCGGAGGAAAGCAGCAGACTTTTAGCCGCTACCTTTTTTGCGCTTGACCACTTAGTTCCGAAACCTCCGTAAAAAATAATGAAAATCAGCGATACCGAACATATTTTCTCAGCAAATTCAAAGTTCTCAAAACGTATTTTAAATAATCCGTCAGAGCCAAAGAGCATTCCAAGAAGAATAAAGGCAAATAGCATCGGTACTCCTATTTTGTTGGAAATTTTGTTAAAAACAACGCAGATGATCGCTATAGCTGCGCCTACAGTAAGATATAAAGCCATAAATCGCTCCTTTCCGTTTATATTATAGCATTTTTTATGGGCGTTTTCAACCGATATAAAGCTCAGATATAAGATAACTTACAAAGCTTTTACATTCCTGCTCCCAGACTGCCCATAAGAATCATTGAGTCTTGAAAAACAAAAACCGCAGCAGATCTTATCCGCCGCGGTGCAAAGCCCCTAAATTCCGTTATTATTATATCTCTGCAAAAATTGCCTTGTACGCTCGTTCTGAGTATTTCCGAACAGTTCCTCCGGCTGTCCCTCCTCAACGATATATCCTCCGTCCATAAAGATAACGTGATCAGCCACATCTCTTGCGAACGCCATTTCGTGAGTTACTATGACCATTGTCATTTTTTCCTCCGCAAGCTCCTTGATCACCTTTAATATCTCCCCGGTAAGCTCCGGATCCAAAGCCGAAGTAGGCTCGTCGAAAAAAAGTACTTCGGGCTTCAATGCAAGAGCCCTTGCTATAGAGACCCTCTGCTGCTGACCGCCGGAAAGCTCGCAGGGATACGCCGCCGCCTTTTCTGAAAGTCCCATCTTTTCAAGCAGTACCTCAGCCTCGGAAACAGCGTCCTTTTTTGATTTCTTTAAAACATGAACAGGCGCTTCGATTATATTCTGCATTACCGACATATGCGGAAACAGATTGAAATTCTGAAAAACCAGCCCTATTTTCAGTCTTATTTCCCTAAGCGTCTTAGACGGAGCGTAGACCGCTTTGTTATTTACTGTCCTGACCATATTCATTGAACAGACGTTTATCTCTCCGCCGTCCGCTCTTTCAAGCTGATTAATACATCTTAAAAGCGTGGATTTACCCGACCCGGAAGGGCCTATTACAGCTACGACCTGACCCTGCTCTACGTTAAAGGATATGTCCTTCAGGACCTGAAGCTCCCCGAAGTTTTTGGAAAGGTTTTTAACCTCTAAAGCCGTCATTTTTTTATCCTTCCCTTTCTATTTATAATAGTTGAATTTCTTTTCAATAAACGCAAAAGCAAAAGTAACTACTGCGTTCAGTACAAAATAGAACAGACCTGCGACAAAAAGCGGAGCTATCGAGCTGTAGGTATTCATCATCTGCTTGGATTTCAGAGTGATCTCCGCAAAAGCTATTACATTTGCAAGAGAAGTATCCTTTACCAGTACGATGACCTCGTTGGCGGTCGCAGGAATGACCCTCTTTACTACCTGAGGAAGCACTATCCTGAAAAATGTCTGAAGCCTGCTCATTCCCAGCATAGACGCCGCTTCATACTGCCCCTTGGGTATAGACTCTATCCCGCCTCTGAAAATCTCTGCAAAATAAGCCGCATAATTAAGTGCAAAAGCAACTACAAGAGCGGTAAACATATAATTTTCATCTCTTGTATTTACCTTTCCCAGCAGCTCATAGAACCAGTTGGACGTACCCGCCTTTCTGGCTGAGGCACAAAGCATAGGTATTGCATAGTAAACGGCAATTATCTGAAGCATAAGCGGAGTTCCGCGCATTATAAGTATATACAGATTCGTAAGCCAGGATATCGGCTTGAACCTGCATTTCTTCAGCCATGTTACTATTACCCCGATCGGTATTGAGATAACGAGCGTCCAGAAGAAAAGCTTCAGCGTATTAGGAAGGTATTCAAGAAGTATACCGCCGACATTCAATATATCGTCAAAACTCAATTAAAGCACCACCAAATTCAATATTCTTTATAATTATACATCATACCCCGAATTTAGTCAACAATCACGCTGCCCCGTCAGCCTGTTAAAGCTATAAACTTTTCATTAACTCTTTTCCGTATCCATAGACTTAAGATCTTATACTCCGCTATTAATAAATTGTATATCAAATATGTTAAAAAAGGTCTTGAAAAACATTGACGAATGATTTATAATTATAAGTAATATTGACATTGGCTATATGAATATGTTTGAAAGGATATGAATTTTATGAAGAAATTAATTTCAGCTGTTATCGCAGGAATGCTTTCGGTCTCATTGCTGGCGTCATGCGGAAGCGTTGCCAAAAATACCGTTCACAGCGTAGACGACCTTGAAGGAAAAACGATAGGAGTTCAGCTGGGAACTACAGGAGATATCTATGCTACCTCAGATGTAAAGGACGCAAAGGTAGAGCGTTTCAATAAAGGAGCGGATGCCGTTCAGTCGCTGAAGCAGGGCAAGATAGACGCAGTGCTTATCGACAACGAGCCTGCTAAGGTCTTTGTTTCCAAGAATGAAGATCTGAAAATTCTTGATGACGCTTTTGCTGTAGAGGAATACGCTATAGCCGTTAAGAAAGACAACAGCGAGCTTACCGAGGAAATAAACGGAGCGCTTAAGACCCTTAAAGAAAACGGAACTCTTGAAAAAATAATAAACAACTGGATAGGCGAGGACGCCGGAAAAACTCCGTATAAGACCCCTGAAGGCACTGCATATCCCAAGGGCAAGCTTGTAATGGCAACAAACGCCGAATTTCCTCCCTACGAAAGCGTTGACGGCGATAAGGTCGTTGGTATAGACGCAGATATGATGCAGGCAGTCTGTGATATTCTCGGTTATGAGCTTTCTATTGAAAATATGGAATTTGATTCGATAATTTCAGCTATAGAATCAGGTAAAGCCGATGTCGGAGCGGCAGGACTTACCGTTACGGAGGACAGACTGAAAAACGTAAACTTTACCGATTCCTATACGACCGCAACTCAGGTCGTTATTGTCAGAAAAGACTAATAAGCTTAAAAAGGCTATCCTCTGTTGTGCGGACAGCCTTTCGCTTTGTTAAAGGGAGTGCAGTCATTGAACGATTTTTTTCAGAAATTCAAGGACACATTTATTGAAAAAGCAAGATGGACATATCTGACCGACGGCTTGAAAACGACTCTTATCATTACATTTTTCGCAGTTATCCTCGGAATGGTGCTGGGCTTTATAATTGCGGTCATAAGAACTACCCACGATAAAACGGGAAAGCTGAAGATCGCCAACATTATCGCTCATATATACCTTACGGTAATAAGGGGAACTCCCGTCGTTGTTCAGCTGCTTATCATTTATTTTGTAGTCTTCGGCTCGGTCGCTATAAATAAAATCTTCGTTGCCGTGCTTGCGTTCGGACTTAACTCGGCAGCTTACGTTGCTGAAATAGTACGTTCCGGAATAATGTCTATAGACAACGGACAGTTTGAAGCAGGCTCAAGCTTAGGACTTAACTATTCCAAGACAATGATCTACATAATCCTGCCGCAGGCGTTCAAAAACGTGCTTCCGTCACTGGCGAACGAATGCATAGTCCTGCTAAAGGAAACCTCTGTAGCGGGATATATCGCAATTGCCGATCTTACAAAGGGCGGAGATTTTATAAGATCGCAGACATATGAGGCTTTTCTGCCCCTTATTGCCGTCGCTCTTATTTATCTTGTTATGGTTATGGTAATGACGGCTCTTGTTTCAAGGCTTGAGAGGAGGCTCGCTAAAAATGATAGACGTTAAAGGCCTTAACAAATCCTTCGGCGAGCTTCATATTCTGAAGGATATAACCGAAAATATAGAACAGGGCGAAAAGGTCGTTATTATAGGTCCTTCCGGTTCAGGAAAATCCACCTTTCTGAGATGTCTTAACCTTATGGAAAGGCCTACTTCCGGCGAAATTTATATAGACGGTGCAAATATAACCTCAATGCATCAGCGTGAAGTCAATCTGATGCGTCAGAAAATGGGCATGGTATTTCAGCATTTCAACCTGTTCCCTCACCTAACTATCAGAAAGAATATAACTCTCGCTCCGGTAAAGCTGAAGCTTATGAGCAAGGAAGAAGCCGACGATAAAGCTGACGAGCTGCTTGAGAAGGTGGGGCTAGCTGATAAGGCGGATAATTACCCCGGACAGCTTTCCGGCGGACAAAAGCAGAGAATTGCTATTGCAAGAGCGCTAGCCATGAATCCCGAGGTAATGCTGTTCGACGAGCCGACCTCAGCGCTTGACCCGGAAATGGTGGGAGAAGTCCTGAATCTAATGAAGCAGTTGGCAGAGGACGGCATGACAATGATAGTAGTAACCCACGAAATGGGCTTTGCAAGAGAGGTAGCTTCAAGAGTAATGTTCATGGACGACGGGAAAATACTTGAACAAGCTCCTCCCCGGGAGTTTTTCTCCAACCCGAAGAATCAAAGAACCAAAGATTTCCTTTCAAAGGTACTTTAATAAAAGCAATGCGGCGGTCTGTTTAAAGCAGTCTGCCGTAAATTTTACACCGGAGATGATATAATGAGCTATATGGTAAAATGCAGCAGAGGTCTTGAATCCCTTCCCGAAGCCAGACTTATAAGGGAAGAAGTTTTCGTTAAGGAACAGGGCTTTACAATGGAGTTTGACGATATTGATAAAACCGCAGTTCACGCCGCAGTATTCGACGGTTTAAAACCCATAGGAACAGGCAGGCTTTTTCAGGAAAACGGCGGATTTATTATCGGTCGTATTGCCGTAATAAAGGAATACCGCGGGAAAAGCATAGGCTCTTTTGTAGTTTCCGTGCTTGAAGAAGAAGCAAGAAAACAGGGCGCTGATAAGATCTCTCTTTCCGCTCAGCTGAGAGCAAAGGGCTTTTACGAAAAGCTTGGCTATAAAAGCCAGGGGGATCTTCATATGGACGAATCCTGCCCTCATGTTACAATGATCAAAACGCTTTAATAATACCGATCGTCTGCATTGTTTTTATATTATGTGATAGCATATTCAGAACAGTCGGCTTCTGCCTCAGCGCTTTCAATGAATACAGTGTCGGCGGTTCGTACTCGTCCGGTAGCTCTGTACTGTGAATAAAATAAAGGGGACGGCTTTTCGCGGCCGTCCCCAAACTATTTTCTTTACTGGAAGAATGTATAATAAGCGTAACCCTGCTGTCCGTTGTAGTCAAGATACAGCCAGCCGTTTTCATTCCTGTATACCCTAACAGTCGCTCCCTGAGGTATTACCAGCAGGTTTTCGGAGCTTGACGTCGGCTGAGGGTGAAGATATACTGCGCTGACTACCGTCATGACCGTAGCTTCGCCAAGTTCTTCGCCGCCGTTCTGATACGGATCGTCCTCGCTTTTTTTGGTTGTGGTTTTCTTTTTGGTTTCAGTGACCTTCTGCTTAGTCGTTGCCGCAGTAGTCTCAAGCGGTTCGGTAGAAGTAAGCCAGCCTGTTTTTCGGTCGGCATCGGAAGCGTTCGATATAAATAAGCCCCTTGCAAAAAGCATAGTTATAATAACTACGATAAGAGCGGTAAGCATGACCGCAATCGTTCCCTTTACAGCCTCCGGCAAGCCTTGGCTTTGGGTGGTTTTTTTATTTTTGCCGTCCATTAAAAAGGAAGCTCCTTTCAATTTTTATACTTTAAAATAATTTATCTGATATTTTTCGACTGTGATACATTAATTATACAATTTATAAAGCAGTAAGTCAATTAAAAAACGGTTACAATGCGTCCTTTTTATTGTTGTCGGAATAAAATTCTTTTATTCACCGATGTATGATCCTATCCCCTTGCAGCTCATATTCAAATGCCCTTATTTATTGATATGTTGCATTTTCACCTTTAATGTGGTATACTAAGTATAAATATTTCGATTTTTTATGAGGAGATTTTCGCTATGAAGGACGGATATGTAAAGGTTGCCGCCTGCACACCTGAAATTCGGGTGGCTGACGTTGATTTCAACGTTTCAAAAATTATTGAGCAGATCGATCTGTGCAGAGATAAGGGCGTAAAGATCGCTGTCTTCCCCGAGCTGTGCATAACAGGCTATACCTGTCAGGACTTGTTTTTTCAGGACATTCTGCTTGACAAGGCAATGGAGGGCTGCGTAAAAATCGCAAAAGCGTCCGAAGGACTCGATATGCTTATCGCCGTAGGATTGCCCGTTAAGGCTATGGGCAAGCTGTATAACTGTGCGGCGGTCATGAAGGACGGTGAAATTCTGGCTTTTGTTCCGAAAACTCATCTTCCGAATTACAATGAATTCTACGAAGCCAGACATTTTACATCATACTGCGGCGGCGGAGCGTCAGTTGACCTTCAAAAATGGGGCGGACAGGATACCCGGGTGGCTGTGGATCAGACTGTTTTTAAATGCTTTGATATACCGGAACTGACAGTAGGCTTTGAGATATGCGAGGATCTTTGGGCTACCGACCCTGTTTCAAATTATCTTGCAAAAGCAGGAGCATCTATTATCTGCAATCTTTCCGCCTCCAACGAAGTTATCGGCAAAGAGCAGTACCGCCGTCAGCTTGTTTCAAACCAGTCGGCAAGACTTGTCTGCGGCTATATATACTGCTCTGCCGGAAACGGAGAATCAACTCAGGATATGGTTTTCTCAGGACATAATCTTATTTCTGAGGACGGAACAATTTTAAAGGAAAGCAGACTGTTTGAAAATGAGATCACCGTTTCTGAAATAGATGTTAAAAAGCTTGCCTTTGAAAGGCGAAAGACCTCCACATACCCCGAAAGTGCAGAATGGAGTTTCTACAAAAAATCCGAAAACTTTTTAGATGATATTCAAACGGAAGGATTTACTTTAAATATATCAGAAACCGCCTTGACAAGAAAACTTCCTAAAAACCCTTTCGTTCCGCAAAATACTGCCGAGCGCAACGAGCGCTGTCATCTAATCCTGCAAATGCAGTCCCACGGACTTATGAAGAGAATTGCACATACAAATTCAAAAAACGTTGTTATCGGAATTTCGGGAGGACTTGACTCGACGCTCGCCTTGCTGGTGTGCGTAACGGCTATGGATCTCCTGAAACGTCCTCATACCGATATTGCAGCGGTAACAATGCCCTGCTTCGGAACAACCAAAAGAACACGTTCAAACGCCGAGATCCTCTGCGGAGCGCTGGGCGTAACGTTCAGAGAGGTCGATATTACCAAATCGGTTCTGCAGCATTTTCAGGACATCGGACACGACGTAAACGACCACAGCGTGGTATTTGAAAACGGACAGGCGAGAGAGCGTACAAAGGTGCTTATGAATATTGCAAATCAGGTGGGCGGACTTGTAGTCGGAACAGGAGATCTGTCGGAGCTTGCGCTTGGCTGGGCGACCTATAACGGCGACCATATGTCGATGTACGGAGTAAACGCCTCCGTGCCGAAAACGCTGGTACGGCATATCGTTAAATATTACGCCGAAACCTGTACAAGCAAGGAGCTTTCAGAGGTTCTGTTTGATATACTCGATACCCCCGTTTCACCTGAACTTTTGCCTACTGACGAAAGCGGCACGGAAATGACACAGAAAACAGAGGATCTTGTAGGTCCCTACGAGCTTCATGACTTCTTTCTTTATTACGGAATACGCTGGGGCTTTGAGCCGAAAAAGGTTTATCGCCTTGCCAGATACGCCTTTGACGGCGATTATGATAATGAAACCATTCTAAAATGGCTTAAAAAGTTCTACTGGAGATTTTTCTCTCAGCAGTTTAAGCGTTCCTGTCTGCCTGACGGAGCGAAGATCGGTTCGGTTACGCTTTCTCCGAGGGGCGACTGGAGAATGCCAAGCGATGCATCTGTGAATATCTGGTATAAGCAGGCAGAAAGCCTTGAGTCTTAACAAACGGCGTATCTACGACTTTGCAACCGCAAGTTTACACAAAAATATTTAAAAGCAACACAAAATTGGTGGCGGGGGACATTGGCGCAATGTTATGATTCAGCTATGGAAGGGCTGAGGTCCGACCGTAGCGGAGCCGCCCCGTCATTATATCGGTTCTGCTGAAATTTTTGACGGAGAAAGGTTTACATTATGAGCTTTGGACAAAATTTGCAGTTCTTAAGAAAGTCAAAAAATATGACGCAGGAGAGGCTTGCGGAATCGCTGAATGTTTCCAGACAATCGGTGTCAAAATGGGAGTCGGATGTAAGCTTTCCTGAAATGGATAAGCTTTTGCAGATGTGCGATATGTTTTCATGCTCGATGGACACGCTTGTTAAAGGCAGCATAGAAACTGAATTGGCGGATAATGCAGAGGATTACGACAAACACATGAACAGCTTTGCAAAAAGCATTGCTTCAGGAGTTTTTACCATCATATTCGGAGTTTCCGTTGCAGGTTTTCTGAATGGGTCAGGCGTTAAGGACGGAATTACGGGAATAGTTTTCATGACATTTGTGCTGATTTCCGTATTGATTTTTGTAGTAAGCGGTATTAACCATGAAAGCTTCTGCAAAAACAATCCGACTGTCAGATTTGTTTATAAAGCGGAACAGATAAAAGCGTTTGAAAGAAAATTTCCTGCCTTTATAGCGGTGGGAATAGGCGTTATACTTTTCGGACTTATTATTACAATCGGAATTGACGAGTTTATACTAAACGGCAGAGAAACGGGTCTTGCTGCGGCGTTTGAAAATTCCTTTTTCCTTTTCTGCTGCTCAATCGGAGCGACGCTGATGAGCTATGCCGGAATGCAGAGGGATAAGTTTGACGTTGAAAAATTCAACCGTGAAAATATGCCCGAGGAAAAGAAGCAAGCTGAAAATTCCGCCTATCAGAAATGGTACGGAATCATAATGCTGCTTGCAGTTATGTTCTTTCTGGTAACAGGTCTTGTATGGAATATGTGGCATATTAACTGGATAGCGTTTCTCGTTGGCGGTTTGCTGTGCGGAATTGTCGGTATTATAGAAAGCTCAAGCCGTAAATGATTCTTCAGGACAGTACTGCGCATAGCTGTCGGACAATTGTTACCTTAAGCCGGGCGTTCATTTTTATGTTCGCCCTGCATTTGTGCAATGAGGATTTTATATTCAGAACGGAGATTTTATTTAATGAGCAAGTCAAATGCCCGCAGGGATTTTATAAAGGGGCTGAAGGATGGAATTCCCATAGGTCTGGGATATCTGTCCGTATCCTTTTCATTCGGAATAATGGCGGTATCGTCAGGACTTTCAGTACTGGCGGCGGTAATAATTTCTATGACAAATCTGACCTCGGCAGGTCAGGTCGCAGGAATCGCCGTTATCGCAGGCGGCGGAGGTTACATAGAAATGGCTCTTGCACAGCTTGTGATAAATATAAGATATGCTCTTATGAGCCTTTCACTTTCGCAGAAGCTTGATAAAGGCTTTACAGCGCTGTCAAGGCTGGGAGTTTCGTTCGGAATTACCGACGAGATTTTTGCTGTAGCTTCGGGAAAGACCCATGAGGTCTCAAAGCACTACATGTCAGGGCTGATCTCTCTGCCGTTCATATGCTGGAGTATGGGAACTTTTTTGGGCGGAGCGGCAGGAGAAATTCTACCCGAACATTTAAAGGCGGCGCTGGGAATTGCAATATACGGAATGTTTATTGCCATATTTGTTCCTGCGGCAAGAAAGGCCCTCGGGGTGCTGTGCGTAGTAGCCGCCGCTGCTGCTGCAAGCTGCTGTATTAAATACATACCTGTTTTCAGCGGTATCTCACAGGGCTTTTCCATTATAATCTGCACAGTTCTCGCCGCTTTTGCCGGCGCTGTATTTTTCCCGCTCAAAGACGCAGAAAGCGAGGAAGGCGGCAAATGAACACAGAACTGATCTTATACATAGCCGTAATGGCAGGAGTTACCTATATAATAAGAATGCTTCCTATTATGGTTTTCCGCAGAAAAATCCAGTCGAGGCTTGTGCAGAGTTTTCTTTATTATGTACCCTATGCGGTGCTTGGTGCAATGACGATTCCGGCGGCGTTTTATTCGACCGGAAGTATGATCTCAGCCTGTGCCGGACTGATTACGGCGTTTGTACTTGCATTTTTCAACCGTTCGCTTATAACAGTTGCTTTGGCGGCAAGCGGAGCAGCTTATATTGCCCAGCTCGCAGCGGAAATGATAAATATATAATACCTATCTTCCCATTCCTCAAAACTTTGATTCGCAGAGTCGGCGGCGGGTCCTATTTTAATTTTTCAGCAGAAGATTGTACCTCCTGCTGAAAAACTAAGGGACTAATGCCCCAGGCTATTTGTTTAATGACGTGACGATGCAGCTTATTGAACCGCAAATGCGGGACGAAATCCGAATCGGAGGTTCGCCCCGCTTTTTTATCCTTCAAGAAGCATTGCTGCGGCCGTTTTTGTCTGAATACAGCCGATTATTTAAATCCAATTAGATCTGGAGTATAAATATCTTATACTCTGATATGACGATATAAAATAATGCTAATAAAAAAGGGCTGTTCCGTATAATTTACCGGAACAAGTCCTTTTCATTTTTATTATCCCTCAATTGATTTTCCCAAAAACATTGCTGCCGCCTTTACAAGCAGGCTATGGTTTTCTTCGGGCTTGATATCATCTGAATTTTTAATAAACGCAACCGCCCCGATAACGTCTCCTGCGGAAATAATAGGCGCCGCTGCAATTGCCGGACTTTCAATGCCCTCTATAAGCAGCAGCGGCGGTGTATTCTCGTCCCAGAAGTAGCTTTTTCTTGTTTCAAGAATATCCTCCAGAGCGGGAGAATTGCGCCTTTCGCTGTATTCCTTTTTCTGCGCTCCCGCAACGGCTACGACATGATCCCTGTCAAATATAACTGCCGGAGCGTTTCCAAGCTTGGAAATCACTTCAGCCGCCTGTGAAACGCCCTCGGTAAGCTCTCCTACCGGAGAATACTTTTTGAAAATTACTTCGCCGTCATTGCTTGTATAGATCTCAAGAGGGTCGCCCTCCCTAATACGCATTGTCCTTCTTATTTCCTTTGGTATTACAACACGCCCTAAATCGTCAATGCGGCGCACTATTCCTGTTGCTTTCATATCTGAACCTCCATGTATTTAGTCAAATTTGTAATAGTATTGTTTGCTGATATGGAAAGATTATTCTGTTGTCGGCAAAAAAATTTGTCGGAATTTCAGGGTTGTTTATACGGTTTTAAGGAATAATATTATTATGTTCAGGTATTTTTTTATTTTTATACGCAGAATGAGAAAGCATTTATAGTATCGGCTTCGTATTTTACCGCGTCTTGCTCCGCTTTTTATATAGAAAAAGAGAAACAATGCAAAACTTTTATGTATTGACAATGCTCTGTGCAGGGTTTAACAGAACAGAGCGGAATGTTTCTGATGTAAACGCTATCGGCACGCTTATGAACACAGTTCAGCATACTGCGTTTGAAGTGGCGGTTACAAAGGTTCTTCCAAGTTCGCTTGACAGTGAAAAAAGAGTGATACACTGCCGAAGCGGTCAAACAGCATTAAAATTATTATATAATTGAAATATCCTCAAAGTTTTACGCTCTGAGGATATTAATTTTGCTATATAAAAAATTTTCATACTACCTGCTGACTTGTAATTGTTCGGTAAGCGTCTATACAGTCAGGCTTCCGAATTTCGGATTTTTAAATTTTTAGCTTTATTCATAGTCATATATCAGTCCCAGCTGCCTTAACGACGAAACTCCGTCCTCTCCGGCAACAAAGTGATCAAGCAGGGTTATCCCCATAGCGGATAGGTGTCTTATAAGAAGCCGTGTAGAAATAACGTCCTCCTCCGACGGCTTGGAGGGCGCTTCCGGGTGATTGTGAGCGATAAAGATATTGTCGTATCCGCTGTTGAGAATAAGTTTGGTTATCTGCTTTAGATCCATTGAAACCTCTTTAAGAGAACCGGAATTAACGTCTGCGGATTTTCTTATCCTAAAAGACGGATCAACAAAAAACAGCATGACCCTTTCAATACGCTCGCCTGCAAACTTTGCTCCGACAAGCGCCTTAACTGCCGGAATATCCCTGCCGTCTACAGATGACCTTACCCTTTCGGTCTTAAGGTGAGAGGTCAATGCTCCGAAAAGCTTCAGGTTTATTGCAGGATTTTCTCCTATAAGCCCGCTTTCAACAAGCTCCTCCTTTGTTGCCGACAATACGTTTTCAATAGTGCCGAACCTGGCCAGAAGTCTGTGAGCAAGTCCGTTTGTATCGCCTCTTGGATAACAGAAGAACAAAAGCATTTCCAGTATCTCATGCTCCGCAAAGCCCCTGAAGCTCATAGTTTCGCAGAATCTTTTTTTCATACGCTCCCTGTGACCGCTGTGAACTCCGTTGTCAGCCATTCCCGTTATCATTCCTTTCCCGGCATAAAAGCCTTATTTTTTCATAGTAAGCGATATTCTTTTCTTTTTCACGTCAACGTCAAGTACTCTTACCTTTACAATATCTCCTACCTTTACGACTTCAAGTGGGTGCTTAACAAACCTGTCGCACAGCTGTGAAATGTGAACAAGTCCGTCCTCATGGACTCCGATATCAACAAACGCTCCGAAGTCGATTACGTTCCGTACCGTTCCCATAAGCTCCATACCCGGTTTCAGATCCTTCAGCTCCATAATATCGCCGCTTCTCATAAGAGGAGGAGGAAGCTCATCTCTCGGATCTCTGCCCGGCTTCATAAGTTCCGAAATAATATCCCTCAAAGTCGGAACGCCTGCTCCTGTTTCTTCGGCGAGCTTTTCTATCCCAAGCCCTTCAGCCTTTTCGCCAAGCTCCGGAAGCTTCTGAGAACCGTTCAGAGCAAAGCCGCAGACCTCCAGCAGCTTTTTTGCCGCCTTATAGGATTCAGGGTGAACTGCGGTATTGTCCAAAGGATTCTTTCCGTCCCTTACTCTGAGGAATCCGGCGCACTGCTCAAATGCCTTAGCGCCCAGCTTCGGAACCTTCATAAGCTGCTTTCTGTCGGTAAACTCGCCGTTTTCCTCACGGTAAGCTACTATATTCCTGGCTACCGACGAATTTATTCCCGAAATATACGAAAGCAGAGAATGGGAAGCGGTATTGAGATCTACGCCTACGCTGTTAACGCAGTCCTCGACAACGCCCGACAGCGCTTCGTCCATTCGCTTGGGCGGCATATCATGCTGATACTGTCCGACGCCGATAGCCTTAGGGTCTATTTTTACCAGCTCGGCAAGAGGATCCTGCAGACGCCGTGCAATAGAAACCGCACTTCTGAGCGAAACGTCGTATTCCGGAAACTCTTCCGCCGCTAGCTTAGACGCTGAATAAACCGACGCTCCCGCCTCTGAAACTACCATATAGCTTACCTTATGAGGAAGCTCCTTTATAAGCTCGGCAACAAATGCCTCTGACTCACGGCTCGCCGTTCCGTTTCCTATAGCTATTGCCGTAACGTGATGCTTTACGATAAGCTCCGAAAGCTTTTTCTTTGCTTCGGCAGTTTTATTCTGAGGGGGAGTCGGATAAACTACAGCTGTATCCAGAACCTTTCCGGTACGGTCTACAACTGCGATCTTACAGCCTGTTCTGTATGCAGGGTCAAGTCCTAAGGTACAAGCTCCCTTTACAGGAGGCTGCATAAGAAGCTGACGCAGGTTGGAAGCAAAAACCTTGATAGCGCCCTCCTGAGCCTTCTGGGAAAGCTCGCTTCTTATCTCCCTTTCAATAGACGGGCAGATCAGCCGCTTATAGCTGTCAATACAGGCAAGTTTAACAAGTTCACCGCAGCCGGAAGTATTCTTCACATATCTTGATATGCAGGCTCTTTCACCTGATCCCTCAGGTATCTCCACGGAAACCTTTAAAGCCCCCTCCTTTTCTCCCCTGTCAACAGCAAGTATCCTGTGTCCTGCGATTTTCTTTACAGGCTCGGAATAATCGTAATAGTTCTCATAAACCGTTTCCGCCTTTTCGTCCGACGCCTTGGAAACTATACGTCCCGTTTCGCTGAACAGATCTCTGAGATACTTTCTTAAAGCGGCGTTATCGGAAACCTCCTCCGCTATAATATCCATTGCGCCCTGAATAGCTTCCTCAGCCGACTCGACGCCCTTTTCCTTATCAATATATTTAAGCGCTTCACTTTCTGCGCTTACCTCCGGCTTCTGCTCCATAATAATCCCGGCAAGCGGCTCTAATCCTTTCTCCCTTGCAATACCGGCTCTCGTTCTGCGCTTCTGCTTGAACGGACGGTAAATATCCTCTACCTCAACCAGCTGAGAAGCCTTTTCAACTGCCGCCATTATTTCATCGGTCATTTTTCCCTGCTCGGTAATAGACGAAATTATCTCTCCCTTGCGCTTCTCGAGATTCCTGAGGTAGCATAGCCTTTCGTATATTTCACGAAGCACCTGATCGTCCAGCGAGCCGGTCATTTCCTTTCTATAGCGAGCGATAAACGGAATAGTCTTATCGTCATCTATAAGCGCTACAGTATTGTCGATCTGCTCCTTTCTGAGCTTGAATTCCTCCGCCAGAACGCTGTTTATATCCATGTGATCCTATCCTTTCAACTGAGCCTGAATTACTTCCGCAGCCGCAAGTAAGCAGCGCCGCACACTTTTAATATTATAGCATATTTTTTCAATGTTGTAAAGAATTCTGTTCAGAGTCCACGGAAATCAATTTTGATTTTTTAAAGTTTGTATATTGCCGGACAGATGAGTTTGAGCTGTCTTATCCGCACCTTATATTCAGTATATACAACTCATATCTGCCGTGATATACAGCATGAAATTATTGACTTTTATTTTGATTTCTGATATAATTAAATAACAGGTAAAAATTCAGCTGACAAGGAAATACCCAACAGCGTTATCGAATATCTCAGCCGCTGATTTTACACAAGTACAACATACAGGAGGAACATATGGGCAGATTTTTTTCAACGGTTCAAATTAAAATTAATGCTTTCATTTATTGATGAGGTAACTGACCTTAATGCGTATATATATTTTTTATTGATTAAAAGCCCTTAAAACATCTTATAAGCCTTTATAAGTGTTCATTGGCATTGCTGCAAAGTGGCTTAAATCAAGGCTTTCCGCATATCTTCTCATTTTTCATCATATCTCCTTACAGCGTGGTTTTGGAAAGTCAGGCACCATTTAGGCACCAATAATTTTTGCAAAATATCTCTTACTTACAATTTTCGTTTCATTTTTTTCAGTCCTTTGAGTGTAACTTTTGGAAGAGTAAGCATAGGAAAAGGGTACCCTCTTCCGAAAAATAATTTGTTGGGAATTTTCAGCCCCTCTTTGCTATTACCAGAAATGAAAATTATATTATGTTCAAAAAAATTTGGAGGGTGACCATATTGTAGCTCTCCGGAAAATTGGAGGAAAGTATGGTTAATTTCAATTTAGATGGTGTTTGTTTTTCCTTAAAAGCTGAGCATGATTTTTCGTGGCTAAAAGCACTTGGAACAGTTTTTACTGTATTTTCACAAAATGATTCCGGCAATATTAGCTTTGGTGTAAACAATGGGCAAGAGAAGTATTTTGTTAAAGTAGCCGGATTGAGAACATTAGAATCAATCAGGACAACTACCGAAGCAGTTGAAGCATTAAAATCAGCCATTGCAATTTATGAAAACATTAAACACCCAAATTTAATTGAACTTGTTAAGCACTATCAGTTTGAGGATATTTATGTTGCTATTTTCAAGTGGGCAGAGGGCGATTGCCTTTTTGATTATTGGAATTTTGAAAAGTATCACGGCAATTCTCAAATTATTGCCCCTGCTGAACGCTTCAAGCAATTGCCGGTTACGCAGCGAATAAAATCAGCAGATATTTTATTTTCGTTTTTAGATAAGGTTTCAAAAAGTGGATATGTGGCAGTGGATTTTTATGATGGCAGCATAATGTATGATTTTTTTAATGATATAACAACGATTTGTGATATTGATTTCTTTAGAAAAAAACCAACTAAAAATGATATGGGCGAGGAATATTGGGGAACAAAAAGATTAAAGGCTCCAGAGGAATACATTGTTGATGCCGTTATTGATGAAACCACGAATGTTTATACGCTCGGAGCTTTGTTGTTTAATAACTATTTTGGTAATTATACTGAAAACGAAGTACAGCATAGATATACTCAAAATCAGTTTATACCTTGCTCATTTGAAAAATGGGATTTAAACATAGCGTGTTATGATGTTGCATTAAAGGCAGTGGAATTGGATAGAAGCAAACGATACCAATCAATTGAAGATTTTTATATGGCATGGTCCTTAGCATTACCAAAAAATGAGCAATTAGACCACAAGGAGTAGGGAAAATGTAGAAATATATTGAATGGAAAAACAAACAGCCATTAAATTTAGATATTTTGACGAACGCCGTAAAACGTTTAATACCGAAACATTAACCCCGGCTTTTACCCTGCTTTTTACTGCCGCAGTATTTATATTAAATTTCCTTGCATTTTCCTGAGGTTTGCTGTATAATAATACGGATAGAAAATTCACGCCGCACAGGCGGCCGGCTTTGGAGGAAAATAATTTGAGCAATTTAGAACAGGAAATCAAACGCAGAAGGACCTTTGCGATAATTTCGCACCCAGATGCGGGAAAAACTACTCTTACTGAAAAATTTCTGCTCTACGGCGGAGCAATAGCTCAGGCAGGCGCCGTAAAAGGAAAAAAATCCGCGCGTCATGCAGTTTCCGACTGGATGGAGATCGAAAAGCAAAGAGGTATCTCGGTAACTTCCTCTGTTATGCAGTTTCAGTATGAGGGTTTCTGTATAAATATACTTGATACCCCCGGACATCAGGACTTCTCCGAGGATACCTACCGAACTCTTATGGCGGCAGACTCGGCGGTAATGGTTATCGACGCTTCAAAGGGTGTTGAAAATCAGACCAGAAAGCTTTTCAAAGTCTGTGCAATGAGAAATATCCCTATATTTACTTTTATTAACAAAATGGACAGAGAATCCCGCAATCCTTTCGATCTGCTTGAAGAGATAGAAAATGAACTGGGAATACCTACTTATCCGGTAAACTGGCCCATAAGCTCCGGCAAGGATTTCCGAGGAGTTTACGACAGAAAGAAAAAGCATATTATTTCCTTTGAAGCTACCGGCGGACAAAGTCAGGTCGCCTCTAAGGAAGCTGATCTGAACGACCCGTCGCTTGCAGAGCTTATCGGAGAAGAAAACCGCAGTCAGATATTGGAGGATATTGAACTTCTTGACGGAGCAAGCGAGGAATTTGACCTTGAAGCTGTCCATAACGGCAGACTTTCTCCGGTGTTTTTCGGCTCTGCGCTGACTAATTTCGGAGTTGAGCCGTTTCTTGAAAACTTCCTGCAAATGACGCCGACTCCGCTTCCGAGAAATTCCTCCGCCGGACTTATCGACCCGTTTGACGACAGCTTTTCGGCGTTTGTGTTCAAAATACAGGCGAATATGAACAAGGCTCATCGTGACAGAATAACCTTCCTTAGAATCTGTTCGGGAAAGTTCGATAAGGAAATGGACGTACTTCATGTTCAGGGCAACAAGAAAATGCGTCTTTCCCAGCCTCAGCAGATAATGGCTCAGGAGCGTGAAATAATCGACGAGGCATATGCAGGAGATATAATCGGAGTATTTGATCCGGGAATTTTTTCTATAGGAGATACTGTTTGTTCCCCGGGAAAGAAATTTGAGTTTGAGGGTATTCCAACCTTTGCACCGGAGCATTTTCAGAGAGTCCGTCAAAAGGATACTATGAAGCGCAAGCAGTTCGTAAAGGGCACGACCCAGATCGCTCAGGAGGGAGCTATACAGATCTTTCAGGAGCCTTATACCGGTATGGAAGAAGTAATAGTCGGAGTAGTCGGAGTGCTTCAGTTCGACGTTTTTGAATACCGTATGAAAAACGAATACAACGTTGAGATAATTAAGGAAGGTCTGCCTTACTCTTATATCCGCTGGATAGACAACAAGGATATAGATCCCAAAACTCTAAAGCTTTCAAGTGACACAAAACTGGTTCAGGACTTCCGTGGGAATTATCTGCTGCTGTTTTCAAGCGAGTGGAATATCCGCTGGGCACTTGAGCGCAACGAGGGATTGGAGCTTTCGGAATTTAACCGCGGAGAATTACAGTAGAGCATATTAAAAATGTTCCACGTGGAACATATTTACTGAATGTTATAAGAGCATTTAAAAGCTGTTATACCGCTGAGGTTCAGCTGAATAATGTTAAAGAATTATTAACTCAGCATTACTGAAAAACAACTGTATTTTCAAGCGTCTTTCAGTATGCATTTCGGAGTATACTCTCAACGTAGCTTTCGGCTTATATATAGTCTTTATCTCTGTCAAAGGTAAAACAGCAGACTGCACTACGGCGGGAGCGTAAATACTGCTGATAACGACAAAACTCTCAGCGATAGTTTTGCCGGTAATTACAAATCCCGACTCGACAAAGCTTGAAAAAACCGCCTGTACAAGATAGTTTCCGTAAAAACGGAGTCAAACTTATATCAAAGCGAAACAGTGATCAAATTGTCTTTTGCCAGGTGTACGTTAAGAAAAACAGCTCTGACCGTCAGTTTCAAGAAGGGCTTAATATAAACAAGCTGCCAATTTAAAAGTTTTCATATATAAATTTTTAGAATAAGGTGAGAAAAAATGTGTATACGAATAGGTATTGCCGGATACGGCAACTTAGGGCGAGGAGTAGAAAGCGCTCTCGCTCATTCAGACGATATGAAGCTCATCGGAGTCTTTACAAGGAGAGATCCGAGAAGCCTTAAAACCAAAACAGGCGCACCGGTATTTTCAATAGAGTCAGCCGAAGCAATGAAAGAAGAGATCGATGTAATGATCCTATGCGGCGGAAGCGCAAGCGACCTTCCCGAGCAGACAGCTCAGCTTGCTTCCTGCTTCAACGTTGTTGACAGCTTTGATACCCACGCCAGAATACCTGAGCATTTTCAGCAGGTAAACGAGATCAGCTGCAAAAACCATACGGTAAGCATAATTTCCGTCGGCTGGGATCCGGGACTTTTCTCTCTCGCAAGAATGTACGGTCAGGCTGTTCTGCCGGACGGCTGCGATTATACCTTCTGGGGCAAAGGGATAAGTCAGGGACATTCGGACGCTGTACGCAGAATACCCGGAGTTAAGGACGCAAGACAGTATACCGTTCCGTCGGAGGAGGCGCTTGAAAGCGTAAGAAGCGGAGCAAACCCTGAGCTGACCGTACGTCAAAAGCATACAAGGGAATGTTTTGTTGTTGCCGAAGAGGGCGCAGACCTTAAAGCTATTGAAAATGCCATAAAAACAATGCCTGACTATTTTGCCGATTACGATACTGCCGTGCATTTTATAAGTCAGGATGAGCTTAACAGTAAACATTCCGGTATGCCTCACGGAGGGATCGTACTGCGCACCGGAAAAACAGGTCTGAACGGGGAAAACAGTCATACGATTGAATATAGGCTGACACTTGATTCAAATCCGGAGTTTACCGCAGGCGTACTTACCGCTTACGCCAGAGCTGCTTACAGATTATCTAAGGACTGCAATTACGGCTGCAAGACCGTTCTTGACATTCCTCCAGCTTATCTTCATTATCAGGACGCTGATACGCTAAGAAGAAGTTTGCTGTAGACCTTGTGAGCAATTCGGCTGTTAGTTCTAAAAAGGCTGATAAAAAACACATAGAATATTTAAAACAAACCCGAGGGAAACGACTGCTTAAGCTTGATCGTTTCCCTCGGGTCAGTTATTCTGCGTTGTCCATTATTTTTATTACCTCAGTCATAAGAGCCGGAGGCTTTTGTTTTTTGTCAAGCCGTACCGAAAAATAAGGCTTTGCTCCGTCGGCAAATTTTATGCGGTTTTTGTAAAATGCAGAAAGCGCCTGTATCTGAGCGACCTCAGGACGCTGTATGAAAAACAAAACATTTTCCCCGCGCTGAGAGATCTCAGTTATTTTCAGGCGTGACGCCGTATTTCTTGTCAGCGCTATATTTACAAGCCCTATTACCGATTTCGGAGGATCGCCGAATCTGTCGATAAGCTCGTCAAGTACGTCGCGGCTGTCCTCTTCGGTAATTATAGACGCTATTTTTCGGTAGGCATCTATTCTCAGCGGCAGACTTTCAATATATTTCTCAGGAATAAATGCGTCCACTGAAATATCCACAAGACAATCCTCCGGCGAACGTGGCAGCGCCTCCCCTTTCTGTTCGGCGATAGCTTCATTGAGAAGCCGCAGGTACATATCGTAACCTACCGCCTCCATATGACCATGCTGCTTTCCGCTGAGTATAGAGCCTGCACCTCTTATTTCAAGATCGCGCAGGGCGATATGAAAACCTGAACCGAACTGGGTGAATTCCTTTATTGCATTAAGTCTTTTGCTTGCTATTTCGGTAAGCACCTTTCCGCGTCGGAAGGTAAAGTATGCAAACGCCCTCCTGCTGGAACGCCCTACCCGCCCTCTCAACTGGTAAAGCTGTGAAAGCCCCAGCTTATCTGCGTCCTCAATTATAAGAGTATTCACGTTGGGAACGTCCACTCCCGTTTCGATAAGAGTAGTGCATACAAGGATATCTATTTCCCTGTCGATAAGCTGCCGCCATATTTCCGAGAGATCCGATTCCGATATTTGACCGTGAGCATAACCGATCCTTGCTTCCGGAAGAAGCTGCTGAAGGTGTGAAACCGTTCTTTCTATCGTATCTATGCGGTTGTGGATATAGTAGACCTGACCGCCTCTTCTCAGCTCTTTCTGTATCGCCTGAGCAATAACTCCGTCGTTATGCTCAATAACATAGGTCTGTATAGGCTGTCTGTCCTGCGGAGGCTCTTCTATTACCGACATATCCCTTATTCCGCTCATAGCCATATTCAGGGTCCTGGGAATAGGAGTTGCGGAAAGCGTAAGAACGTCCACGCCTTTGAACGCTTCCTTAAGCTTTTCCTTGTGAGCCACTCCGAAGCGCTGTTCCTCGTCGATTATCGCAAGTCCCAGATCCTTGAATTCTACGTCTTTCTGTACAAGTCTGTGAGTTCCGATAATAAGGTCGATAGTTCCTCTTTTAAGCTCTCTTATTATCTGCTGCTGCTGTTTGGGAGTACGAAAGCGTGACAGCAGCTCTACTTTTATAGGAAAATGCTCAAAGCGTTTTACTGCAGTCTGATAATGCTGCCATGCCAAAACGGTAGTAGGCACTAGTATTGCCGCCTGCTTAGAGTCAAGCATACATTTAAACGCCGCTCTCAGCGCGACTTCGGTTTTTCCAAAGCCTACGTCGCCGCATAAAAGTCTGTCCATAGGAACAGGCTTCTGCATATCGTCCTTTATTTCCTGAATACTTCTGAGCTGGTCGTCGGTTTCCTGATAATCGAAACGCTCTTCAAAATCTCTCTGCCAGTCGTTATCCTCTGAGAAAGCATAGCCCTTAGCCGTCTGCCTTTGCGCATAAAGCTTTGTAAGCTCCTCTGCCATATCCTTAACTGCTGATTTTACTCTAGAACGGGTTTTCTTCCATTCCGATGAATTAAGCTTATTGAGCTTTACTCCGCTGTCATCACGGGGGCCGATATATCTTGAAACAAGGTCAAGCTGAGTTACGGGAACGTACAGTACGTCGGTTCCCGCATATTTTATTGTGATATAATCCTTTGTGATTCCGTTGTTTTCCAGACTGCGTATACCTGCGAACTTTCCTATTCCGTACATTGAATGTACAACGAGATCTCCCGGAGCAATATCGGAAAGGCTTTTTATTTCCTCACCTTTTTTATGCTTCGTCTTTTTTCTCTTTGCAGTCATGGCTTTCATCTGGGTTATAGCGGCGCATTTTATATCGGGGTAATCAAAGCCTCCCGACAGGCTTCCTGTTCTTACATATACCCTTTTAGGCGCAATCTCACTGTTTTCGTCCAGCAGACTTGCCGGTATCCCCTGTTCGTTCAGATCGTTTACTATTATCTGCAAGGTCTTTTCGCTTCCGGCAAGCACAACGGTACAGTAATCCTGTTCGCAGAAGCTTTTCAGCTCATCGACCAGATTTGAGATATTTCCGCCCCATACGCCTGTCTGGCGGCAGTCTGAATTTATCAGCTTTTTAAATTTTATATCGTTATTGGAACGCATAAAGGTATCTGCAAATACGCAGGGCATTGACTGGATCTCAGACTGAACCTGAGGGAAATCTATAAAAAAGCCCTCAAGTCTTTTGAATAGTATTCCATCCTCATACAGCAGCTTCAGATCCTCCTGAAGCTGAATAAGAGCCGCTTTAGCCTTTTCCGCACAATTCTGATACTCGCTAACAAGGCAGATACCGCCCTTGAAGTAATCAAAAACAGTTGACGTTTTCTCGTATGCAATACTGTAATATTTATCGAGATTAGTAAGAGTAAGTCCGCTTCTGACAAGCTCGGTATCCCTCAGTATATGAGCTCTTATCTTATCGGTATTTTTTCCCCTGACCGAAGCTGACAGCTGTTCCAGCTTGCAGACAAGCTCTTCACTGTCCGGAAAGATTATCTCCAGCGCAGGAAATATCGTTATCTCATTTATAGGCTCGGTTCTTCGCTGGCTTTCGGTATCAAAATACGAAAGTACGTCTATTTCATCTCCCCACAGTTCCGCTCTTACCGGCTGCTTTTCCTGAACGGGAAAAATGTCCACTATAGACCCTCTGACAGAAAACTGAGCCTGTCCCTCAACCTGCTCGGTTCTGCTGTAGCCTGCGGAAATAAGCTTTTCGGTAAGTGCGTTCAGGTCTATTTCTCCGCCGGAGCTTAATGTAAAGGAATAATCGCTCAGCGCCTGCGGAGGTATCGTTCCCTGCATTGCGGCTTCGGCGGAAGCGGCAATAATGCGGCAGCTTCCGTTTCGGATATTTGACAGCGCTTCTATACGCTTATGCTCGTATTCCCTTGAAACGCCCTCCATATAAGCGAAATTGAGATCTTTTGCCGGAAAAACGCAGGCAGTTTCTTTCTCGGTAAGCTCGTTGATATCCTGTACGAGTCTTGTGCAGGCGGCTTCGTCGTCACATATAACAAGCACCTTTTGTCTGCCTGAAAGCGCAGCAGCAAGCTGAGCCTTATGGATATTTGAAACTCCCGTCAGCGCACAGGGCGTAAAGTTATTGTCAAGTGCTTTTGTCAGCTCGCCGTAAAACGGCAGCCTGCCGCACATCTGTTCAAAAATATTCATCCCGTTTCCTTTCGGTGTAAATTACCTGTTGTATAAATTCATTGCTTCGGAGATCTTTCCGCTGACTATAAGTTCTGCCGCAGCGCAGACGTTTTCACATACCTCTTCGACTTTTTTCCGATCGCTTTCGTCAAACCTTCCAAGTACCCAGTCGGCAAGCTCATAATCGGGACGCGGCTTTTTTCCTACGCCTATTTTGATACGGGGAAATTGATCTCCTCCGCACAGTTCAATTATGCTTTTAATTCCGTTATGACCTCCTGCGGAGCCTTTTCTCCGTATTCTCATATGCCCCGGCTCAAGAGAAATATCGTCGAAGATCACCAGTACGTTTTCTAGCGGCAGCTTATAAAACCGCATAGCCTGAGAAACCGCTTCTCCGCTGAGGTTCATAAAGGTTTCGGGCTTCATTATAAGACAGCTTTTTCCGCCAATATTATGCACTGCGGTTTTAGCCTTATACTTAAAAGTATCGGCTTTAAAGCCGTATTTCTCCTCCATTGAACCTATAGCCATAAATCCGGCGTTATGACGTGTTTTTTCATACTGTATTCCCGGATTCCCCAGACCGCAGATTATATATTCCGGCTTTGCGGAATTCTGTTCCTTAGCAGAAGAAAGTTTGTCAAAAACGTCCCATATACTCATAATTATACTCTCCTAAATAACGCACAATAACCCCGTCCTTATCCGGGCGGGGGTATTACTATTTTATTCGCTTTTACTTTTATATATTATAGCATAGCAAGCAGGGTTTGTCAAACGATACCTTCCGAATAATTCGACCTGTTTATGCAGACGATAATAAAGGCATAGTTCTATAATAAAATGGGAGGTTTAACTATGCATAATTATGTGCATAGAAATAATTATGTATCCGAAAAAAATATATTATGAACCCGAGGCGCTTAACTACGAGCTTGGACAGAAATTAAAAAGAACATATACAAACACCGAGTGGATTCCGATAAAAAGCCATAATAATATAGAGGAACTGAGAAGCAGAAGCAACGAGGATTTTGTTGAAATGAAAAAGTATCTAATTATAGGAATCAGAAAGACCCACAAGTACGTTGAAAATAAAAAGGTTTCGGATTATCTTGTTCCATATACGTCATCGGGGTGCAGTGCAATGTGCCTGTACTGCTATCTTGTCTGCAATTACAACAAATGCTCATACCTGAGGGTATACGTCAATACCGATTATATGCTTGATAAGCTTATCGAGAAATCACATAAGACCGAGAAAGAATGTACCTTTGAGATCGGAAGCAACAGCGACCTTATACTTGAAAACCGCATAACCGGAAATCTTATAAAAACAATAAAGGAGTTCGGCAGAAAAGGCAGGGGCTGTATAACCTTTCCAACAAAATTTGCGATGGTAGACGACCTGTTAGGACTGGAGCATAACGGAAAGGTTATTTTCAGAATGAGCGTTAATCCTGAATCAATTATAAAAAATATCGAAATAGGAACGTCGCCGCTTGAAATGAGAATTGAAGCGGTAAATAAAATGTGCGAAGCCGGATATAAAGTAGGTCTGCTTATTGCACCTGTTATTTTTACCGACGGCTGGAAGGAATTATATCTTGAACTGCTCGATACACTGTACAGCAGGCTTTCTGAAAAAGCTAAAAGCGAAATATTTATTGAAGTAATTTTTATGACCTACAGCTATGTTCAGAACGCTATAAACAAACAGGCATTTCCTAATGCGCCTAAGCTGTACGATAAGGAGCTTATGACGGGCAGAGGCAGGGGAAAATATTATTACCGTCAGGAATACCGTGACGAGGCAGAGAAATTTTTAAGAGAAGAGATAACCAAAAGATTCAGCGGTACAGAGATCGTATATGTTGTATAGCTCAATTTGGCATATTATAAAGAAGCCCCTGCGGTTTTTATTGCAGAAGCTTCAATACGTTATTTAACAATTTTTCCGTCTAAGATCTCTATTACCCTGTTGCACTGACTGGCGATATTAGGGTCATGAGTTACGATTATAACCGTTTTCCCTTCTTTATTCAGCGCTCTGAACAGCTCCATTATCTCTTCGGCGGTTTTAGTATCAAGTGCGCCTGTAGGCTCGTCGGCAAGCAGCAGGGAGGGTTCGTTCACAATTGCTCTGGCTATCGCCACCCTCTGCTTTTGCCCTCCGGAAAGCTCTCCGCATTTTGGGTTTCCGTGCAAAGGAAGACCGGCAAGCTCAAGGGCTTTCATTATACGCTCTTTAAATTCGCTTTTCTTTACCGAACGGTTGAATATAAGAGGATAAGATAAATTCTGATAAACAGTTCTGTCAAGCATAAGACCGAAGTCCTGAAGGACAAAGCCTATTTTCTTATTCAGAATACCTGCGATCTCCGACGAGCTGAGCTTTGATATTTCCTTTCCGTCAAGAAAATAGCTGCCATCGGTCGGCGTATCAATACAGCCTATTATATTGAGCAGAGTTGATTTGCCCGAGCCTGATCTTCCGATCACAGCAAGCATTTCGCCGCTTTCTATTTTAAGATCAATTCCGTTTAATGCGTTTACTGCCGCCTTTGTTCCTGCATTATATATTTTGGTAATATTCTGAAGCTTTATCATTTCGCCCTCCGGATCAAAAATCTTTTACCGACTCGATTATTCTTTTTCTGTTAAGCTGTGCTATTGATACAATTGCTGATATTGCCAGAACTGCTGTGCATACAGCTACGGAAAGAAAGTACCCCTTAGCATTGATAAGCGTAGTTTCTCCTATATCCGTACCAGACTTTATTTTTAGTATAACAGGAACCGACACTGCCGCGGGAACGCAGACCAATATAAATACCGTCATAAAGGAAACAGCCGCAATAGTTCTTGTTTTTGCTCCGCACAGACAGAATATTCCGTTCTGCCTTTTGGTGAATCTGGCTGAAACTACGCTGTAAGAAATAAGTCCTGTAAGAGAAAGGCCGAAAAATGTAATTGCAAGTACGACGAACGGCATTATTTTCTCTTCTTCGAGCTTCTGAAAGCTCTGATAATAATAGTCGTACGGCTGAAAGTACAGATTATCTATATACGCCGAATATTTACTCTCAAAATCTTGAATACCGGCTGTATTTATCATTTCAAAGTGTCCGAGGCTGTTTCTTTTATCCGCAATATTATTTTTATCATAAGCTATTATCTTTGTTTTATTGTATTGAAAGCCGCTGTAGGTTTCGCTGAGAAACAGATCGTTTTTTACTGTTCCGCAGATATAGAAATCCCCTACTGTTCCGTATTCGTTTTTTATTGTATAAGTTCTTCCGACCTTGTATTTCTCAGCCGTTTCCGAAGAAACCAAACAAGGAATGCTTTCTCCGTAATCCCTGCTTAAATCTATCATTTCACCTTTGGCAAGATGGATCTCAACATTGTCAAATACTGATCTTGAATAAAAATCTATATCAGTAAACGAGTCAAAGCCGTTTATTATATCAAAGGTCATAAGCTCTGCTCCCGAAGCGGCAACGGCGCTGTTTATATCAGCTTCCACTTCTTTATCTCCTGTCATTGCTACATAATAAAAATCAGACAGATTACTTTCCTCATACATTTTATGTTTAAGCAGAGTTATTTCAAGCTCTCCGAAACATAAAACGGAGCAGCATATCATTATCAGAAACTGAATACAAAGAATTATTGACAGTGCAGGACTGCTTCTAAGCCTGTCGATCGCAAGGGGGAAGTATCGTTTCATTCCGTTTACCTCCTTACCTGAATCTGCGAGGGGCGGATCTTTGACGCCTTTACAATAGATGGAAGATCAAATGCGGCTAAAAGCACAAGCATTATAACAAAAACCTGCAGCTGAAGCCAGAAGCTTACATCGTTTTTCAGGTAGCAGCGTTCAAGTATTCCTGAACAGGCTTTAAAGCACAATGCCGCTGCCGCAAAGGAAAATAGAGCATAAAAAACTATCTCTGTCAGCAGCAGAGCGCGGACAGTTCCGTTTTTACAGCCGCAGATCTTAAGCAGCGCAATTCTGGACAGCTGTTCTCTTATTATCTGTTTGATAAGTGTAACGGTTATCACTCCGCCGAGAGCGGCTATCATAACAGCGATAATGATCTGATCCGTATATACCCTGCTGTTTTTATCCTCCGACCTTTCATAGTCGGTTATCAGCTTTTCATCAGTTTTAAGCAGTTCTGCAAGTCTGCTGTACTGCTCGCTTCCGGCTTCCTGAGCTAAGGTTATTTTCTCCGCAGAAAATGAAGCCGCTCCGTTAAGCGGGATCAGACTGCCGAAGGGCGCTGAAGAAAAACTTCCGATACCTATCACTTCAAATTCACTTCCGCACAGCCTTATCCTATCGCCGACTGATACTGGAATTCCGCTGTAAATAAGACCTTTTTCCGCTATCAGCACAGCCTTGCCTTCCTTTACTTCTTCTTCGGTAAAGCCTCTTCCTTCGCTTATTGTATTGTCAAGCTGAATAAATTTACCGTCCTCTGCCGCAGGATGAATATCAATACCGTAAATATCGCCGAAGCCTTCCAGATGCAGGCTTATATCCTGTTCGTTATACCTGAAAGAGCAGTTGAAAATACTGACCTTCAGTTCTGAAATAAGCGCAGCTGCCGATTTTTCAAGTCCGTCAGCCGCTCCCGAATAGCTTTCGGAATCAGCTGTAATATCGGAATAGGTACGCTTTTCTTCGTTTATATCACGATAGACCACCGCATTTTTTTCAAGCACTCTAAGGCTTACAAAAATACTGAAAAAGCATACCGTAACAGTAAAAAAAGCAGTTAAGGTAAGCAGAGGTGTCTTTTTGTATTCTGAAAATGTTTCGGATATTAAAAATTTTATATATCGCATTTTATTTCCTTATATAACGCTTTCTCTGAATTTAGGCTCTCGGGGCTTATGAAGTCTTTCTATAAGATCTTTATTGAGATAAATAAGCAGCCTTGCAAGCACATATCCGATTATAAATGCAGGTATTTCCACAAACGGAAGAGTAAGATCGTAGGTATATTTCAAACCGCCGTATATGAGATTGAATACAAGGACATATATTATTTCAATCAATACTGCCGATACCGCGAAAACTGCGAAAAAACCCGGCTTTCTGATTTTCCTGAAAACTATAGTGCTTATAAAAGAAAAAGCAAGGATTAGTGCAAACGGTTTGAGATAAATATCCAAAACAAGAGTGAGATCTTTGAAGAAGCTCATCTGAAACAGCGGAGGCCACATTTGCTTAAAAATAAGCTCGCTGCTATAGCCGTAATCAAAATCAGCGGGTTCAAGAAATAATGGCATATATGTATATGAAAAATATGTCAGATATGCAAGCGCCGAAGCCGCGATAAGCAGGGTTTTGGGGATTTTATATTTTTTTCTTGCTGCTATCGGAATTATTACAGCCAGGAACAGAATCAGAAACACCAGCTTAAAAACCCCGCCGGTAATCACATCGATATGCCGTCCCTTTGAAAGGGACGACAACAGCTCCATAATATCTCTTAAGTCCTGCATAAAAATGTCTCCTTTAACTTCGGAAGTATAAATAAAACTTCTTGGTTATGTTCCGTAGAAAACTCCGCCTACTTTAAACGAGGTGGTATATTTATAAGCCGGAGGGCAAGCCGTAACGTTTATATAAAACCTGTATTTATTGTTGAAATGAGTATAGTTTTTGGTTCCGTAACCTATCATTCTGGAAACAGTTCCGCTTGAAGTCGTATTGCCGACAGTTACATTTGACGCTGAGCCCAGATTTGAAAAGCTTTCGGTATTTCTGAAAAGCTTCCAGCTTACCGCAGCGGAATTATATGTAGTGCTGCTTGGCTTATTTATTACATCTGCGGTCCATGCAAGCTTTGTTCCGTTATACACCGTGGTATTTACCGCAACGTAAGAGGAGTATGCCGTTCCGGACGAGCCGTTGTGTATAGCATCAACTCTATTAGTCACCAACGTATCGGCGCAGGCGTTTACTGCAAATACGCTCATGATAATACCTGCGGAAAGTATAGCCGCAGCGGCTTTTTTTATACTTTTCATTATATTATTCTTCCTTTCATATTATAACATATTTTAGTATTTCGAGCAATTGTTTTTTCGCAGACCGAAATAAGTTCTGTACACCTGCACAAATCAGAACAAAAGCTTTTGTGCAGATTTTAATTCTTCATTGGAATCACCCCTGATAAAATTATATTATCGCATTTTAATCGGAATTAATTTCTATTAATAATTTTAAATTCCAGATTTAATTTTGAATAATATCTAGTTTATTCCTATTATACCATATGATTATACAATTGTCAACAATATTTGCATATAATTGAAAAATAATGTTATTAAATAAAAATATGTAGAATCGTTCTCTTATGTCGGACTGCATACAGAACGACGGTCTGTGTAAAATTATGCGGAACAATATCTAAAGCCTTGACTTTTGATAAATATATGGTATAATATTTATATGTATTTACATATAACAGGAGCGGATTTGCAATGAACAATAAAAACAGGACCGCCTGTATCAGCGCAATGTATGAGCTTTATCCTCTTTGCAGAAAACTTGTTTTTGATACCTTTGACAAGCAAAAATACGGAGTTACCAGAACTCAGCAGATAATACTGCTTGCTCTTGCTCTTGAAGAAAAGCTTACCATGTCCCAGCTTGCTTCCAAAATAAACACAAGCAACGAGCAGGCTACGAGAGCTGTCGCTCAGCTTGTTGACAAGGGTTTTATAGAGCGTATGCAGGACAACAGCAACAGGCGTATAATAAATATCCGTCTTACCGATAAGGCAAATGAGTTTATAAAGAAAACCAAGTCTGAGATCATGGGCGATCTGCTTGACCAGTTCAACGGAGTTTCTGACGAGGATATGGAAAAATTCCACGACGCAATAATTCAGATCGTAAAAATACTAAAAAAGGTTGAAGCCTGATCTATCCGCAGAAATCTGCGGATTTTATTTTTTCGGGAATTTCTTGTACAAAATTAATTTACCACTGATACCGTATTCGGCTATTGCAAATATACCGCAAGCATGATATAATTAATTATATATTTTTAGAAAAGGAATGAATTAAAGCCTATGGAACATCAGCATATTCTTATTCTGGATTTCGGAGGTCAGTACAATCAGCTTATTGCCCGCCGTGTCCGCGAATGTAATGTTTACTGCGAGGTCAAGCCGTACAATAAAATATCTCCCGACGAAATAAGAGCGCTTGCGCCAAGCGGAATAATTTTCACAGGAGGACCGCAGAGCGTTTACGGAGAGGAAGCTCCGAGCGTATCCGAAAAGATCTTTGAGCTGGGTATACCTGTACTAGGGATATGCTACGGTTCTCAGCTGATGGCTCATGTTCTCGGCGGAAAGGTTGAGACCTGTACCTCGAGCGAATACGGAAAAACAGAGACCTGTTACGATACTTCGTGTACGCTTTTCAGTAGAATGCCTGATAAAGCAATTTCCTGGATGAGCCATACTGATTATATTTCAGAGCTTCCCGAAGGCTTTAAAATAACCGCTCATACGGAGCATTGTCCTGTTGCAGCGATGGCTGACGAAAACAGGAAGCTGTACGCTGTTCAGTTTCACCCTGAAGTCAATCATACACAGCACGGACTTGATATACTTGACAGCTTTTTAAAAAATGTCTGCGGCTGCGTGGGCGACTGGACTATGGAAAATTATGCCGAAACAGCTATCCGGGATATACGGGAAAAGGTAGGAAACGGAAAGGTCCTTCTGGCGCTTTCCGGCGGAGTTGATTCTTCCGTACTGGCGGCGCTGCTTTCAAAGGCGGTAGGAAAACAGCTTACCTGTATTTTTGTAGATCACGGATTTATGCGTAAAAATGAGGGCGACGAAGTAGAAGCCGCATTTAAGGACTGGGATATAAACTTTGTAAGAGTTAACGCAAAGGAAAGATTTATGGAAAAGCTGAGGGGCGTTTCCGACCCTGAAACCAAGAGAAAAACTATCGGCGAAGAGTTTATTAGAGTTTTTGAAGCCGAAGCAAAGAAGATCGGAAAAGTAGATTTTCTGGCTCAGGGCACTATATACCCCGATGTAATTGAATCGGGCGCAGGGGACGCAGCAGTAATAAAATCTCATCACAATGTAGGCGGACTTCCAGATTATGTGGATTTCAAGGAAATAATCGAGCCGCTGAGAATGCTTTTCAAGGACGAGACCAGAAAGCTTGGACAGGAGTTGGGACTTTCAGAAACTCTTGTATGGCGTCAGCCGTTCCCCGGACCGGGACTTGCTATTAGGATAATAGGCGAGATAACCGATGAAAAGCTTGAGATCCTTCAGGACGCTGACTGGATTTTCCGTGAGGAGATCGCAAAAGCAGGTCTTGACCGTTCAATACACCAGTATTTTGCAGTGCTTACGGATATGCGTTCGGTAGGAGTAATGGGTGATTTCAGAACCTATGATTACACCCTTGCGCTGAGAGGAGTAACGACTACCGACTTTATGACCGCTGATTTTGCAAGAATCCCGTACGAGGTTCTTGAGATCTGCTCAGGCAGGATAGTGAATGAAGTAAAGAATATCAACAGAGTAGTGTATGATATTACCACTAAGCCGCCAGCTACTATTGAGTGGGAATAATCGCCAAGGCATAATAAACAGCGTAATTATGTAGTTTATCAGCATTGCAACGCTGTTGTGACAACGTTTAGAATATATATGAGAAAGACCTAACCGATTCAACAAATCGGCTAGGTCTTTCTGCTTTATTCCAAAATAGGTGACAATTCGTTTCTAACATTTTTTTCAAACTGTTTCTTTTCCTTTTCCGATAGGTTATCCGGAAGATTGGCTAAAAATTCTTCAATATGTTTTTCTACATCATATTTTATAAGAAGTTCATTATACTCATCAATATATGGCTGATACAACTCATGTGCTTTCGCTAAAAAAAGCCGCTTATACTCCACTGGCAAATCTCCTCCTGCCTCATGTCCTGTGAATGGGTCGAACAGCTTCGGGGTGTAACATATATTCCACGGTGCTTCAAACATCAAAGGATTTTTAGTGTGACCCCATATGTGTGAAACTTGATAATTGTGTATCTCACGGTTAACTTTCTTATCTGTCAATCGTACAATCAGTTTATGTGGTGCCATATTGTTGCTTGGGTCTTTTTCTATACAGCTATTGTTGAAAAGAAAAGAATAAAGTTCTTTATATAGCCAAGTTCCATATGCGTCTCGCCCATATCCACGAATATAAACCTGCTTACCATCAAACAAGCGCTCTTTAAGAGCCTCCCATTCGGAAGCTACTTTTGGCTCCTGTGGGAAAATAGTTGCTTCCATTCCCCATTTAAAGAATTCGTCGATTGTTATATTGAAATATTTGAGAAATTCAATATATGAATCCATATATACCACCCTATTCATTTATAAATCTCATAGCTTATGATAAATCTTAAATAACAGTATTGGCAGGTGAGGTACTACATTAGGAGCATAAAAATCGTTATAATTATTCAATAATATCAGTATCCTTTATCGGAAACAGCTGATTAGAAATCATTTCCCATTTATATATATACCCGATTATTTTTGTTCCTTCAAATTCAATCGTTGTTTCTTTATTGTCATAAATAACCGGTAATGAACAGTAGACTTTTCTGCCTTTATACTTAACAATTTTTAAGTCTCCCTTTACTGTGAAATTTTTATCTTTGTCGGCATAATATGTAATAAAGTCATTTTCTTTCGTGCTATATACAAAATCTTCATTGAAAATTTTACTAACTAATTCAATTTCATATTTTTCTTTTAAATGATTATCAAATTTATCACCAATAATCGCTTTATCAAAAGAAGGCGGTGTAACGAGGAACATTATAAAAAGTATTAATAATAAAAAAATTACAATAATTATGCTTCGTTTTAGATATGTATGTTTCTGCTTCATAATAAACCTCTTTCTTGAATTTTATCAGTTTCTATCCATATGCGCCATAATTTCCAATTTTGAATTTATCAACCAACCTGTCTGAACACAAACAGGCTGTATATTTTTAGCTGATAATTTCCCCGTCAGAAATCTCAATGATCCTATCGCACTGTTCTGCGATCTTCGGGTCATGAGTAACGATAATGACCGTCCTGCCCTGTTCGTTCAGCGACTTGAACAGATCCATAATTTCCTTTGATGTCTTGCTGTCAAGCGCTCCCGTCGGCTCGTCTGCCAATATCATGCTCGGCTCGTTCACTATTGCTCTTGCAATCGCCACCCGCTGTTTTTGTCCGCCGGATAGCTTGT
>NZ_BAAHNZ010000016.1:0-40619 GCF_054655215.1 Hominimerdicola intestinalis
GGACTACTACCTCGGTAGGACAAACCGACCCAGAATTAGGCGTGAATTATACGAGTATTGTTGGCATGGAACAAATCGAATCAACGCTTAATACAGGAAAAGACGCTTACGGCTTTAATCTTATAACAGACAATTTCGGAGAAGGATCAGTAAAACTAAATTATGTCAAGTTAAATGACAAGCAAGGTCAGGAAACAACGATCACTGGCTCTTGGCATAAAGGCACAGCATCGGCTATGACTGTAACAGGAGACACAGACATAACGGTTGACGCTAATGCGTACAACATATATATGTCGGGATTTTCAGGCTATGGCTTTACCAATCCGACGATCGATGTAACGGTAAGCTACGATTCGACAGCTTCGGGTTATAAGGAAGCAACACTTTATTATGTTGACAACTATAACACTGACCAAGAAGTCTGGACAGGAGTAGAGCCGGAAAACGCAAGATACAAGGAAGTTCAGGCAGGCAAGCAGGTAACATATTCATTCAGCATAGACGGTACCCGTCATTCGCTGTTCGCTTGTTTCGATGAATGCACCGTATCTGAAATAAAGGTCTATGACAAAACGCCTGATCCGATCGACATAACAGGCAATTGGACAAAAGGCACAGAGTCAACAATGGCTTCAAGCGATCCTGACGTATGGACATACGCAGGAGCAGAAAACATCTATGTTTTCAACTTCTCTCTGGAAGGCTACAGAAGTCCTACGGTTGAGGTAACAGCAAACTACTCCTCAATTCCGGCGGATGGCAGCTATATGCAAGCAGAGCTTTACAGCGATGGAGCTAAAATCGGCGGTTCATTTGTTCCGGTTACGGAAACAGGTACAAAAACATTTACATTTGACGTAAGTGACACGTTGACAAAGTTTAACGTATGCTTCGATGGATGTGCAGTCACAAAGGTTAAGATCTATGACAACCGCTCGCCTATTCCGGCAGAAGTCGGCGGAAAAACTGCTGATGAACTTGCAGGCATGATGGGCAAAGCATGGAATCTTGGTAACGCACTGGATTCAACAAGCAACGGAACAGCCGGAGAAACTCTCTGGAACAATAAGTTCCCTGTTAGCAAGGAAATGTTCGACGCAGTGAAAGACGCAGGTTTTGGCACAGTTCGTATTCCTGTTTCTTATATGGACAAAATTGTTCAGAACGCCGACGGAACGTACACTATCGACTCCGCATATATGGCAAGAGTAAAACAGGTAGTGGACGCAGCAATTTCCGCGAATCTTTTTGTAATCGTTAACATACATAACGACGGCGGAAACGGCGTTAAGGATATGTGGATTGACATTACAAAGACAGGCGATGAGTTTACTGCTGTTCAAAACAAATTTGCGGGAGTTTGGTCATCAATAGCAAATACATTTGCAGACTACGATCAAAAGCTGATATTTGAGGGATTTAACGAGCTTAACAACGGTACTCAAAACGAGCCATCTGCTTCAAATTTAAGCAATGTAAACGAATTAAATCGGGCATTTGTTACTGCTGTTAGAAATTCCGGCGGAGAAAACAAAAAGAATCAAGATCGCGTACTGATTTTAAATGGTTATAACGCAGACATTGATAACACTGTTAATGGTTTTGCAAAACCAGATGATAAAACAGCGAGCAATGTTATAATTGAAAACAGATTAATGCTTTCTGTTCATTACTATGATCCATATGATTTCGCATTAAATGAAAATGGTACAAGCGAATGGGATGCTGATACAGAGTATATGGAAGGTCAATTGCAGAAAATAGTTACTTTTGCAAACGGACTGAATATGCCGGTTGTAATCGGTGAATATGGCGCGATTGATAAGAATAATATTGATAGCAGAGAAGAATATATAGTATCATTTAATGCTATTGCAACTGAATTGGGAATAGTAACAGCTTATTGGGATAACGGTAATTCCGGACAATATGGTTTCGCTATTTTTGATAGGACGAATAATAATGTAACGACAGCGGGACAAGTATTATTGAGTTCTATTATAGGATAGCTTAAGGATAAAAGTAAAATAAAATGGCGTTTGTTATTAAATAACAAACGCCATTTTCATGATATGGGAGGGTAAATATGAAAAAACTAAAAGCTCTAAAACGTGCATTAGGCGTTTTGCTTGTGGGACTGATCGGAGTTAATTCTATTGGATTTTCTGCAATAGCGGAAAATACAGATTACTCTGGTAATTTTACTTATACGGTTGAAAATGGAGTAGCAACAATAGCGACTTTCGATAATACCGTTACAGATGTAACATTACCAAGCGAAATAGTAATTGACGGTATTACTTACAAAGCCGATGATGAAACGCTCGTTATAGGACAATCATTATTCAGAACAACCAGTAGTCAAACATTTTCGATTGAAAAGCTGATTATACCGAAAGGATATAAGGCTATACCTAAATATATTTGCAGAGAAACAGTAACATTAAAATGCGCAGTAATTGAATATACCGGAGATGATCTAAAATTTGATTCGTATGGATTTAATAATTGTACCGGATTAGAACAATTATATATATACGCTAATTCAATTAGTGAGCCGTCAATTACTGTTAAGAGTTCGTTATTCAAAAATGTTCCCTCAACAGCGACAGCATATGTAAAGAATGATAATGTAAAATCTACAATGGAATCATTAAAATGGCCCGGGGTTATTATGATTGATCCGACATTAGGAGAGAATTCAAGTTCAGATGTAAATAAATCTGCATTATCATCTAAAATAAATGAAGTAGAAACTTTTCTTTCGGGAATAGGTGATACTAAGTATACAAACATCGAAGCTTTGAAAACAGAGCTTGAAAATGCAAAGACTGTGTATAATAATGCGTCTGCAACTCAGGAAGAAGTAAATAATGCCACTAATTCATTAGCTGCTGCTTTCGATAATGTTGAGGAAATCGTTGATAAAACAGCTCTTAATGAAAAAATAGAAGAAATCAGTGCATATATAAATGGTTTAGGATTAGATAGAGGTCTGTATACAGGCATTAACGCTTTAAGCAATGCTCTTTCAGCAGCGATAAGGGTGAATGTTTGGGATAATTATACTCAAGCAGAAGTAAATAAGGCTCTTGAAGATCTGAATACGGCATATAATAATATAAAGTTAAAAACAACTAATGTAATTGAACTTAAAAATGCGTTGGTTGAGGAAAATAACTTTATACAAGGGAAAAAGGATATAGATTATAATTTAAACGATTTAAGAGCTGCGGCAAATTCCGCAAGTACAGTATATTATGATGAAGGCGCTTCTCAGGAAGAAATAGATAAAGCATGCGCAGATTTAAAGGCGGCACAGGCGGCAGTAACGAAGAAAAGCGCTGAAGCTCAGATAACTGAAATGAATGGAATAATCGATCAGTTAGAGGCTCTGAATGAAAAGGATTATACCAAAGACAGCTGGTCGGCAGTAGAAACGGCTATTACAAACGCAAAGTCAATTACTGACGGTTTAGTTTCACAATATATTGCCGCCATTGAGGATTTAAAAGCGGCAATGAGTACCTTGGAACTGAAACCTCAGAATGTTGAGGAAGCCGGAGAGCCGATAGCTGTAATTCAGAAAAACGCCGTTGAAACCACCCTCGGAGAATTTACGGCGGACGAAGCTGTTGCAGGAGCGACAAAAATCAAGATAACGTTCGACTGCGCTGACGATGTTTCGTTTAATCAGTACGCAAGCATAGAAGCAAAGGCTGCAATCGCAGGCGTGGAAAGCTACATGAAGTTTGCCGGAACAGACAGTTCCCAGACAGCCGGAGCAAAGGGATTTACGATTGAATTGCCGTTGACAAATGCAATCAACTCCGGCGATGATGTGAAGCTTGTAGCGTATACATGGGCATGGGCAAACGCAAACGACTATGTTTATGCAGTAACAAAGGTGGAATATATCAATGCTGTCGGACAGGTAGTCAAGGCGGTTACGGACAGAACTATTGCGCTTGACGAACTGAAAGCGGCAATAGCGGAAGCTGAAAAAATTGAATCCGACAATTACACCGAGGACAGCTATGCGGAACTGACAACGGCTTTGACAGCGGCAAAGGAATTGCCGGAGGATTCTGAAAAGGCAGATATCGAAGCCGCTAAAACAGCGATTGAAACGGCTGTTGCGGGTCTGGTTGAAAAGACGGACGATTCCTCGTCAGAATCAATTCCTGATTCAGAATCAACGCCAGATTCCGAAAGCTCGTCCGATACAGACGCCGATTCGTCATCAAAAACAGACGATGAATCAAGCTCAAAGACCGATGATTCGTCAAGCAAAACCGACGATTCGTCAAACGACATCACGTCAAAGACGGATTCCGCAGGCTCCGACAGTAAGGCGGGGATAACAGAAAATGCCAATAACTCAGGAGCCGGCGGAACGTCTAACCCCAACACCGGAGCAGCTTCGGCTGCGGCAGCGGGAATAATTCTGTTGTCAGCAATCGGCGTTATCGCCTCAAGAAAGAAGTAACCTCCTTTACATCTTCATGGTTTATTTCACTGCTTCCGACTTGACTTTAGCGCTGAAAGCAAAAACAAGGGTACAGTTATCTGTGCCCTTGTTTCATTAACTTCGGCTCCACTGGGACCGAAGTAAAATTTACTTTTATAAAGCTTGCAATGATTGGCATAGTATGATATAATGAAGTTAGAAAAAGGACGGAAAACAGACGTAACGGAGGCTGATACCAATGGGCAGAAACATAGTGAAAGCAAAGCTGGATATAATATTCAAGACGATGTTTTCAAAATCGGAAAATGAGGATATACTGCATAGCTTTTTATCGACTATGCTTGAACTGCCATATGATTCGATAAAAGAGATAGTGATTCAGAACTCCGAAATACTGCCGGAAACGATAACTGGGAAATTCAGCAGGCTTGATCTGAAAATGCAGGTTGACAATAAATTAGTCAATGTTGAAATGCAGATAAAAAATGAGCCTGATTTCAATGACCGAGTATTGTATTACTGGTCGAAGCTTTACAGCGGAGATCTGAAAAGCGGCGACGAATACGGCGACCTGAAACAGAGCATATCAATAAATATAATCAACTTCAATATGTTTGAATGCCCTGAATTTCATTCATGCTTCAAGGTACTGGAAGTAAACAGGCATGAGCTGCTGACGGATAAATGCGCGATACACTTTTTTGAATTGAAAAAGATAAACAAGAAGATAAATAAGAATAACCGCATGGAGCTGTGGCTTCAACTGATAAATGCGGAGAGCGAGGAGGAACTGGAAATGCTTAGACAGACAAATGTGCCGGAAATACAGAAAGCGGTAATGGTAATACACCAGATGAGCGAGGATGAAAAGATACAGGAGCTTGCAAGATTAAGAGAAAAGGCGCTGCACGATGAAGCCAGCGCATTGGGTCATGCAAGGCGTGAGGGAGAGCAGATAGGCATAGAAAAAGGCAAAGAAGAAGAAAGAGCCAATATCGCAGCAAGATTAAAAGAGCTTGGCTTGTCAGACGATATGATAAAAGCGGCTCTTAATAAATAACAGAAACAATAAGGATATAGCGCTGATCGGCGCTGTATCCTTTTTTTATTGAATTATTTTTTTCCCAAATTTATAAAAGAAACAGTCCCTGGGAATCAAGGAGGAACAGGGACAAAATTATGCATAAATCTACCAAAATTTTATTGCTAATTTTATGCAAATTATAGATTTTTTAAAAATTGCCAAGAATTATTAATTAAACTCTTGAATTATTATATATATTGTGCTAATATTTTAATTAATATAGGTATATTAAGTGATATTTTATAATACTTAATATGATATATAAATAATTTTAATAGCTATATTGGATGGAGGTTCTATGAAAAGAAAACTTGTTTTAATTATGGCTGCTGTTATTTTAGCTTCGAATTTAACAGCCTGCAAAAATTCTGAAAACACATTATCGAACGATAATGATAAAAGCCGGAGTACACAAAGCAGTATTTCCGAATCGGTATCGGAAAGTACGGAAAGCGATACTCAGAGCAAAACTGAGGTTCAGTCGGAAATAAATGAGTACGACGGAACATTTAACGAGGATGTTTTTGATAAGATCGTCAGTAACGTTGTTATAGGCGATAAAACTTTTTCATTTCCATGCTCGCTGGATGATTTGGGTGATGGTTTTACTTTTAGAAAAGAAACCATGATATATGAAGAGGAAACAGAATTAAGAAGCTGTGGATTATTATATGACAAAAAATCTTTGGCTGCGGTAACAATGCATTGTGCAGCAGACGATAATGATTATAGTGATAATGATATTATTTGTATAAGCTTTACTGCGAGTGCTTTCAAAAGGCAGGATACGATTGATAACATTTCAATAGGCGGAATAACCTTTGATAGTACTGAAGAAGAAATACTTCAAATGTTTGGTGAACCAATAGATAAGTATGAAGATTCTGATGATTTTGAATTATATATTTATTCTATTGATAATAAGCGAATGACCCTTTCTTTTAATAGCGGGAACCTAAATATTATAGAGTTTAAATTGGGAGGAAAATAAAATGTCAATTAATATTGATACAGGATTCGAGATCATATTAAAGTTAGATAAGGACATGAAAAAAGTTGAAGATACAATGATAAAACTATCTGACGAAGAAACATATACCGTAGATGGTTTTTGTGAAATATTAAAAAATAATATTGTTTCGTGGGGAGACATTTCTATAAGATTTACGCTGGAAAGTCTTAATAATACAGTAAATTACGGTAAACTATCAAAATTTATTACTGACTCACCTGATACAGCTGCTTTAAACGAAGCATTAGATAAACTTGCTTCAAGTAATAAGGATTATAGCAAGTGGATTAAAAACTATGATTCGCTTTATAAAGGAGCAAACGATCTGGTTGCTTTAGTTGATGAAGCTATTAATATATCAGATACTATAAAAAAATTAACTTATATGTCGGAAGATAATGATGAGAGAAGAAATGCAATAGCACAAATCAGTGAAAGTATTTTTAGCATGGGAAGTACCTTAACCGGAAATATTCCCGGTATTCTCGGAGATGTTATCTCAGAACAATTCAGTTTAGCAAGCGAAATTATATCATCGGGAGCCTCAATTATAAATAAACATATAGATCAAATCAAATCGGTTGAAAAAGAAATCGATGAAATTATAAACGGAAAAACCAGCGATTTCGATTTTGATAGTTTAAATGCGGCAAAAGACGAATTGGATATTTCAGCTAAAGTGGATGATTTGTCCGAGTTTGTTTCATCATAGACGAATACATATACTTTTGCAATCAACAGCGTATTCAGTTAAATACAAAACTGACTCCGCTTTAATTGCAAAATCAGTTTTTTGCTTAAAACTTAATATTATACCAATGGTGGTTTTTTTGTGCTGTCTGTACAATGTGGATCTGTTCAGTAGCCAAGAGGCTGCTTTTTTATATAAACAACAGCCGATTTGCGCCCGCCACCGCCATCATCCACCCGATTTGAAAATAGGTGCCAATTGCCATGAGGATATATGACCACCCGTTTGTGATCATCCATCCGATGCCAAAGCAGAGGAGAAATTTCGGATTCAACAGAAATCTGAAAAACTTTTTTATTCTATCCTTAAGCTTTGAATGCTTCATGATTTCCTCTTTCCCTTTATTTTTTACATATATTGATATTTTTTTCGCTTCGCAAACAGGAAAATCAGAGAAATTCCAAAGGCAGAAATTTCTGCCGTCACATCTGCCAGCCAAATGCCGTCAAGTCCTAAAATCAGCGGAAGAAACAGAATCGCTGCCATTTTGAAAATGAAAGTTCGAAGGAAGGAAATTGCTGCTGACACACCTCCGTCATTGAGCGCCGTAAAGAAACCCGAAGCAAAAATATTAAATCCAACGATAACAAAAGACACGGTGGAAATTCGCAGCGCCCGTACCGTCATTGTAAACAATTCCTGACTGTAACCCACAAAAAGCTTCGCCAGCGGAACGGCAAGAACCTGCGCGGCCACAACCATAAAAGCACCTGTGATAAACATCAGCAGCTTACTTTTTTTAAGCAGTCCTTTCAGCTCTGCAAGATTTTCCGCACCGTAGTGATAGCTGATAATCGGAGCGCTGCCCATGGAATAACCGATAAAAACCGCTACAAATGCAAATTGCAGATACATAAGCACACCGTAGGAGGCGACTCCATTTTCTCCGGCGTGTTTTAGAAGCTGAAAGTTGTAAATGATACCAATTACGGCAGAGGTTGCATTGGAAACCATCTCGGAGGAACCGTTCCCGCAAGCCTTTAGGATAGGCCTCAGCTCAAACCGGGTTTTTGTCAGCTTCAACGGGCTGTTGTTCTCTCGCAGAAAATAAATCAGCGGGATCACAGCGCCGATGCATTGACTGAGTCCCGTAGCAACTGCCGCACCTGCAACGCCCCATTTGAAAACAGCGATGAACAATGCGTCAAACACCATATTAGTCACACCTGCCGCAACAGTTGAAAAAAGTCCAAGCTTTGGCTTTTCCGCTGCGATCAGAAACGCCTGAAGCGCATATTGCAGCATGAACGAAGCATTAAAAATCATGGTAACAGAGCCGTAGGTGACGCAGTGCTGAAGCATTCCCTCAGTTGCGCCCAGCAAAAGCGCTACAGGACGCATCACCAGAAAGCCGACTGCCGAAAGCGCCACGCCGACAATAACCGAAGTCCAGATCATCATAGTGAAATAACGGCTTGCCTGCTCCCTCTTTTGCTCTCCCAGCAGCTTTGCCACAAGTGCACTACCGCCTGTTCCCAGCATAAAGCCCACGCCGCCGAGAATCGTGTTAATCGGCATAATCAGATTAATGGCGGCAAACGCAGTGTCTCCAACAAAATTGGAAACAAACAGACCGTCCACCACTCCGTAAATAGAAGTGAATACCATCATAATAATGGACGGTGCCACAAAGCGCAAAAGGCGTTTATAGTCAAAATGGTCAGATAACTGAATATTCATTGAAATCTCCTTTCAAAATATTTTTCAGTAAAAGCTACAATCGGCACGGTCGAGAACGCTTTCAATATACTGTTCGCCCAGTTCGAGATTCTCGGCTATTTTTCCGATAATCTCCTTTGCATAGTAGGAAAAACCCATCTCGTCCGCCAACCGCTTTCCAAGCTCCCTGCCGTCATAGAATAACCCTTTCCGTTTTCCAAAGTAATCACTTTTTGTTCTCTGCGTGTAGTTTCTCATATTCCTCACGCATATACTGATTGGTCTTACGGAACAGAGATAGAAACAATTTCCGTTCTTCCTCGGTAATTCTTGAAAATGCAGCTTCTTCGATCATCCTTGTTTCGCCAATCACCTGCTCACAAAATTTTTGACCGGCTTCAGTGAGTATAATGCGCTTGCGGTTTTTTGTTCCAGTTAGCGATTCCAGTGTGATCCATTCTTTTTTGATCATCGAAGTGATAGAACTGTTGATCGTTTGCTTGGAATACGCCCACTGGTCGCAAAGATCCACCTGAGAAACCGGTTCGTCATAGTTGTACAGAATATAGAGTATCCAGTATACACTGTCAGGAAGGTGGTAACTCTGCGCAATGTCGTGATAGATCCCGTCGCTTTCCTCGGACAGTCGGCTGATCTCCAGCATTTGTTTTCTGATTGTAGTCATATTTAATACCTCCATATTATTAGTCTGTTTTCGGATATTACTATTGTAGTCCGAAAGCGGACAAAAGTCAATAGGTCCACAAAAAATATTTTTTGCAAACCTTTCAAACAGATAAAATGAAAGATTTTGATACCAAAATTAAAGAACAGCTTCAGCCTGACCTTTATGCGATAGAAGCCGGTTTTCACCACTGCAAGCGGTCCTTTGGGCATAAATTTCAGTTCATCCGCAAATCAGCGGGCTTTCAATCATTTGCAGGGATTCAGACGGATCGTTCTTGCTCCGACAGACAGATCCACTCATCACGCTTCTGCATTTATCTAGGGCAACACCACACAAAGCCATAGCTGTCCAAAGGGCAGATTGGCTATGTTTTTTCAATATGTAAAAGCTCCAAAATATTGCTTTGAGAGATTTTTCATATTGAAATCTACAAAGCCGATTTCCTCGTCATCGCATTTTACATATTCAAGCAGTTCTTGTATCTGTTCTTTATCACCGTGAAGAATCACCTTATTTGTTATATTGTTAGGCATAAAATTCCTCCTGTTTCATGGCATGAAAAAAGCCGTTATGATTTCTCATAACGGCTGGGTTGGTTTTGTTTAATTTGGTTTGGTCGATAAATGGGGATTTGTAGAGATGAAAATTATACTTATCTTTTGAATACCTGAGCGTTATTTCTCCGCTGTAAAAACTGTACCGAATTCCACGCGATTTATTGATGTCACTTTCAAATTGGATTTTTTAAGAAAGTTCACTGTATCTTCAATAGTATCGGGATACATATGTATTTTACGTATAGTGAAGTCAAGTTCCTCAGACTGATCATCTGCAATTGAAAGAACAAAACGCCCGTTTTTTGATAGCAAAGATGCGACTTTATCTATAAATGCTTGTTTTTCTTTAATATGCCACAGGACCAAAGAAGAGTAAATGATATCAAATTTTTTAGTAGAACAGTAATCAAAAAAATCTCCACAAATCAAAGTTTTATTATCAAATCTTTCAAGATTTTCTATTGCCCGTTCGATGGTTTTCGGAGAAAAGTCAATCCCTGTAAAATGCTTGCAATTAGGAATGACTTTTAATGCCAAACGTCCTGTACCTACACCAATTTCAAGAACATTTTTATTCTTGTTGAGTTGTAAAGAGTTGATGAAAATTTGTCCGTCCCATTTATCCATATAGTCTCTTAAAACCTGTGGATCACGCACTGGATCATTTTTTTCATCAATAAGTAAATCATAATGATTAATGATATCGTTCATATGCCCACTTCCTATCAGATATATATTTTATCCTACAAATTCCGATTGAGATTTCACCTATTTTAAGAGATTTAATAACTGTTATATTTTGTTATCAAATTTCTCACAAACCATTGAAAATACTAAGTTTGTGACAGGTGTGCTTTCCCTTATATATTCCCTTGTGTTATATCGTTCCATCAGTGTTTATGGACTCTGGTAAGGGAAAAAGCAAGGGAAACAAAATCATATAACACAGTATAACACAAAATGAAACTGACATGGTGAACTGATTGAAATGCTTCTGAATTTCTTATTTTGATTAATTGATTTGAAGGAGACACGATATGAATATTATTTACGCAGAATACAATATGTACCGGAATAGCATAGACATTTACACCTGTGCCGGATATATGCTCCGTATTGACTGCAACAAGGCAGAAGATGGTATTAAAACTACACCATGCTCTCAGTGTGCATTAAATGCTCTTGCTATTGATGAACCTCTTGAATATGCAAAACTATATCTGGATGGAACTATGCAGATATGGGTAGACGCAGAAGACTCTATTGAACTTTAAGTACACTAAGGGACTGCTACTCTAACAATTAAAAAAGTGCAAGAGCAACAGCCCCTTTGTATTTTTACAAGTTTCGACCTAAAAAACAATTATTTCACATTCGCATTATACAAGTCCATAAAATAAGAATCTGTATGTAGTAGTTCTTCAAAAGTACCTTGTCCAACAATCCTCCCTTCTTTAAAGAGAATAATTCTGTCAAAACCTGCAATGGAATTTAATCTATGTGCAATGGCAATGACAGTTTTATCTTTCATTTTTTGCATAACTGATTTCATTACATTTTCTTCTGTTAAATTATCCATTGCAGATGTTGCTTCATCCAAAATGACAAGTTCAGAGTCTTCAAACCACAAGCGAGCTAATGCAAGTCTTTGTTTTTCTCCACCTGATAAACAAGTACCTTTCTCACCAATTTCAGTATTTAAACCTTCCGCAAGATTTTCAACTAAATGAGATAGTTGCACTTCACTCAATGCCCCTAGCATTTGTTCTTCTGACACTTGTTTCCCAAATACCAGATTTTCTTTTATTGTTCCGTCAAAAACAGGGGCATCCTGTGATAGATAACTAACTCTATCATACAGATTATTAAGACAAATTTCTTTTAACTCCATGTCTCCTAAGTGAACTTCTCCCTGATTATATTTTAGCAACCCTAATAAAATCTTAATCAAGGTCGATTTTCCGGAACCACTTTCTCCTACAAAAGCTATTTTTTCTCCCTTTTGTATTGACAGGCTCAAGCCATCAATAATTTTTCGTTTCTCATATTGGAATGATAAATTTCTTATTGCAATTTTTCCAACATTTATATTTATTGCGTTACCGTTTCTTAATTGAACATCGTCTTTTAAGCCTAAAAATTCCTCAAATCTCTTATATGATGCCTTGTCCAATTTATATTGGACATAAAGTACATTAAAAATGGCAATTGGTGTATAAGCATTTTCAATCAGTGCAATTAGTGCAACCACAGAACCTACTGTAAGGTTTTTCGTTTTCCATGCATAAAAAAGAATACCAATATCTAACATTGCCACAAGTAGTGCAAATATCGTGAAGAATGCTTCATGAATCATATTCATTTTTACTTTTGATGAAACAATATCCTCTTTTGCATTACAAGTCTTCTTTATTTCACTCGGGAACTGTTTACTCATACGAAATACCAACATTTCCATATAGCCTCTCACCAAATAGTGATTTAATAGTTCTTCACTATTCAAAATCTTTTCTTTTATTTTGTAAAGAAACTTTAATAGAATGTTGGTTATTATAAAAATAAACGCATAGCCTACAAACAGTACATAAGTGACTTTTTCATCTATTTTCCAAATAAAGTATATACTAAAACCAATGGTAGGAAGTAAGTCACGAATTAAACACAACCAGAAATTGAATAATACATTTCTTCCTGCTGCTGAACCATTCTCAATCCTTTGAACAAGTTTGCCCGTACCTATTTTCTGATATTCCGTATAATCGATTGTACTTATTTTTCTAAGTGACAAAACCTTAAAATCCAGATAAATACCATGTTCCAACTTCTTTTTAGGGTAATTATCCAGATAATTCATACAATAATTTACCAGCAAAATAAAGCCATATGTTGCAACTCCCGCAAATGCAAGTGTTCTATCAGCCAATCCATCAATAACCTTTTGGAAATAGTCAACCTTGTAATTAGCCACAAATGAATTAAATATACCTAGTCCAATGTAGACCAATACCCATATGCTGTTTTTCTTTAATATATCTTTTATATAACGCATAACTGTACTCCTTTACATATTGTATTTCAAGCATCAGGACAGTACAGTCAACGACTACTGGCAAGTTTCTTTTAACCTCAGCACAATCTGCCAACAGTTTACATCAACTGTACTGAGTAGTTATCTCGGATAATTTTCATATCGTTCTCACCTCTTCCTAAAAATTTTCTATTATTATATCATGCTAAGTTCCAATATTCTATCGTAATTCCGTCAAAAGAATATAAAACAAAGGGCATATTATCTTGCCCCTCTGTTTTTTGTCTGCCTGCTGATACTGTTCTGGTTTTCAGCGGCTTCCCTTTGTAGTCTTGCAAGTTTATCCGACAGTTTTTCATCCTTATGCGTAGGTGTATCCAGTTTTCTGCAGGTATTCTTCCAGCTTTCGTATTGTCTCTGATAATCCATATAAGCATTCCTGCATTCTCTGAATGTCAGCAGGAACTCGTTCATATTTTCAAAACCGCTATTACGAACCATGTTTGATAGTCCTACCTTTAATCTGTTGATATAATCCGTCTTTTCGTCAATCTTTCTCTGTAAATCACCTTTTCTGGTGAGCTTCGCCAGTCCCTTTAAGTTTGACATTTCGATTTCAAGACTGCCTCTTAGTTTCTCAGCTTCAAAGATAATGGCATTCTGGCTGTCCAGTTCTGTCTTTATCTTTTTTAACTTCGGATAGGCGGCTGCTTCCGGTGTCATAACAGACTCTGGCGGTAAAGCATGCCTCCTTCTTCCATGAGATTACAGCAAACGTAGTAGTAATGTCTATCAAAAGGCTTTTACATATTAGATAAAAGCATGTAAAATTTCTTTTACATAGCTTAATTGCGGTCTATTTAGCTTGTTTCCTGACTACTCAGGAAAAATATTTCTACCCTCGCCCCACCTGTATTTTCAGAATTTGAAAGTTTAATACCTCCACCATATTTTTCAGCCACAGTTTTTGCAAAAAATAGTCCCATCCCATAATGGGCTTCGCCATTTCTACTTGTGTCATCCATAAAAAACTGCTCTGTGCCATGCAATAATGCTTCTTTTGTAAATCCTGATCCGCTATCCTCCACAATGAATGTCAGCCGGCCATCCTGCTCCTTTGCGTCAATATAAATGATTCCATTTTCTTTTGTATGCTCCACTGCATTCTGAATCACATTCATTACGGCCCGGAACATTGGATCATAAGCAATCGTTACCTTTTTATCACTTTGTCCCGCCTTCCAATCTATTTTCTGGTGATAGATTTCTACCAGTCCGAGTGCCTGTTCCTTTATATCTGCGAAAAAATCTTCTAACCTCACCGTTGTATAGGTAACATCACTGCAATTCCATGATTTTGTGACATCTATCAACTGTTTTACATAACTTTGTATCTGTGTTGTGCCGTTCAAAACATAAGTGATATTTTTCTTCTGTTCTGTGGTCAGTTCAGTCTCTGAAAGTAGTTCTGCATTTCCCCGTACAATCGTAAGAGGTGTTTTAATATCATGCGCCAAAGCAGACATCTGCTGTTTCTTTTCATGCTCTGTTTTCCACTGCTTTTCTAAAGATTCTCGCAATGCATCTCGCATATCATCGATTGCCGATAAACAGTCATCAAACTCTTTGATACCGGAACAGGATGTCTCATATTCCAGATTTTGATCCTTTATTTGTCCGATTGCGTCTAATACAGGCTGCATCTGCTTTTTGATTCTTTTTCCAAAACGTATGGACGGAATGATGATAATCGCTACCGCTCCAATCACAGACATAATAATCATCACATTCTGTGGTCCTATAAAATGCTCCCTCAAAAAAGCTGAATGATATTGAGGTGTCAGGCGATATTGCAATACAACATATTCATTTTCCCTTACAATTACTTTATAAAAATATTTCCCGGATGCGTTTCCGTGCTTTGCAACATTCCATGCTATCTGTTCGTATTGTTCTGACAAATCTCCACCTATTTTCTCTCCATTCTCTGAAAAGATTACATAATCACAAAGTGCGGGAATCATCTCAGCAGTCACTTTATCTGCACGTAGAATCGTATCATATGCTTCATTAATCTTTTGCTCTGCATAATTTGCCGGATAAATACAGCCCACACTAATCAAAAGGTACAGCAGCAGATAAGCAACAATCACCAAACCAACTAATGATCCAAGCATGACCAGTACATATCTCATAAAAATCCTGCTGAGTGCATTGCTTCTCTTTACTCTTCCCATTTATATCCAATCCCCCAGACTGTTTTTATCGGCATATAATCATAATCCGCAAATTTTGCTCTTATATTTTTGATATGCGTGATTATAGTACTGTCATTACTCTCATTGTCAAAGCCAAAGACCGCTTCCAATATCTGTTCCTTCGAGAAAACCTGTCCTCTGTTTTTAGCCAGAAATTCACAGATTTCGTACTCTGCTTTCGTAAACGGAAGTTCTTTATCATCCATCAACAGTTTCTTTTGAGACATCTGAATGCAGACTCTCCCTAAAACCATCCGGACAGAATGTTCCCTGTGCTCTCTTCTAAGATGTGCATTGATCCTTGCCCGAAGTTCCATCACTCCAAATGGCTTTGAAATATAATCATCTGCTCCTAAAGAAAGTCCGTTTACCAGACTGTTTTCCTCCGTTTTTGCCGTAAGAAACAAAATCGGACAATCCACAAGTATCCTAATTCTTTTGCATAATTCGAAGCCATCAATTCCAGGCATCATAATGTCCAGTAAAATCAGGTCATAACGATGTAATTCTTCCATATTAATTTTTAGTGGATTACTTACTTTGGTAACCAGATGTCCATCCTTATTCAAAATGCTTTCTATCATTTCCAAAATTGCCGGTTCATCATCAACTGCCAGTATTTTTGCCATAGTTTCCCTCGATTCTATTCCGATATTCTGTTTCCTTCCCAGTGGTTTACCCACCAAAAATAGTATACCATACTAATCCCTGTAAATATTAAGCAACCTGGTATGAATGACAACCATTCACCTACACTAGTTTCTCCCAATACAGATTGCAGATAAGTATATGGTACTCTACCCGTCCAGCAGACAAATACATATTTCCACACATAATCTCCAAGTCCGGTAAGCATCAATGCACTAATTAGTCCTGATATAATCCCTGCTCCAATGGATACCCCTTTTCCAAACTGAAAAGCCAGAATCAGCTGCCACAGATAAAGTGGAACACTGCTTCCCCACAGCAGCAATGCTGCAAATATACATCCTTTCATGATTTCGATATCGCTTGATGCGATTCTTCCAAATCCAATTCCGAATATGATTGCTGTCAATATGATAGAGCACAGACACAAAACCAGTAGCATCAACAGTTTCGATAAAAATGCTGCAGGTTTATCCGGTAAAGACAACAGATTTTGAAAATCACCTGCATTTTGTTCCTGTTCCATCACACTTGCTGTAAAAATTCCAATAAGTACCGGAAGTCCTGCTCCTATTGCCTGATAAAATGCAATCACTTTCATATTTTCATTCCACGGTGAAAAAAGGTAATATATTAAAAATATAACGCTGGTTATAATCGGAATCAGTAAGTGTGCCAGAATCACAGATGTTCCTTTCATCTTTCGCAAGTCTGCATTAAGAGATCTTCCAATCATCTTATTTCACCTCTCTTCTCTCAAACCATTTCAAAAACAGAACCGTTACAAAAACAAACCAGACAATTGAGAGACAGATTCCTGGAACAATAACGCCCATATCCAAAAGAGGATTCCCTGCTTCTGCGGCAAGTCCATTTGGTAAAACATGAAGCAACGGGCACATGATTCGCATAGGAATTGCAGATACAAGTACATACCAGATTCTGGTTTGTGATATTACCACACCGCTGACGGTAATAAACAGGCAGACGAACAGGTTTACAATCATTCCAAATCGTTCACTTAAAAATAAAGCTACCGGAATCTCCCATAACTCAGAAACCGTCAGAAACAATACTGCAATCAACGCTCCTCCAACTGGAACATGTGTCGTTAGAAGAAAGCCTCCAAGCGTTGCTCCTGCAAACACAATCACATTAGAAAACAAAATCATGTACCCAATATAAATAATTTTCCCCAGCAACAATTTTCTTTTGTCTGTGGGAATAGTCATTAAATGATAGTATTTTATCTTTTTCTCCTGCGCCACAGAAAGATAACAAAATAGAGCAATCATCCCCGGCAGCAAAAGTGTATACCACCAGTTCCAAACACTTTCTGCATAAGCATTTGTCATCCCAAGAGTAAATATAAATGCCATGACAAATGTAAGAAGAGGAAATCCCCAGATAAACTTTTTTCGCATGGTTCTTTTGGCTTTTTGATGTTCTGCTTTTATAATATTAACCATGGATTTCACCTGCTTTCTGGTTTTTCCTTACTACGTCCATAAACAGTTCTTCAAGATTCTGTCCCTGATTCAATGCTCCCTCGTATCCTAAGATTCCACCTGAAATAATCCCGACTTTATCTGCAAGTAACTGTACCTCTGAAAGAATATGACTGGAAAGAATTACAGTTATTCCCTGTCCTGGGAAGGAGCGAATCAGTTCTCGTAATTCCTCGATGCCTATTGGATCTAATCCATTCGTAGGCTCATCCAATATCAAAAGTTCCGGTTCTCCAAGCAATGCCATTGCAATACCTAGTCTTTGTTTCATTCCCAAAGAGAACTGCCCAGCTTTCTTCTTTCCAGTATTTGTAAGTGATACAATCTGCAAGACCTCATCAATTCTGTTTTCATCTGTACCAAGCAATAATTGTCTTACCTTCAAATTCTCTCTAGCGGAAAGATTTTCATAAATAGGCGGATTTTCAATTAACGCTCCTATTTTTGACAAATCCTTCCTATCCAAAAGTTTTCCATCAAAGTAAATCTTTCCTGCAGTTGGTTTCATCATACCGGTCAGCATTTTCAATGTAGTAGATTTACCAGCACCATTCGGTCCAAGCAGTCCATAAATCTGTCCTTTTTCTATATTGAGTGAAACATTATTTACCGCTTTCTGCTTTTTAAAATATTTACACAAATTTTGTGTCTGCAACATCATTTCCATCTTTACTATCCTTCCTTCCATATTTCATTTCTTACTGAAATATAATCTATCAGGGAAAAATAAAGATTTGATGAAGTTTGCTAAATAATTCGTCTACTCTATTTTTATTCTCGTATGGAATAAACCATCAATTGAATATCATTATCAGAACTCGGCTTTCCACTGAAGTCAGCAAAGCTGTTACAAATACGAAGTCCTAATTTACCGAATATCTCCGTGATTTCATCCAAACTATATAACCTTATAGGATTTCCTTCTTTCATTTCAGGCTTATAAAGTGCTTCTCCATACATATAGTCTACCTGCCCATATATCAGCGTTTTTCTATCCTTCTCCCATTCAAAAGCAGATAATATAAGTCCCTTTTCTCCTGCATCCCATAACTTGCAACCTCCTTGTGCTTAGAGTATATAAAGTTTTGGCTTTATCTTGTAGTTTGCGATTATCCGTATAAATAGAAAAACCCCTTTGAGAAAAGGATTTCTCCTCTCTCAAGGGGCAAGTTGGCAAACTGGAATTTATCTATTTTGTTGCCACAATACAAAGCCAATGATTTTTGGCATCGGCATATGGTTTTATTTCCATAAAACCTGCTTCTTTTAAAGCGGTGATAAGTTGATCGCAATTATAAATCTTCATACCATCAATTATCTTTGTCCATTTATCGTCTGAGGCATTCATTCCGTCGCTCTCGTTACAAATCAGGAAGGTTCCTCCGTATTTCAAAACACGATTTACCTCAGAAAAGCATTTTTTCAGTTCTGGCCAGAAGTAAACCGTCTCAAAAGCTGAGACATGATCAAAATTTGCATCTGGAAATGGGATGGCAGATACATCTCCCTGAACGACCTTGCATTTTCCCTGTTGAATGGCAGCAGCGTTCAATTTTTGAGATTCTGCCACACTAACCTCCGAATAATCCAATCCTGTCACATGGCCCTTCCTGCATTTGTTCAGCCAGACCGCAATGTTTGCACCACCTCCGCATCCAACATCCAGCACCTCAGCGTCCGTATTTACAGAGATATTCGAGAACCCCCATTGCGATAGCCTGGAGTGGCCGCTGTTCATCATCTTTGTCATCAATTTTCCGCCGAATCCTTGTGGCTTACGGGTATTTTCAAAAAAGCTCATTGAAATATTCCTCCTTCATATTTCGATTTTTCCAATTCTACAAGCTGAATTTTTACTGTCTGCTGTACCTGAAATCACAATATTTGGCTCCCTCGGCAATAGTCCCCGTTCTCACAAGCTTCATGTTCATAATATCGGCAAGCACAAAGTCCATACGACACAAGTATTGTGCTAATTCCGGGCATCCCTCATCATTGCACAACTTACAAATTCCACACTCAAGATAATCATATCCAAGATCATACTCGTCATTTCCCGGTAATATATCAACCACCCAGTCATTTTCATATTTTCTCTTATGACTTTCTTCGGACCACTTCAAACGTCCTTCCATCTTCTTAGGCGACAGATAGCTTTCCGCATCTCCCATCACTTTCCTGAATAAAGACGAAGCACAAAGTCCATCTCTGAATATCTGGTAGTTCTCCTCCGGCGACTTACCTGTGCTGCGGTTCATTGCAATAAAATAGCTTCCCATTACATAACTGCTCACGAGCCTTGAGTTGCCAATTTCTTTCGCCCTGTTCATAATTTCTTTGTGCGTCTTTATTATTTTCTTTGCGGTATTCTTTTGAAATCCACGCCTTTTTAGTTCAGCCTTAACCGCACTATGATAGAACTTACTTACTGATAATACCCCGATAGAATTTTTCATATCAAGTGCACCTCCTATAATCCACACTTTGCACAAGTTAGTTGTCATTAACCAATGTTTACTATACGATACTTTTTAATCAAAGTAAAGCGGACTTATCTCCTTTCTTCTTCTCTCTTCTCCAAAAAAGACCGACGCATAAAGCTGCAAATACAACAGTCACAATTACAAGTATTGGCATTATCACAACTTCCACAATGCAGACAGTGATTCTGATGGATTGCTGATATCAAAATAATCGCCCTGTGCCTCATACAGTTGAAACACTTCGATTGCGTCTTTCGTATCTCCCGGATAGATTTAGTCTTTCCTGTTCCATAAAACTCCTTGATATTAAAAGTGGCTGTGCTAAAAAGCATAGCCACCATGAAGAATCACCAGAGGTGATTCTTACGCTTTTACGACCTCCACTTATAGGTAGGACTCACCTTTAATATTAAAAAACAAAAAAGCCTGAAATAGTCAATAGATTTTCGGAAACCGTTTCAAATAATTTTGTCGTTTCACACTGTTCTGCATCTGCTGACCTGTTATCATTGCATTACACTATTTTTGTCCATTTCCGGGTTTCAGGGGACAGCTTCCTCATAATTTTTCAGCGTTTCAAGAGCATTTTGTATCCGTTCGTCCGTGGAAAAAGATATGTCTTTTATCCCAAGCATGCCGATAATCGCCTCGTCCACAGCCGCCAGTGAGTGGATCGCAAGCCATGTATCTCTTATTATCTGAACTGTTTCTTCACCCAAAACAGCATAATTCTGTTCTTTCAGGTATCGGCGGGAGAGTGCGTCCGCAAATAAAGATGTTTTGTCGAACAGGCAGATAAGCAGTTCCCCCTTTGTCACGCAGGCTGTATGCAGAACATGAGAATCAATGCAGACGCCATCTGCCTCAAATTCATAATGATTCACACTGCACCTTACTCTTTGAGAAACTCCAATAATCATGTGAGACATAAGATGTCTGTGTTCATCCGGTTCGTGGTAGGCTGCGTTCAGATATAGTCTGTCATATTGAAATAAACATTCTGTCATGAATGGTTATCCTTTCAAATTGGAATTTGCGTTACAGAAATTCCTTCCAAAAATCATAAATTATGTGTGCAAGTTCCTTTGGATTATCAACATTAACCTCATGGGAAGAATCTTTAACTATTTTGAATTCACTTTTTCTTATACTCTGACTAATTTGTTTAGCACTTTTCATATTCGCTTTATCTTTACTTCCGCACAATATTAGGCTTTTGCAATTAATTTTATCCAAACCGTTTTTTATATTGTGATTGCTCATTGAGTTTACTAAAGTAATAAAATCTTTTTTTGAACAGCCCATATCATTAAATTGTGAGTCTGGCATGAAGTGAAATATCATACTTTGTATTTTGAAAAGAACTTTGGGTATATCATAAGGAGTTCCAATGATAATAATAGAGTTTACTTTTTCTGGATACTTTTTTACATAATCCAATGCCAATATTCCACCTAATGAAAGTCCACATAAATTAAGTTTTCCTTCCTGATTGTTACAGAAATCAGAGAAAGAAGAAAATATGTTTTGATAATCATTGCTATTGCCACTTGACATTTTAAAAAGTGCAGGACAAAGAACATCTATATTATCTATCTCTAAAAATTTGATGGTTTCATTCCAACTTTTATGATTTTGCCCTAGCCCATGAATTAAAATATTCTTCATAATGCTCCACCTTTACAACTTAGAATTATCATCTTAGTTCATCCAACATTTGAAACATTTCATTTCCACTATCCATATTAATTTTTATTATACGCCATCGTATACAGTGAAATGCCATTTTTCAATTTTTTCTCGCCACATAGTTCCATTCCACATCGAGTATATTTTTTTACTTTTAACGGCGTATCAGTATCCAGAATACAGGGAATATCCTTTGTGTCCGCCTCGGCAAAAGGTTGCTCCAAAATTTTGCGCATATATCCTTTCCCCTGAAATTCTCGCAGGACAACAACCATGGATACTGCAATATAGTCATGCTCTTTTTTGAAAATCTTCGCATACTGTTCGTCTCCGCTTTGTGCCATAGCTATCAGTGCCTTAAGCGGTAACTCGCATAAAAGTCGCTTGATCATATGTAAGGTCGGACCCATTGAAGGTTTTGCCCTCTTACTCCAATAAGCAAGGTATCCCTCTCCTATTTCCGATGTGGTATACAGAGTTCCTGCTCTGTAAAACCATTCCGTCATAATCTCAAAACCTTTTATTGTTTGCTCTCTTGTGAGCATCGTAACAGTTCCGGCTTTTTCATCAGCAAATGCCTCACCGATTCTTCTGCCAATGTCTGCAATTTCTTTCCTTGATTTATTTTCCACTTTTATCATGGATATTCCTCCACCAATTCCGATTTGTCACTCCGTTTACTACAAACAGTATACCACACCCAGCCGAATATTTCAACCTCACATTTTTATATCCATATCATTATCTTCCGAAATATCCTGAGCTGATTCTTTCTCCGCCTCTCGTCAGCAGAACCAGTGTAGAAACTGCAATAAATTGACCTGTCATCGTCAATTGATATTTCCTGCTGCTCAAAACCTTCGCCCCAGCCTTCACTTGTTTGTCCGAGAAGATCGCTTTCCAACTCCTTAATATCAGTATCTGAACTATCCTTTGTGACCTGACATTCGATTATCTCCATAAGACTGCCATTTCTCAGTTCTACAGACGGGAAAGCAGAATAGAGCTTTTCATTTACAGAATAACTCCGCCTAAAAACAAGTCGTCATACATACGATGCAGCTGCCCGATCCGCTTATCAGCATACTGGATAAGCACCGAAAACGCTGTAAAAGCATTGACGGTTTTAGGGATGATTACAAAATTTGCGGATGTATCAAGGCACTGCGTGACACTTCCGTGCAAACTGCTGATTCCGCAGGCATTAAAACGATACACATACACGATTATAGGCGCTCTCATGCGTCGTTGCTTGCAAACAAAGCTATTAATATGCAGGAGATAGCCAGAGATTAATATTTTAAATAAAAACGTGTATATAAAAATAAAAACCATGCATTTTGCGTGGTTTTTATGCTATGTGGTCGGGGCGACAGGACTTGAACCTGCGGCATCTTGGTCCCAAACCAAGCACTCTACCAAACTGAGTTACGCCCCGTTGCTGACGAATAGTGTGCAGCAAATTCCTGAACCCTGCACACGTAATGGATATTCTATTCTTCTCTCATTACTGCGTCTGCGTCATCAGACAGCGTTATAATTATATACTTTTTAATATTAAATGTCAAGCGTAAGTGAAACTTTCTGCATATTGCACAAATTATCAATATCACAAAGCCCTTTTGTATTGCTTATTGCAGTCAGAAACCATCGGATTGCCGAATTAAATCGAGAAATAAGAATGTTTGGTGAAAATTAAAGGATATCCATTGATTTTTTTTAGGAAGTATGCTATTATATTAATAAATAGTGTATTGAAAAGCAAAGGAAAGGACTGTTTCTATGAAAACTAAAAGATGCCCTCACTGTAATGCGGAAATATCCGAAGAAGCAATACTCTGCAAATTCTGCCATTCGCTTCTCATAGACGATCAGAACGAAAACGCAGAAGAAGATGATGTTCCCTCAGATGAAGAAAGCACCATTGTATTCAATAAGCAGCAGCTTCAGCAGGACGATGACAGGACCCGTATTTTTTCCGCAGCTCAGGTAAACGAGCAGTTTAACAGCCGTTCCGCTTCAGACGGCGGAGAGGATAATTACGGCAGCCCACAAACTGAAGGCTATGAAGAATACGATGAAAACGAATATGAGGATTACGATGAGGAATACGACGATGACGACGGCGAAATAGACCCGTCAAAGAAAACCTTTATGATAGCTGCGGTAATTACAATAGGTATACTTGTTATCGTAATTATAGCCGTTATAGTCGGATATAAGATATTCGGCTTCTCAGGCGGAAATGATTCGTCAGACGAGCTTGACGGACTTTCCGACAAAACCTCCTCTTCTCAGAGCCTGAACGATACGTCAGATGATAAATCCTCTGTTCAGCAGACAGACCCGCAGTCCTCTGCCGATAATTCATCAGACAGCAAACCGGAAGCTTCTTCATCAAATGATACATCTTCCGAGCCTGAGGATTCCTCCGAAGCAAGCTCTTTGCCTGAAGATTCGTCGGCTGCGGATCATTCACAAGCTGACGCTTCAAGCTCGTTGCCCGATACCTCCTCCGTTTCAGATACTTCCTCCACAAGCGACAGCTCATCAGCGGATACGTCTTCGGCGGCAGATACTTCATCAGCCCCAGATACCTTTGACGACAGCGCTATAATTGCTTCTGTTTCATCACAGATCAGCGGAACGATCTCTTCCTATGAATTCAGAGAGGACGACGGGAACTATAGGTATTACTACATATTTACAGAGGACAGCCACGGCTACAGCGTTGCATATAATAAAAGCACCGGCGAATCAGTTGTAGTCCAGAATTATTGATAAATCCCGAGTTATTAAGCTTTTGTTGCCGCAGAATGCATAATTTTCGCATTCTGCGGCATTTTGTTGTTATAATCCACAAATCCGCAGTTCTATTCAGAGTGAATTTATATTTGCATTAAGAGATTTTTTGTGGTATAATAAATGTTTGGAAAGATATGAATTTTATTTAAGCCGTCCTTTGTACAGACTCCGTTCTGGCTGCACAGGCTTAAAGGGAGGATATTTATGATAAGAAAAGATTTAAGGAACATTGCTATTATCGCTCACGTTGACCACGGTAAAACGACCCTCGTTGACGAAATGCTCAAACAGAGCGGAACCTTCCGCGATAATCAGGCGGTCGACGACAGAGTCATGGACTCTAACGACATTGAGCGCGAAAGAGGAATCACTATACTTGCCAAAAATACGTCTATTCATTACAAGGACGTTAAAATAAACGTTATAGATACTCCGGGACACGCCGATTTCGGCGGCGAGGTAGAACGAGTTCTAAAAATGGTAAACGGAGTTATTCTGCTGGTAGACGCAGCGGAAGGACCTATGCCTCAGACCAGATTCGTTCTTCAGAAGGCGCTGGAGCTTGGACATAAAATAATCGTTGTAGTTAACAAGATAGACCGCCCCGACGCAAGACTCAACGAAGTAGGCGACGAGGTATTGGAACTGCTTATGGATCTTGACGCCAGTGACGAGCAGCTTGACAGTCCTATTCTTTACTGCTCAGGCAGGGACGGAACGGCTTCTTATCACCCCAATGAGCAGGGAGAGGATCTTATTCCTCTGCTTGACGAAATACTGAACTATATCCCTGCCCCTGAGGTAGACGCTGAAGGCTCTATGCAGTATCTTGTTTCGGCTATAGACTACAATGAATATGTCGGAAGAATTGCCGTAGGAAGAATAGAACGCGGAGTCATGAAAGTTAATCAGGAAGTTACCGTCGGCGATTTTCATCAGACCAAAAAGGAATACAGGGGCAGGATCGTTACAATGTATCAGATAGAGGGACTTAACCGAGTTCCCTGCGACGAAGCAAAGGCCGGCGATATAGTTTGTATAAGCGGTATTGAGAATATTACTATAGGCGATACAATATGCGAATTTGGCAGCTTTGAGGCACTTCCCTTTGTAAAAATTTCAGAGCCTACAGTTGAAATGACATTTTCGGTCAACGACTCTCCGTTTGCCGGAAGAGAGGGTAAATTCGTAACCTCTCGGCAGCTCAGGGACAGGCTGTTCAAGGAGCTTCTGAAAGACGTTTCCCTCAGGGTTTCAGAAACCGATTCAACCGACAGCTTCAAGGTAGCCGGCAGAGGAGAAATGCACCTGTCTATACTGATCGAAAATATGCGCCGTGAGGGCTACGAGCTTTCAGTTTCTACGCCTCATGTGCTTTATAAGGAAATTGACGGAAAGCTTAACGAGCCTATTGAAAGACTTGTTATAGACGTTCCGGAAAGCTGCGTAGGTTCGGTAATGGAAAAGCTAGGTTCAAGAAAAGGCGAGCTTACCCAGATGACTCCTGTAGGAAGCAGAATGAGAATTGAATTTCTGATCCCCGCAAGAGGGCTTTTCGGCTACAGAAGCGAGTTTATGACCGATACTAAGGGCGAGGGAATAATGAGTTCGGTATTTCACAGCTATCAGCCATATAAAGGCGAAATCGCAAGAAGAAGCACAGGCTCGCTTGTTGCCTTTGAAACAGGAGAGGCTGTTACCTACGGCCTTTTCAACGCTCAGGAAAGAGGAGAGCTGTTTATAACTGCGGGAACTCCCGTATATGAGGGAATGATAGTCGGAGCTTCTCCGAAAGCTGAGGATCTCGTTGTCAACGTCTGCAAGAAAAAACATCTTACAAATACCAGAGCAAGCGGCAGCGACGATGCCTTAAGGCTTATCCCGCCGAGAAATCTGAGTCTTGAGGATTCCCTTGAATTTCTCGCCGACGACGAGCTTCTTGAGGTAACTCCCAAAAATATCAGAATAAGAAAGAGAACTCTCAGCAATACCCTCAGAGCCAAGGAAAGAGCTAAAATGTAAAGCTATATAAGCAGGCGGACAGCATAACTTATGCAGTCCGCCGCTTTTGCCTTATGTTTATTTACAAGCAAAAGCGCCCTGAAATTATACCTGCTGAGATCAGCAAAATTGATTTGAGCGAATTGTATTAAAATCAATTGACAAACAGATAATTATTTGCTATAATTAATATGTATTTTTATATCTTACTACTGACGCCCTTATTAAAAGTATACAAGATTCATGGCTGAAATACTGTTATACTGTATTTTATTCTGAATTTACACGCAGTCTTTTTAAAGGGAACAGCAGCTTTACTGAAATAATATATTTGGGAACAGATTTCATATATATTTCTCAGGACTGAAAATTTAAAAGGTGGAATGAAAGAATGGGTTTGATTGAAGCAATATTCGGTAATTACTCTAAAAAAGAGCTGAAAAGAATAGAGCCTATTAAGAATAAGGTGCTTGAGCTTGAGGAAAAGTATCAGCCGATGTCCGATCATGAGCTGAGAGAACAGACTCAGATAATGAAGGACAAGATCGCCGACGGACTTAGCTCTCTGGACGACGTTTTGCCGGACGCTCTTGCGGTATGCCGTGAAGCCGCTTTCCGTGTGCTTGGCAAAAAGCCTTTCCCGGTTCAGATAATAGGAGCTATAATCCTTCATCAGGGCAGAATCGCCGAGATGAAGACAGGAGAAGGAAAAACCCTTGTAGCCTGTCTTGCGGCTTATGCTAATTCGCTGGACGGCAAGGGAGTTCACGTTGTTACGGTAAACGACTATCTTGCAAAATTCCAGTCAGAGGAAATGGGCAAGGTATTCAGATTCCTCGGACAGTCTATAGGCGTAGTGCTTTCGGGTATGGACAAAGATGAAAAGCGTGCTGCATACAATGCGGATATTACATACGGAACCAACAACGAGTTCGGCTTCGACTATCTCCGCGACAACATGGTCATCTATAAAAAAGACAAGGTACAGAGGGAACATTCCTTTGCGATCGTGGACGAGGTAGACTCTATCCTTATCGATGAGGCGAGGACCCCGCTTATTATTTCAGGTCAGGGAGATAAGTCTACAGAGCTTTATACTCTTGCAGACCGTTTTGCAAAAACGCTTAAACCGATTACCGTTGTTGAAATGGACGACAAGGCGGATAACGATGCTCTTGACGGCGACTACATCATAGATGAAAAGGCAAGGACTGCAACCCTTACAAAGTCGGGAGTCAAAAAGGCTGAAAAGGTATTTAACGTAATTAACCTTATGGACGCCGACAATATGACTCTGCTGCACCATATAAATCAGGCTATAAAAGCCAACGGCACAATGAGAAAGGACATCGACTATGTAGTAAAGGACGGAGAGGTACTTATAGTCGACGAATTTACAGGACGTATAATGATAGGACGCCGCTTCAACGACGGTCTGCATCAGGCTATCGAGGCAAAAGAGGGCGTTAAGGTAATGCGCGAGTCCAAAACTATTGCTACTATCACCTATCAGAACTACTTCCGTCTTTACTCAAAGCTTTCGGGTATGACAGGTACTGCGATCACCGAAGAGGACGAGTTCAGGGAGATCTATAAGCTGGACGTTATCGAGGTCCCGACAAATAAGCCTGTTGTAAGAATGGATCATCCGGACGTTGTTTACAAGACCGAAAAGGGCAAATTCAACGCCGTTATCGAGCAGATAATCGAATGCAACAAAAAAGGACAGCCGGTTCTGGTTGGTACAGTTTCGATCGAAAAATCCGAATATCTGTCAAGACTGCTTAAAAATAAGGGCGTAAAGCATGAGGTTCTCAACGCTAAATATCACGACAAGGAAGCTAAGATAGTAGCTCAGGCAGGTAAGTACGGAGCTGTTACCATAGCTACCAATATGGCAGGAAGAGGAACGGATATTCTCCTCGGAGGAAACGCCGAATATCTTGCTACAGAGCAGCTTTATAAAATGGACTATCCCGAGGAAATCGTCGTTGAAGCGACCGGCTTTGCGGAGACAGACAATGAGCAGGTGCTTGAGGCGAGAGCTAAGTACAAGGAGCTTTACGCCAAATATTCCGCTGAAGTTGCCGAAAAAGCGGAAAAGGTAAAGGAAGCCGGCGGATTGTTTATTATCGGTACGGAAAGACATGAGTCAAGACGTATCGACAATCAGCTGAGAGGACGTTCGGGACGTCAGGGCGACCCGGGAGAAAGCCTGTTCTTCCTTTCACTTGAGGACGATCTTATGCGTCTGTTCGGCGGCGACAGGATAAACGCTATGATGGAAGCGCTGAAGGTCGACGAAAATACGCCTATCCAGTCAAAAATGCTTGCCAACGTTATCGAGTCCTCTCAGAAGAAGATAGAGGGCAGAAACTTCAATATCAGAAAGAACGTTCTTAACTACGACGACGTAATGAATACCCAGCGTGAAATTATCTACGGTCAGCGCCAGAAGGTTCTCGACGGAGAAGATATTCACGACTATATCGTCGGAATGATCAAGGAATACATTGATTCAACGGTCAATATGTACCTGCTTGACGACGAGATACACGACGACTGGAATCTGGAGGGCCTGCGCGATCATCTTATGGGTCTGTTTACCGTTGACAGCGATTTCAGATACGACGCAAAGCAGCTTGACGAGGTATCCAAGAAGGATATTGTAGAAATGCTCAACGACAGAGCCGACAAGATATATGCTAAGCGTGAGGAGGATCTCGGCAGAGAGCTTCTAAGAGAAATAGAACGTGTTGTTCTGCTTAAAGTCGTAGATACAAAGTGGATGGCTCATATCGACGATATGGAAGAACTGAAGCGCGGTATCGGTCTGCGCTCCTACGGTCAAAAGAACCCTGTTGTTGAATACCGTATGGAAGGCTTCGATATGTTCGACGCTATGATCGACGCTATACGCGAGGATACGGTAAGAATGCTGTTTACCATTCAGGTAAGAAAGTCTGCGCCTGCTCCCAAGAGAGAACAGGTTCTCAACGAGGGCGCTCAGCATCATAATATCCAGAGAAAAACAAGTAAAGTCGGACCGAACGATCCATGTCCCTGCGGAAGCGGAAAGAAATACAAAAAATGCTGCGGAGCAGGACAGAATACAAACGAATAAATAAGCCTTGCAGGACGGTTTTTTACCGTCCTGTTTTGGAGTATACGGAACGAAAACGTTATCAAAAAATATGAAAAAGCAATATCCTATAACGCTTACATAAGACAGGAGTTTTAATTTATGTCATCTGCATTTAAAAAAGCCGATATTCTAATTCCCAAGAATACTGATATGACAAAATGGGCGGTCGTGGCCTGCGATCAGTATACCTCTCAGCCGGAATACTGGTCTGAAACGGAAAGGCTTGCCGCCGGTTCAAAATCCGCTCTAAACCTGATACTTCCGGAGGTTTATCTGGAAAACCCTGACGTTGAAATGCGTATAGAGAAAATACATAATAATATGACCGAATACCTTGAAACGGATACTTTTAAAGAGCTTAAAAATTCCCTTATATATATTGAGCGTACTCAGTCCGACGGAAAAGTAAGATCTGGAATAGTCGGAGCTATCGACCTTGAAGAATATGATTACCGAAAGGGTTCTCGATCTCAGGTAAGAGCCACTGAGGCTACGGTAGTAGAACGTATTCCGCCAAGAATAAAGGTACGCGAGGGTGCGCAGATAGAGCTTCCTCATATTATGATTCTTATAGACGATACTGAAAAAACGGTAATAGAGCCGCTGGCTGAAAAAACAGGCGGTATGGAAAAGCTTTATGATTTCAAGCTTATGCAGAACGGAGGAAGCATAAAGGGCTGGCTGCTTGATGAAAAATCCGCGGACAATGTGCTGGCTGCTCTTGAAAAGCTTGCCGACCTTGATTCATTCAATAAAAAATACGGTATCAGCGAAACCTCTCCGCTCGTTTACGCAATGGGCGACGGAAATCATTCTCTTGCTACCGCCAAAGAGTATTATGAGAGACTGAAGGCTAAATATCCCGATAAGGATATGGCGCACAGTCCCGCAAGGTACGCTCTTGCCGAAATAGTTGATCTTCATTCGCCTGCCCTGGAATTTGAAGCTATCCATAGGATCGTGACCGGCGTTGACGCACAAAAGCTTGAGGAAAAGGTGACTGAAGAGCTTGAACTCAGCGATAGTATAAGCGCACAGAAGATCGTTATCGTAAAAAACGGCGTTCACAAAGAAAAATATGTACATAAGCCGCTTTCCAAACTTGCAGTCGGAAGCCTTCAGACAGTACTGGACAGACTGCTGCCCGAAGCGGGAGGAAAAATCGACTATATACACGGCACGGAAGTTGTAGACAGGCTTTCGATGAACGAGGATACGATCGGCTTTATCCTGCCGGATATGGCGAAATCAGAGCTTTTCCCGACGGTCATCTGTGACGGAGCGCTCCCCAGAAAAACCTTTTCAATGGGTCACGCCGAGGATAAAAGATTTTATGTAGAAGCGAGAAAGATTGCCGAGTAGAGAGTGAGCAGTATGTCATATTACCCTAAAGAACTTTGATATCCGAGATTTGTTAATTTGCAGGATGCGCTGAAAGATACTGCCGATTCGGAGTTTATAAAAGCAGAGGCAATGTATCTTCACTCACAGCTTCACAGCAGTTCGGTATATGGAATCAACAATACCTATTTTGATGAAATTGTCGCAGGAATAAATGAGGAAAACTTCAAGCTTTGTCCTACGGCAAGAAACATGACCCCGGCATGGGATTTATGGCATATAACCAAAATTGAGGATATTACCGCAAGCATTCTTCTTTGCAACGACGAAGAGGTGTTTTCGCTGAGTGAGAGTCTTTCTGTCAAAGCATTGTTCGCATACCGTGAAAACGTGGGACGCAAAACTAAAAAGTTTCTTAAAACGCTTACCCTCGACCAGCTTTCAAAAACCTTTTTGCCGTCACAGATCATCAGAATAAAAGATGAGGGTGCAGTTATTCCGGAAACCGAGGGACTGATGAATTATTGGGGAAGGAAAACTGTTTCGGGGATAATTACTATGCCTTTGACAAAACACCAGATCATTCATCTGAATGACTGCAAAAGTATTGTGGATAAATATCAGAAGCGTACAAAAACCAAATGTTCATCACATTAATATAAAGGAGCAGATCAGCTATGATTATTTCAGAGGTTAAAAAAGAGCTTACGGAACATATCATTCCGTTCTGGGCAAATTTGAAGGACGAGGAAAACGGCGGCTTTTACGGATATATGAGCTATGATCTTGAGCTTGACAAAAAGGCCGATAAGGGAGTTATTCTTCACTCAAGAATATTGTGGTTCTTTTCAAGCTGCTATGCCGTTCTCAAGAACGAAAAATGCAGGGAGCTTGCAGATCATGCATTCGAGTATATAAAAAATCACTGTGTCGATTACGATAACGGCGGAGTTTACTGGATGACAAGCTTTAAGGGCGAACCGTCGGATACTATGAAGCATACCTACAACATAGCCTTTGCAATTTATGCGCTTTCAGCTTATTACAACGCTGTCGGCGATAAATTCGCTCTTGACCTTGCCTATAAGCTTTTCAGCGATATTGAAGCAAATACTCTCGACGAATACGGCTACCGTGAAGCTTTTACCGTTGACTGGAAGCTTGTACCAAACGATGCTCTTTCGGAAAACGGCCTTATGGCAGATAAAACTATGAATGCGATTCTTCACCTGATCGAAGCTTACACCGAGCTTTATAAAGCTGACAGAAATGAAGAAGTTGCAAAGCGTCTTAAATTTCAGCTTTCTCAAATAAAGGATAAGGTTTTCGATTCTCAGACAAACGCCCTCAAGGTTTTCTTTAATGAAAAGCTGGAAGTGATCGGAGATATTCATTCCTACGGTCATGATATTGAAGCAACCTGGCTTATGGACCTTGCCTGCGATACGCTGGAGGACGAGGAGCTTAAAAAACAGTTTGCCGATATGGATCTGAATATCTCGAATAATATTCTTAATACAGCAATGGAGAACGGAGCTCTTAACAACGAGCGTGAAAACGATAAGATAGACAGAAAGCGAGTATGGTGGGTAGAAGCAGAGTCTGTCGTTGGTTTTATAAATGCGTATCAGCACAGCGGCGATAAGAAATTCCTTGAAGCTGCAAAATCGGTCTGGGAATACATAAAGTCGGATATTATCGACAAGCGTCCCGGCTCTGAATGGTACAGCGAGGTTTCCTTTGAGCATAAACCCCACGGCTTCAAGGAGATCGTAGGCCCGTGGAAATGTCCGTATCACAACGGAAGAATGTGCCTTGAGGTAATAAAGAGAGGTATAGACTTCTGATGAAAAGGTATTTATGCGAAGCTCATCTGCACACAAGCGAGGGGAGCGCCTGCGCTTCAATAGGCGGCTCACAGCAGGCAGAACGCTACAAGGCGCTGGGATACGATACTATATTTGTAACAGATCATTTTTTCAACGGTAACAGTGCAGTTGACCGCTCTCTTAAATGGAGCGATAAGGTCAGCGCTTATTGCAGAGGCTTTGAAAACGCACAAGCAAAAGGAAAAGAGATAGGACTTACCGTTCTTTTCGGAATTGAATACACCTACGGCGGCGCTGATTTTCTTACCTACGGAGTTGATAAGCAGTGGCTTCTTTCTCACCCCGAGCTTGAAGACAACGACTTTTTCAGATATGCTGAGCTTGTTCATGAAGCGGGAGGCTTTCTGGTTCATGCTCACCCATTTAGGCGTGCAAGCTATCTCCGTGAAATAAGGCTTGTTCCCGATCATACCGACGCTGTCGAAATAATCAACACCCACAGCGGCGACGAGCTTTCAAATAAAAGAGCGCAATGGTACGCAGAGCAGTTCGGTCTGCCTGTTACCGGCGGAACGGATAATCATTACTGTCCCGGCGGAGAATTCTGTGCGGTATGTACAAAAAACAAAATAGCCTGTGCACAAGACTATATCGGAGCTGTAAAAAACGGAGCGCTTACTCTGGAAAGGATCCAATTTGAAGCTGAAAAATACAGATAACCTGTAAAATAAATGATGAAAGGATAAATATAATGAAGATCAAAAAAACACTGGCGCTTATTCTCGGTACGGCGATTGCCGTTTCAGGCTTTGCTGCCTGCTCTGACAAGGACGGCGAAAAGGACTCCGAAAGCGGCACATCACAGACAGAGGAAACACCGAAGGAGATCCGTGACATAACCTCATGGAATCTTGTCAAGGAAATGAAGACCGGCTGGAACCTGGGAAATACCATGGACGCAACCGGCGGAAGCGGAGTTGACGCTGAAACCTCCTGGGGAAACAAGGAAACCTCAAAGGCGATGGTAGACCTGCTGAAATCAAGCGGCTTCAACGTACTGAGAGTACCCGTGTCCTGGGGCACTCACATGGACGACGAGTATAACGTTGACGAAGCTTGGATGACAAGAGTAAAGGAAATAGTAGATTACGGCATTGACAACGATATGTTTGTAATTCTTAACACGCACCATGAGGACTGGTATTTCCCGACCGAAGAAAACAAAGAGGAGGACATCAAGCAGCTCAAGGCTTTATGGACTCAGATAGCTGACGAATTTAAAAACTATGACGAACACCTTATTTTCGAGGGGTTGAATGAGCCTAGGCTCAGAAATACTCCCGGCGAATGGACAGGCGGCGATTCTGCTTCAAGGGCGATCGTCAACGAATACGCAAAGGCATTTTACGAAACCGTAAGAAACAGCGGCGGAAACAATCCGAAGCGTCATCTTATGATCACAGGCTACGCTGCGTCGTCCTCAAGAAACTGTCTTGAAGCAATAGATCTTTCCGGCTTTGACGATAAAGTAATTGTATCGGTACACGCATATCTTCCCTATTCCTTTGCGCTTGATACAAAGGGTACGGACGTATTCAATGCCGAAGCTGACGGTTCTTCTATCGACAATCTGTTCATAGACCTTAACGATTTATTCCTTAGCAAGAATATTCCTGTTATAGTCGGAGAATACGGTTCGGTAAACAAATACAATATTGAGGACAGAGTTGAGTGTGCAAAATACTATCTCAATACGGCAAAGAAGGCTGGCGTTCCCTGTATCTGGTGGGATAATGGTGCGACCGCAGGCGCAGGTGAAAACTTTGGACTGATGGACAGAAGTCTGCCTCCTGCATGGAACTTTCAGGAAATAATAGACGCTATAATGTCCGTCTACCCCGAGTCCTAGTCCTGGCGCGGACGGCGCAATTCGCGTGATCGCTCCTGACGTCGCTCGTTTGTAATAATGCTCATCTTAACGCCGCAGTTATAATTTGCAAACGGCAGGCAATATAAATAGAAAAGATCGGTCAGCTTTAATAAACTGACCGATCTCTATTTTTACTATTTTATGCTGACCATTACTCTCTTTTGAAGCCGAGTGTAATTTCATATTCAGAATCCAGCGAATTCTGCTTATCTGCGTCCTTTACATACTTATTGACCAAAGCTGTAGACTTTTCTACTGCCTGAAGCGTTCCCGCTCCCGCTACACAGCCTCCCGGACAACCCATTCCCTCAAGAAGGTAGCCATCGTATTTTCCTGCCTTTGCAAGCTGGAGCAGCTTTCTGCATTCCTTCAACCCCTGAGCTGAAGCGACCTTTATTTCACGGTCGGGGTCAAGACGTTTTATTACGTCAGCAACTGCCTTTGCAACTCCGCCGCTGACAGCAAAGCCCCTTCCGTCACCTGTTCCATCGCTGAGCGGAACAGTTTCATCGTCCGTAATATCCTCAAATTTAACATTCTTAGCCTCGAACATTCCCATAAGCTCTTCAAAGGTAAGAACAAAGTCTACGTCAGAGCGTACCGAACGCCTGCTGGCTTCCAGCTTTTTGGCGGCGCAAGGCCCGATAAACGCAATACAAGCATCAGGATTCTCTTTTTTTACCATTCTTGCAGTTAGAACCATAGGAGTCATTGCCATAGATATGTACGGCGCAAGCTCGGGAAAAAGCTTCTTAGCCATTACAGACCAGGACGGACAGCAGGAGGTAGCCATAAAAGGCTGATGTTCGGGAACCTCCCGCATAAAATCCTTAGCTTCCTCTACCGCACAGAGGTCTGCTCCTATTGCGACCTCTACAACACTGTCAAAGCCCAGCTTTTTCATAGCCGCCGTAAGCTTTTCAGGCGACGCCTTAGGTCCAAACTGCCCTACAAATGCAGGAGCGACCAACGCAATAACCTTTTTGCCTTTTTTAATTGCATGAATAAGCTGGAATATCTGTCCCTTATCAACGATAGCGCCGAATGGACAGTTAACAAGGCACATTCCACAGGAAACGCACTTATCGTAGTCTATCTTAGCCTTGCCGTTTTCGTCCGAGCCTATTGCGTCCATTCCGCAGGCCCTTGCGCAGGGGCGTTCCATTTTATTTATAGCGTTATACGGACAAACGCTCTGACATCTTCCGCATTTAATACATTTTGACTGATCAATGACCGATTTTCCGTGAACTATTTCAATTGCTCCCTTTGGGCATACCTCCTTGCAGGGGTGTGCAAGGCAGCCCTGACAGCAGTCGGTAACGTGATAATGAGTTTCCGGACAGGCATTGCAGGCAAAATTGATTATATTTACAAGCGGCGGATCGTAATACTTTTCAGCAATAGCCGTTTCCTCAATCCCGTCTGAAACAGACTCATGCTGGTCGATAGGACGAAGCGGAAGTCCGATAGCAAGACGAAGCCTTTCTTCAACGATAGCCCTTTCAAGAAAGATCGACTCGCGGTATACCGCAACCTTTCCCGGTACTATTTTATACGGAAGAGTATCTATCCTGCTGTAATCCCCGCCTTCATATGCGAGCCTTGCAACCTCTGTAAATACCTTTCTTCTTATATCCGTAACCGAATTATAAATGCCTCTCATTTTCATCAGGAGTTTCTCTCCTTTCACTCTCAATAAAACTCTGATCTTAACAATCCTTATGCTTTTATTGTACCTTTTTGTTAAAGTTTTGTCAAGGATTATATACGTTTTTTCATGGGGTATTCTCATTTAAATTATTGGAGAGAACTTTTGAATAAAAAGGATCTTATGAAATAAAAATGAAACTATTCCGCCTGAATATGACCGCTTTCATATACGGTTCGCTGTTCCTCTTCTGATAATATCCGACTGATCAGCTTCCGAATATTAGGATCGTCATTATTCTTACGGTAAACAGCATAAAAGCCGCTGACTATCGGATATACTCCGTCAACATAACCATATAAACACTCCTGACGGCAAACCGAACAAAACTGCATAGTAAAGAATTTCATATTGCAACAAAGCTGCGCCCTCCGTTTTTTACATTATATTTTATTGATTTTATAGACGAAAATTGTCTTATAACTTCTTATAGGTGTTTATAGGAACGGCGAGAAAGCCTTTGTTTTCAAGGGTTTTGCCGTTTCTCTTTATATTCTGTCATAACTCCGCATAAATCCGTTTTGTAAGCGCGGGCGGCAAAAAAGCGTCACGCGCAAAGGGAAAAAACAAGGAGGACGACATGAAAAACACACTTTTGGATAAGGGTATTATACTCCCGTCCGGCGAAATCAACAAGGATAAGATAAACCTTGTCGCCGGAGCAATCACGCAGCCATTCGCAGAAATGGTATGGGTAACGACAGGCGGCGACATGGAAACTGTAAACCGTTTGACGGACATACTCGTTACCATGAACACCCCCGCCGACCGGGGTAAACTGTTCAAAATCATCAAAATGCTTTACGGGCTTATGGGCTTGCCCTTTTCCGAGGAAGCCGAGCCTATGGACGCAGACCCCGCCGCATTGGAATACTTCATCTTTTCCTTTACGGCAGACTTTGGCGAAGTCATACAAGACCTCATAGCCGAGGAAAATTAAATACAGACCCGCACAGGCGGCGTTTCTCACTCTCTTAACGGGAGAACAGGAACGCCGCTATTTTTATGCCCTTATGTTACGCAGTAGGAGCAAAAAAGCCCTGATTTTATGCGGCTTTGCGGGCGCGGTTTTGACCGGGCAAGGGATTGATACCTTTACCCTCAAAATCGCCGTTTAACAGCGTAACAAATCCACAGCAAAGGAGTGATGAAGCTATGGCAGTTTTCCGAGTGGAAAAGAGCAGGGGCTATACCGTAATGAGCAACCACCACCTACGCAACAAAGACCTGACCTTAAAGGCAAAAGGCTTGTTGTCGCAAATGCTGTCCTTGCCGGAAGATTGGGACTACACCCTTGCGGGACTGTCCTACATCAACCGGGAAAGCATTGACGCAATCCGCACCGCGATATGGGAGCTTGAAAAAGCGGGCTATATCACAAGGCGGCAAGGACGCGACGACAAAGGCAAAATGACCGCTATCGAGTACACCATTTATGAGCAGCCGCAGCAACCCACCGATACGCCGCCGGAATTGGACTATCCGATATTGGAAAATCCAACAGCGGGTAAGCCGATATTGGAAAACCCGACACCGGATAATCCGACGTCGGAAAATCCAACGCAATTAAATAAAGATAGACAAAGAACTGACTTACCCAAAAAAGAAAAATTAAATACGGATATATCAAGTATCCATTCCATTCCTATCCTTTCCCCTTACCTCTCACCTTTGGAGGACGACGCAGCGGCAGGAGCTAACGGCAGCGCAAGCGCAGCCGTGGAACGGAAAGGAACGGGAGCGAATGACGCATACAAAATCTATGAAGAAATCATCAAGGACAATATCGAATACGACCACCTCATGCAGTACAACACCCTTGACAAAGACCGCTTGAATGAAATCCTTGACCTTATTCTTGAAACGGTATGCAGCGCAAGAAAAACAATCCGTATCGCCGGGGACGACTACCCCGCCGAGCTTGTCAAGGCAAAGTTTATGAAGCTCAACAGCAGCCACATTGAGTTTGCCCTTGATTGTATGCGGGAGAACACAACCAAAATCCGCAACATCAAGCAGTATTTAAGGGCGGTGCTTTTCAATGCCCCGTCCACCATTGACAACTACTATACCGCCCTTGTCGCTCACGACATGGCAAGCGGCAAAATCTAAAGGAGGACGACCACATGACGCAGAAACAGGGAGCTTTGATTTTTGATGAAACCACCGACCGATACGACATTCGCTTTGACCTTGCCGACTACTACGGCGGCTTGCATTGCGGGGAATGTTTCGACGTATTCACAGGCGGCAAATGGAAGCCTACCCGTATTGAGATGAACCCGGCGCAGGAATGGTATCTTGTCGGTGTCCGCGCCGCCGACCTCTCCGGCTTGCGGGTACGGATTTAAGACCATGCGCCGCAGCATACGCAGGGGCAGCTATGAAAACGGCTGTCCTTTTTTTGCGCCCAAAAGCGGCGTACCACCCTAACCACTATCACACTACCGCGAAAGGAGGACGGTAAATGCAAGATGAAGTCAACGAAAAAGTGATTGCCATATCCATAAAGGCAACAAAGCTGACCGCCGAAGTGCTGCAAAAAGCCTTAAAGTTTATGCTGTCGCAAGCAAAAAAGCAGATAGACAAGCAGCAGATACCCCACGGCAAGCAGACCCTAAAGCAGCTCACGCGGCAGAACGCGGGCGTTTCCAACATTGAGATTACCAACGACAATATCAAAGCCTTTGAGAGTACGGCAAAAAAGTACGGGATTGACTTTGCGCTGAAAAAGGACGCGACGGAAACCCCGCCCCGGTACCTTGTCTTTTTCAAGGGGCGGGACGCGGACGCTATGACCGCAGCTTTCAAGGAGTTTTCCGCAAAGAAACTGAATAAGGAGCAAAAGCCCTCTATCCGAAAGGCACTTGCCACATTTCGGGAAGCGGCAAAGCAGCTTAACGCAAACCGTCAAAAGACAAAGAACAAGGACAGGGAGGTGTCGCTATGAAGCCGAATATCAAAAAGCTGCTTATCCTAAACGCCCCCTATCTGCTCTTTGTGTATCTCTTTGATAAAGTCGGACAGGCGGTGCGGCTCTCGCCGGGGGCCGACCTCTCCGGCAAGCTGCTTTCCATTGGCAGCGGCTTTTCCGCTGCCTTTTCAAATGTCCTGCCGAGCTTTGCCCCTGCGGATTTGCTTATCGGCATTATCGGGGCTGTCGTTATCCGGCTTGCGGTCTATGTGAAAGGCAAGAACGCGAAGAAATACCGGAAAGGCATGGAGTACGGCTCTGCACGTTGGGGCGGCGCAGAAGATATAAAGCCGTATGTAGACCCCGTATTTGAAAACAACGTCATTCTGACACAGACCGAAAGGCTGATGATGAGCAGCCGCCCGAAGCACCCGAAGTATGCAAGGAACAAAAACGTGCTTGTAATCGGCGGTTCCGGCAGCGGCAAGACGAGGTTTTTTGTAAAACCAAACCTTATGCAAATGCACAGCTCCTATGTTGTAACCGACCCGAAAGGAACGGTTTTAATCGAGTGTGGAAAGCTCTTGCAGCGCGGCGGCTACCATATCAAGGTGCTGAATACAATCAATTTCCGCAAAAGCATGAAGTACAACCCCTTTGTGTATATCCGCAGCGAAAAAGACATTTTGAAGCTCGTCAATACGATAATCGCCAACACCAAAGGCGACGGCGAAAAGTCCGGGGAGGATTTTTGGGTTAAGGCTGAAAAGCTCTACTATACCGCTTTGATTGGGTACATCTGGTACGAAGCCCCCGAAAGCGAGAAAAACTTTACGACGCTGCTTGAAATGATAAATGCGTCGGAAGCCCGCGAGGACGACGAGGACTTTCAAAACCCCGTTGACCTCATGTTTGAACGCTTGGAGCAGAAAGACCCGGAACATTTTGCGGTGAAGCAGTACAAGAAGTACAAACTTGCGGCGGGAGATGTATGCTCTAAGTGACTTCTTAATCATGGTTTTTGTCATGGTTAGTGAAGCAGTCACTTAGAGCATTTTCATTTCAGGAGGTACAGCCATGAGAAACGAGAAAATCACCCCTCTG
>NZ_BAAHNZ010000017.1:0-26204 GCF_054655215.1 Hominimerdicola intestinalis
GAACTTTTCAGTTGAAGCCGCGTGATTCTATCGAGATCTATACAGATAACGATATGATCATCCTTAAGAAGTTCCAGCGTACTTGTGTATTCTGCAACAGCGCTGAAGATGTTGTTGAGTATAAGGGTAAGACTGTATGCTCGGATTGTATGGCTGAGCTGATGGGGAGGCGTGTATAATGGATCAATCTACTATAAATGCTTGGCATGAGCTTGGAGACGCTTATATAGATGCATACGAAGAACGAACAGGCAAAGATCTTCAGGAGAATGATATTATGGATAATTGCTTGATAAAAAAGCAAACAGATCCTTTTGGCGTAGAATGCTATTTCGGATATATAAACGGTAATCAATATACGGATTCACATGACAACATATATGATCTATGTGATAGTCATCCGGAATTTGCTAATGTAAAAACAGTGGCAGCTTCATATAAAGGAGGTTTCATATCGGATGAGGATTATGCCAATGTAATGATTGACCTTATGTCTGCTAATCATCGTGACAAACACATTTATGCGGTAAATTTTGTGCTGGAACAAAATGATCCCCACAGTCCCTCGGTTTCCTCCGGCGATCTTCTGCTTTATCAAAAGTGTATTGAAAATAATAAAGCGAAATATTTGAAGAAAATCCAAGACGAATGCAAGACCGCCACATTATGCGGTGACGGTCAGTTGACATATTTAAACGATGGTGACGCTCTTACAGCTGTAAGGCTAGGATTGCCGGTAGGATTCCGCACCTCTTATGAGGGTTATCACGGCTCCGATGAGGGTATGCATCGTTTTCATATAGCTAAAAATGAAGCAGTATTTTTGGCGTATAAGCAATCCGATTCGTATGAGGATAAAGCTGCTTTTCATTTCGCATTAACTGATAATGAAATTGAATTCTTAAAAAGCCTTATATCGGAAAATGAGATTGAGCTCACAAAAGAGGCTGAAAATATTTCAACTTTAAAGGTCATATCTTCAAGAACCGGTTGGACGTTTATAAAAGAGGAAAGCGGTCAATGGCATTGTGAGGAACATCCGGACTTGATTGTATCCTCGGATGAAAAAACATGGTCTTGGAATTCGCGCAATGTCGGCGGCAGCGACGCTGTATCATATTTGCAGACCATTGAAAAACTTGAAATTAATCAGGCTGTCAATGAGCTGCAGAAACACCTCGAAGAAAAGCTTTGCAGTAGTCGGGATCAAAATCACAGCTTCGGAAGGTGATGAGAAGATGCCGGGATATTTAAAGAACATAAAACTTGACGAGGAAAAGCTAAAATCCGTTTCTTTCTATGCACAACAGAAGGAAACGGATTTTTCTTTGCAGAATTATCTGCAGAAAACCATTGATGAAGCCGTAAATAAACTTTTCAGAAAGTATGTGCCTAAACAGGTACGTGAATATATTGATAAGACAGGAGGAAACAATGAATAATGCAAATATTATGGGCCGCATAACTCACGACCTTCAGATTAAATATACCGCTCTGCAGAAGGTGCCGTATGTCATGTTTACTGTAGCAGTGCCCGGACGCTATGATAAGGATAATAAGCAGCAGGAGGCTGATTTTATACGATGCGTGGCTTGGTACAAATGTGCTGAGTTTATCACTCGTTACTTTTCTAAAGGCAGAATGATAGCCATTGAAGGCAGGCTTCACACCCGTTCATATTCGGACAGAAACGGCACCACTCATTATATAACCGAAGTCTATGTGACAAACGCTGAATTTACCGGAGAAGCAAAACAGCAGCAAAGTTCATCTCAGCCGCCTCCGAATCAGCTTCCTCAAAATCCGCCTGCAAGCAACGACTTGAACTCTCAGATAACTGACGAAGATATAATCAGCGAAGACGGGGTGCCGTTTTAGCGAAAACAGCCGTAATTCAAGCCTGTCACGATGACAGGCTTTTTTGTATAAAAGGGAGGGAAAAATTATGTATGAGAATGAACGGACTACAAGTCCACCGGAAGAAAACACAGTTATAGCGTATATTAACGGCAAAGCGATCATGATACTGAAAAAGGATCCTCAGCACTTTTATTATGATGAGATCGCTTATCCTTATGTAACGATCGGAGAGCATCTGGTCGAAGCTCAGCCTAAGCCGATAGAATTGCTGTCTGTCAATGAACAGCGTGAGATCATTTCACAGCTGGAGGTGATCTGATGGGTAAGTTTATAGGGGGATCTCGCTTTTCGGACTCAGATCTGGAAAATGCACGAAATATGTCAACGACCGATGTTATATCATCAAGAACAGGATATACATTTGTCCGTACGGGAAGCGAATGGCACTGCAAGGAGCATGACAGTCTGGTTGTGTTTTCGGACGGCAAAGGCTGGAAGTGGTATTCTCAGGGGTTGAGTGGTAACAATGCGATTTCGTACCTTATGAAGGTAGAAAGCCTCAGCTTTCAAGACGCCGTTGCCGAGCTTGTATCTCCATCCGGAAAGGTATATAAGCCGCTGCCGGAAAATCAAAAAATCGAAAAGCCAAAGGTGCTGGAGCTGCCTCCGAAGGCTGATAATACGGAATCAGTGGAAAATTATTTATCCAATATTCGCGGCATTGATATTTCTATTGTCAAATACTGCATTAACCGTGGATATATATATCAGGATCTTCGGCGCAACTGCGTATTTGTCGGCAGAGATGAAAACGGAACGCCGAAATATGCGTCCAGAAGAGGAACGTATACTCCTCCCGGAACACAGCCCTTTAAAAGAGACTGCAGCGGAAGCAGTAAGATGTACGGATTTTTAATGGAAGGCACCTGCAAGGAACATGTATATGTTTTTGAAGCTCCTATAGACGTATTGTCCCACGCAGCTCTTACAATGGAGAAAGCCCGAGGTCTGCGGCGTGACAACTGGCAGCTTTCCTGGACAAAGCACACCCGTCTTGCGCTTGGAGGCACCTCTGACGGGGCTTTGGCTCGATACTTAATCACAAATCCCAAAGTCAAGACTATATCCTTTTGCTTAGACAATGACGATGCCGGGCAGAAACACGCTGCAGCATACAAAGAAAAGTATGAAAAGGAGGGATACACGGTCAACATCTATACAGTACCTCCCGGAATGGGGAAAGACTACAACGATTACCTTCTCAGATTCAACGCTGAGAAATTTCAGAGGCAAATAAACATAAATATGTGCGCCGCAGCAAAGAGCGCATCAAGAACATAATAAAACGGAGGTCACTAAAAATGAAAAGTTTAATTGAATCCAAGCCATCGATCATGGCGTCAGAAAACTTCTTCGACACGATCGTAGAATTTGTTAACGGGCTTAATTCGTCCGTTACATACGTCGGTCTGGCAATAGCCGTATTATGTGCAGTCTGTCTCGGTATAGGCTTTATGACCGGCGGCGCTCAGTCGCTTGCAAAGAACAAGCCGTGGGCGCTTGCAATAATTATCGGAATTGCTGTTATCTGTCTTGCACCTTCAATAGTACAGTCTATATCATCAGCTATATCATAAGCAATTTACAATGCCCGGATGGATCTCCGGGTATTGTTCAAAGTTCTGTGTTTAGATTCAGAACTTTGAACAATATGAATTAAGGAGAATGATGTATGTTCAAAAGCAAAAAGAGCAAAACGATATATTGGGTCTTTATTGTACTGCTTACCGCAGCCGTTTTTGCACCGTTTATATGTTTCGCTGTCGATCCGGAAAACATGGATCCGGAAGTGTACAAATATATTGAGGTAAGATCCGGTTTTAAGGATGCTATACGTTCCTGTCTATGGTCTGTGCTTATGTTTCTGGCACAAATAATTGACTACATAGACGCAGCTATAGATGAAGTAATGTCTATAAATCTATATGATATGGTAAAGGATTATCTGCCGCAAAGCACCGTTATAAACATAGCCTGGGTGATATTTTCATTGGCTCTGGTAGCTGCAGGTGTAATCCTTATAATCAACGGAGATAAAATAAAAATACAGGATTTCTTCCGTAATATTCTAATCTCAATATGCTTTCTGGTGGCGTTCCCGTCTCTGATCAGTGTACTATCTAATTTTCAAAGCATATCTAAAGCTACTTCTGATATGATAACGACTGGAAAAGATACAGAAATCGTTCACGGACTGGGTGAGGATCTACTGGCAGATAATATAGTATACCTTCCCGACTGTCTCTCTGACGGAAAGCTACATTATCTATCCAACACAGATGTTTACAGCGAATCAAGCATATACGACATTAATATCAACGGGGCAATGAGTCAGGATATGTGCGATTTTAAGTATGAGTCAAGTGAGGTAACTACAAATCAGCATATATACAGCGACCTTACCAATGCAAACAAAATGGCTTTGCTCGGATTGAACGATGATTACCAATGGTGGCTTAATTATCTTGAAGAAGACTCCGGCGGTCACATTACGATATCATGGATGGAAGCTACCGGAGGTGCGGAACATCCATATGAGCATACCGCAACATATTGCGTCCGTAATCATAATGATTCTAAAGACGGATCATATCATTGTCCTATGGATGAAAGCTCAAACGGCACTTACGAGCAACACCTTTTAGATAAAATATCCGAGAACACGTATGTTCAAGAAGCCGGAATGAGCGAAAGCGTAAAAAATGCCAGAACTATAAATAACGCTCTTACCATGCTTGAAGATACAATAAAAAAATTAAATATACAGCATAACAAACACATGGTAGAAACCGGAACAGACCAGATCTTTCGGGCAAATATTACACCGTTAAGAACTCAGGAAGACTATGATGACTTAGAATGGTATCAGCAGGTGACTATTAATATTCTTGAGGGCTATACCGAAGAACGAGTATACGGCTATGATTTTGACTTCTTGTTTACTGTAATCGCAATGCTCTTGTGCGGAGTATGTCTCTTATTTGCCCTTTTCAAGCTTTGCCGTATGCTTTATGAGATAGTGTTTATGCGTATTGCCGTCCCATTTTTTATAGCTTCAGACGCAAACGGCAGCGGCAGAAGCAAAAAAGCAATGCTTCAGCTTATTAATACATTTATAGTACTGTTTGCAGTCATGGTGCTTTTAAGGCTGTATATAAGCAGTATATCCTGGCTGCATACCAACATCAAAAACTTTGTCGCGGAATGGGCGCTCATTATAACCGGTATGTTTTTTGTAATAGACGGACCGGATTTTATTGTAAAAATGACCGGGCTTGATGCAGGAGTAAAAAGCGGAGCGGCAACCTTGATGTCGCTTAAATCAGGCATGGATATAGCTAAAAATGCAGCAAGCACTCCTTCAAAAATTATCGGCACAGTTAACAAAACCGCCGAAAAAGCAGGAGCAAGGGCTGTGGGATTTAAAAACTCAATGGCGCAAGAAGGTATTGCAAACAAAGCAAAGGCTTTGGTTGGCAACTCAGGAACCGGTCAGGCATTCAGACGTGGAGCTAACGATCAGTACAGCAATAATGCTAATTACAAAGCAAACAAAAGTAATGAGGACGATCCTATGTTTCCCAAGGCAAACATCAATCCGTCGGAAGCTGCGGGAAAAGCTGCCGGTTATGCCGCCAAAGGCGCTGTAAATCTAGGCGCAGGTATTGTGACCGGTTTCCACACAGCAAGACATCCGGTTCAATCAGGTCGATCTGCAACGAATGCCGTAGTTAGCGGTGCAAAAGAAGCGAAAGATAAAACTGTTGCCGCTGCTAAAGACATGGCCGGAAATTTTTCAGACGGCTTTAAAGAAAGTACCGGCTGGGGTAATAAAAACAGTACGGAAAATCCAATGGAAAAATCCGCCGTCATCACAGAGGAACATGGAAAACAGGGTGAAAAGGGCGAAAAAGGCGATATCGGAAGCAGCGTTAGAGAGCAGAATTCCGATACTGATCAGACGTCTGAGAATATGCATAAGGAAGCATCTGACCCCGCATCTGCAAACGGACACGCTTTTGACAACGTACCGGCGCCTGAACCAAGCGGTACCGCAGAGCCTCAAGCCTTTACGGATAAACAGATAAGCAGCGAAATCAATAGATCAACATATGCAGACGAGCTTGCAAAGGAGGATAATAAATAATGGGACTTGTACCAAAGCAATCAAAAGCCGATACGAAAATACATAAATCATTTACCATGGTAAGAATAGTAGGACTCATAATTACAATTCTGCTTTCATCAGCTATTTCAAAAGTTTGCGCTCCAATATTATCTTTGGTATTTATAATATTATGTGCTGTAACTTTTTTAATACTGTCCTCAAAAGCTCCAGATAATAAGACAAAATCCTTTTTCGGCGGGATAAAAGCATGGCTCAAATACCTTATATTTTCAAAAAAATTGTACGGAATCAGTCACAAATATGTAGTAGCCAACAACGAAAGGAGATGCTTAAAAAATGATGGCAAGAAAAAAAGAGAAGAAAGAAAAGATGAAGCGTCTGAGACCGAATGATTTGCTGTCAAGCCTTATAGACTTTGATAAAAACACCACTGACGGGATTTCAACTGTGAAAATATCCGGCAAAAAGATCACCTTTACTCTTCTGCGAATTTCCGGAATAGACATATTTCATTTTTTACAGGACGATGCTGAGAATGCCTATGACAGCTTTGCGTCAGCTACTATGGCGCTGTCTTCCCCTCACAAGTATGTATTCTCCGACTGTTCTCCCCTGCTTAATTCACAAAAAAATTTTCTTTTGTATAAGCTTGAAAAAGCTCCGAATGAATACTGCAAGCTGCTGATAAGGCGAGAGATCAAAAGAATAGAAGCGTTTGAAAAGAACCATCGTGATAAGCTTGCTTATCTAATAATTTTCGGAGAATCGGCAAAGCTTGAAAAGGAAAGAAAACGCTATATAGAAATGATGACGGACGCAGTCGTAAGGATCTGCGAACCCAATGAGACTATTGAATTTCTTGAAAAATATATGTGTTTTGATGAGCAGAACAGACCGATAGACGCAAGACACATTTTCCCGGAAATGCTTGCCGACAAACAAAGCTATATGAAAATTAATGATAAATATGTCACCTCGGTAGTTATCTCCGGATATCCGGCTTACCTAAAAGATCTGCAGCTTGCAAATCTCGTATCAAGCTTTACCGACACTATAACCTTTGACGTTGGCATGAAAGATAAATCGGTTATTGTACAGGATATAAACCAGTCGCTTGACGAACTGGAATCAAGAAGTCATATTACTCAGTCCAGCGGAGATCTGATGGACGCCGGAACAGAATACCACAAGCTTGCGGCTATCAGAGATAAAATAGTCAACGGCAACGAGCAGATGAGATTTGTTACCCTAAGGTTTCTGGTATCGGCAGGATCCCTTGAAGCCCTCAAAGAAAAGCTTGCCGATATGCAGAAAACCTTTGATGAAATAGGCCTTCAGTATTATATCCCCAACAATGAAATGCAGATAGAATACACATATATGCTGAGTCCGGAAGGAAATATATCAAAAAATCCTTTTCCTCTATACGATACCTTTGCAAGGCAGTTCCCTTTTTATTATCAGTCAATATTTGATCCTCAGGGCGTATTTTGGGGATACACCACTACCGGAGGACTTGCCTATATTGATACCTTTTTTAAAACGTACAACCGAGAATCCTACGATCTCCTTATAACCGGAAAAAAAGGCTCCGGAAAAACAATTACACTCAAAAAATTGATAGAATTTGCCGTTGCTCTGGGTGACCGTGTATTTGTTCTGGACGTCGAAAGTGAATACGGTTTGTGTGCATCTGTACTCGGAGGACAGGTTATCCGAATGAATAAAAACTCCATAATCAATGTGTTACAGCTGATGAAAAGCATAGACAAATCTGCTGAGGAAAGCGACAATTCTGCCTCTGCAGCCAATTATGCCTCTGAGATATCCAGAATAACTGCATTTTTCTATCAATACGCTCCATCTATGAGTGAAAAAGAAGCGGATAAGCTAAAGGATCTGCTGTCTGAACTGTATACCAACTTTGACATCTCGGAAGATACAGACGTTACTAAAATGTCTCCGGAGCAGTTTCCTATAATGTCCGATCTGCTTACACTTCTGCGTTCAAAGCTCTACGAACGCCCCGGGATCTACCGCAAAAATCTTGTTACAAATCAGATCAATGTGTTAGAAAGCTTGGAAACAATGATAAAATCTCTTGCGGAGGGAGTATATTCAAGTCTTTTCAACGGATATACGAATGTTAATATAAGTAACAAAAACCTTATTATCTTTGACGTGAGAACTCTTTCCGAGATGGAAGAGCGTGTTTACAATGCTCAGCTGTTTAATTTGCTTTCAATAATGTGGTCGGCAACCTGCATGAACGTTTCATACAACAACAGCATAACACATCCTTTTGACCGTCGTCATGTGGTATCGGTAATTGATGAGGCTCACCGTTTTATAAACCACAAAAACGTAAATGTTACGCAATACATCGAAAAGCTTACCCGCCGAAGCCGTAAATACTTTGCCGGACTTTGGTTTGCCTCCCAGTCTGCTATGGATTATTGCCCTCCCGGAGAGGACGAAGGCTCGGTTGTTGTCGGAACTATATTTGATTTAGTGCAATATAAGATAATTATGAAGCAGTCCATATCGGATAAAAACATTTCAAAGCTTCATGAAATGTTCCCGCAGTTTACTCATGCGGAGCTGATGAACGTAAAGAAATTTCAAAATGGCGAAATGCTCATGGCAATGGGCGAGGACAGAGAAAAAATACATTGCATACGCAATGTAGAGCTTGCCGATCTTATGTACATGGGAAATTCCCTAGACCGAGAAAAAATCATACACAGTCTGTATAACAGCCTGTATAACGAATATTCGGAGGCGGAATATTCCGAGCTGATCCGAAACAATTTTGAACATTTCGTAGATATTTTTACGGATGAATCGCTGCATTATCTTAAAATAGATAAAGCAGCGTCAGAAGAGTACACAAATATTGTCCGAGGCGAAGTCATAAAACTTGCTCAAGGACTTGCCGGAATTGCATAAGGAGGGCATATTTATGAATCTGTCAAATAAAAAATACAATATCATATATACTGGATTCCTTATTGTTGTGCTTCCTTTGTTTTTACTTTTAATAACTTCTCGATCATGGTACGGCGCCGGAGCGGCAACTCTATCCGAAGACTATAACACGGTAAGAACCATCGGCGGCTATTACATAAAAATATCAAACGCCGTATACCTTACCGATACCCGCCAGCTGCGCTTTACCTACTCAGTCAAGGAAATCGACATCGGAAGCTCTCAGGGCGATGAACCGGAAATCCGATCAGTATGGCTGGATAACTCAAAAAATGAGCTTGATTTTTTGGTTGGAAACGGTAATATCTCAAAGATAATTATGTGCAATGATGCATCCGCTGAATTTAAAAAGGTTATAATTAAGATCTGTTTTAAATCACCTGATACTATAATCGAAGATAAATACGATGAATTCGGTGATATTATTCCAGGTCATGTTGAAAAGGGAGAAGAAAAAATCGAGCGTATCACTATAGATATTAAGGATATTTTATTCATGACCTCCGCTGAAGCTGCCACAATGACCACGACCAAAGCTGTAATGACTACAGTGTCGGCAGCTTCAGAGACCTCAACACTGAATACTGTTTTTACAGAGGACAGCAAAACGACACAGCAATCGTCTGTTTTGGAAGCCTCCTCAGCTGACAAAAACACCAGTTCTAAAACTTCTAAAACAAAAACAGAAAAAAGCACAAGTAAAAGCGTATCTTCGGAAGTCTCTTCTGGTTCTGCAGAAGCAGATTCGTCCAGCAACAGCATACAGCAGACGTCTCCCCCAATGCAAACACCTGAAACCCAAAGCATTAAGCCCGAAACAACAGCGCAGACTCAGAAAACTGCGATCCCCGATACAACAACAGTAAAACAGCCTGTCGGGGTAAGCGGTATACGGATTGAAACCGAGTTTGAAGCCAATAACGTAACACTAAAAGCTAATCAGTCTGCGGTCATTACCGCAGTTATTTCTCCCTCAAATGCCGATGATAAAACCGTATCCTGGAGCAGCAACAGACCGGATATCGCATCTGTAGACAACAAAGGTAAAATTACCGGACATTCTTCCGGCAAAGCGATCATAACAGCAACAACATTCGACGGAGGTTTGTCAGCCTCCTGTATGGTGACAGTATTAGAATGAAAGGAATAAAATTATGAACGAAAATGAATTAATATTTCAGTATCCTCGCTCCGATCAGCGTAGTCTGCTGATTGAAAACTACAAAAACAAAGTCGCAGATACACATAGCAAGCAGAAAAAACTGCTTATTTGCTGTGTTTTTTTCATCGCACTGACTATTGCAGTATCAAGCATATCTGATCTGTTAAGCGCTGTATCTGCTATCGGACTGCTTGTAAGTATATTTTTTCTTAAGCACAATTCCGATCAGAATCACTTTCTTGAAATCTCCGCTTCCGACCATAATATAAAATTTTGCTATCATCAAAACGATAAAGCAACACTTTACACTCTGCCTTATGACAGCATACTTACCTCGGCAATTGACAAAGAAAAGTATGACAATGTCATAATAGTCATCGACAAATCAAAAAAACTGATCTGTACGGTCATAGGAAAGAACGATGAAACATATGAAAAGCCCTGTCCTGAATACATAAGCTTTCGTGTAAAGCCTTTCAGCTCAGAGCAAGGATTTTTCCTCTATTACGCGCCGAAACTGTTCGGCCTCAGCGCTGACAGGCTTAAAATACTTAATACTTTCGGAAAGGAAAGCGAGTATTTTAATAGCTTTTAATACTTGTCGTTATATGAATATTTTTCTAAAAATAGTTGATTTTATCGCTTATTGATGATATAATAAATTCAAACAATAAAAATATTAATCAGTGGAGGTAAAATATATGGCAGGTGTATACAAGTGGAAAAAGCTTTCTGATATTAACATCAATGATAATTTCTTTGACAGTTTAAAATCTGATTATCCTTTTTTTGAAGCATGGTTTAAAAGAAAAGCTAAAGAAGAAAAAGTTGCTTTAACTTATTATGAGAGTGACGGTTTAAATGCATTTATGATGTTAAAGAATAACGAAGATGAAGCTATTACTCTTAAAGATAAAACACTTATGAAAAAGAATAGATTAAAAATTAGCACATTAAAATTGTCACCTAAAGTTCAAGGTAATAGACTAGGTGAAGGTGCAATAGGTATTGCATTATGGAATTGGCTTGAATCGGACTGTGAAGAAATATATATAACTATTTTTGAAAAACAGTTAAAACTTATATCTATGCTAAAAAAAATGGGGTTTATTTTCGTAGGATATAACCTAAATAACGAATGTGTTTATTTAAGGAGTAAAAAATATATTGACTTTTCCAATCCTTATTTATCCTTTCCATTCATCTGCAAAAAAGAAAATAGTTTTTCATTACTGCCTATTGAAGCTGTCTGGCATGATAAATTATTTCCTTATTCTGAACTAAAAAATGTGAAAACTAAACCAGAAGAATTAGCAGCATCTAATGGAATAACAAAGACTTATCTTTTTTACCCTTGTGAAATACCAGCTTATAAGGTAAATCAGCCTATATTAATATATAGAAAGCACACAGAGCAGTCACATCGTACATATAAATCTGTGATAACTTCTTATGGAAGAATTGTAAAATGTATAATGATAAAGTATAATAGGCGTGTTTATTATTCTTTAAACGACTATAAAAAGATTGTTGGCAACAAATCCGTTTTTCCGAATAATGTAATCGAAGAATTATACTATTCAAAAACCAATCTTTTTGTACTAGAACTTGTATATGATCATGCGTTTGGAAGCGGGAACAACGTTAACCATTATATTTTAAAATCTAACGGAATATGGAAAAATGTTCATCCTTATCAAGCAGAATACACTATGAATGACTTTAGGGCTATCTTAAAATATGCCAATCAAAATGCCGAAAAGTTAATTAAATAACTTGAATACTAATCTTATTTATGATATAATATTTTTAAATTGGAGGCGAATTTAATGTGTAAAGTACTAATGTCAATAAAGCCTGAACATACTAATAGTATTTTATCTGGAATAAAAAAATATGAATTTCGTAAAGTAAAATGCAAACGTAAAATTGATAGTATCGTTATATATTCAACATATCCAATAATGAAGATCGTTGGAGAAGTTGAAGTAAAGGAGGTTTTAGAGGGAACTCCTGATTATGTTTGGTCAAAAACTAAATCTGAAGCTGGAATTAGTGAAGATTTTTTCTATGACTATTATTTAAATAAAAGAACGGCATTTGCATATCATCTTGGAAAAATTAGAATTTATAAAGAAAGTAAAAACTTAATGGACTATGGAATTCAAAATGCACCACAGTCTTTTGTTTATTTATAAGTCTAATAATTCTTATGATATTAGCTAAGGAGGTGTTTATTTGACATACGCAGACGTTCTTGCCTTCTGGCAGCATAACAAAATATCCTCTGTTTCAGACATGGATATGAAGCTTGACAGCTTCCGAATTCTGTTTGCATACAATTCAAACAGAATAGAAAACGATAATATAACCTATCACGACACAAGAGAAATTTTTGAAAACGGCAAGGTTATTAACTATACCGGTGACACCAGAACGCTGTTTGAAATAGAAAATCAAAAAAAATGCTATGATTTCCTTGCTGAGAAAATAGTTAAAAAGAAGCCTATTTCTATCAGCCTAATAAAGCAGATTCACTATACGCTTACCTATGGCACCTTTGATGAACGGCGTTTCGGAGTCAATCAGGAAAGACCCGGGGAATTCAAAAAACACGATTATGTTACAGGAATAAACGAAGTCGGTTCCCCTCCTGAATATGTTGAAGAGGATCTTGAAGCTTTAATAAAAGAAGTAAACGGAGTTGCCTATGAAGCAAATTTCAATGCAATTACCGTTTCCGCTTATCTTCACGCAGGCTTTGAATACATTCATCCCTTTGCAGACGGAAACGGTCGTGTAGGCAGAACCCTTATGAATTACTACCTGATGATAAACGATCATCCTCCCCTTATTATATATGACGAGGATAAAAAGGACTACTATAACGCTCTTGAAATTTACGATACGGATGAAAATTTAAAACCCCTCTTAAGCTTTATCGAAAAAGAAACAATTAAAACTTGGGAGAAATCTGTGGACAGATTTTACTCCAAATCACAAAACAAGCCTCTAAACAGAGGCAGATAAGAAATAGAACGAATCAAAAATCATTCACTGCGAACTGATTTTCGGTTCGTTTTTTTATATTTCCGCATCAATTTATAATGAAAGGGAGAAGATTTTATGCCTTTTAACAGCAAAGATAACAGAATATCAGTAAGAGGAATCGTATATTCCACCATTGAAACGGTCGAAAACAACAACTATGCAATCACTTTTAAAGTAAAAATTATGCGTCCTTCAGAGGTCGGAAAAGAACAATGTTTTGACATTTTTGATGTTTATGTATGCGACAGACAGAATGTAAATAACGTTTTAAACAACCTTACAAGAGGTCTTGGAGTGTCCGTAAAAGGAGAACTTAGAACATGGTTTGACGGATCATATAAGATATGTGCGAACAAAATCGAGCCGATATGGTGAGGAAAAGTTCATGGCAGAACTAAGAATAAGAGTAGAAAACAAGCTTCTGGAGGCAATTGACGAGCTTGTTGAGATGGAAAATTACCCGTCCAGAAACGTACTTGTGAATGAAATACTTGAAAAATATATTGCTTGTAAGGACAAATTTCTTGTAAATACACTGCCTCCGATAGTGGCTTCTCTGTGCCTTCAAGAGTTAAAAACACAGTCGGAAAGCACAGAAAAACTCCTTGAAAACGTCACTCCGATGTTCTTAAAAATACTGAATGACCTTGATGATCTGAGAAGTATCTTCTTTGATGAACTTCCAAATAAGTAAAATTCAAGGTGACAATTTTGTATGGCAAGTGTACGGCAAATGGGCTGTTTTGTATGGCGAACGTATGGCAAAGACCCCATTTTGTATGGCAAACGTATGGCAAAACGGCTTTTTTGTATGGCAAGCATATGGCAAAACGCTGTTTTTAGCCCATTTTTGTATGGCAAAGTGCCATAAAAATCGAGAATCTGCGGCATTTTTTCGGACGGTAAAGCTCGGTTTTACCGAGCTTCTAAAAAATTGTGCGGCATTTGCTTTATGCTCTTTCTGTAATATCGCTGATTTTTGAGATTTTTCAGCGGAAATTTGTAAATTTACGGAAACCAACTGGAAATAAAAAATTGCATTGAAAGGACTGATTACATGAATAAGGTATATGTAAAACGAACAATAAGGATAAGCTCAGAAGCAAGTCAGCTGCTTGATGAGCTTGCCAAGGAGACGGACATGACCATCTCCGCTGCCACCGAGCTCGCCATCAAATATTACTGCGGGCTTGACGACCGAGACAGCGACGAGGTGAAGAGGATTAGATCATTGCTGTCAAAAATCACAGAACAGAATTATCACCTTGTGAATCTCGTAAACTCACTAGCGACTCATCTCGACTACGAAGAGTTTAAGCCTGCAGAAAAAGCTCCGTACAAATGGCTCATTGAAAGCAGGAAACAATATGCAGACAGTGCGCTTAAGGCACAGACAAAAAAACTGCTTGACAAATCAACTCACAACTGACTGTCACACATGACTAAGGAGGCAGGAACAGAATGTCGGTAAATACTATATCAAAACTGAAACCCGGCAATCCCAGACCGAGCATTGTTTTTTCGTTGGGGTTTGAGTACAACTGGCAGATAGGCGGATACGATTATCTTGAATACATGGAACGTCCCGAAGCCTTTAACCCGGCTTATCATTTGAATGACGAATACAACCCTAAGAACAGATACAAAGGCGGAGACTTTTTAACGTATATGTCAAACGAAGAAAAATCGGACGGCTTGTTTGACAATGAAAAGGACAGGCTTACCCAAACTGACAAGGAAAAGTACAGACATCTTGAAAGAGTCAGCAGAGACGAGGGCTGTCCGAAATATTTCGGTGTAGTATCCTTCGACAATCAGTTTCTTCTGAAGCACGGTATTCTGACCCAACGCGGAGACGGACATTTTAACCTGGACGTCAAAAAGCTCAAGGAACTGGGCAGACTCGGCATCAACAAAATGATTTCCGAGAACAGCAAATTTGATGTGGATAATGTTTTTTGGAACGCAGCTATCCACACAAACACAGACAACATACACATACACTATTCGATCTGCGAGTACCACCGCAAAGAGGACAGAAAAATTACTCAAAAGGGAAACAAACAAGACTGCATAGACGTTAAGGCTTTCAACGCACTTAAATCTGCAATCGCCAACAGAATCATCGGTAACGAACACGTAAAACAGCTCACTGCTCTTCGTGATGTGATCCGCAAAGGAGTCAAAGCTTTCGGGCCCAAAGAACAGCTTTTTGAACTATTGACTCAGCTGCCGAAAAATGTGCTTAAAAGCAGTAAGCAAAAGTGCGGCTACAACAGCGGTTACGTCAAGAGGTACAGACCGCTTATTGACAGTATAACCGATTCGGCAATACGTTCAGATCCTGAGCTATTCAGAATGGGAAAGCTGTTTTCTGAAATGACAGAGAAAAGTCAGCTGCTGTACAAGCAAACCTATGGCGTAGGTAATCAGGCGTTATACAAAAACTTTCGCAAGAATAAGATGAACGATCTGAAGGAGCGGTGCGGAAATGAAGTGCTTAACGCCGTCAGAGAAATTTACCAGGAACAGCTTATGCAGCCATTTAAAGCTTCTGCGCTGCGGGCGCATCCTTCCGAAGAAGGGCCGGTTCATGAAATGTTTGCAGAACAGACTGAGGCTTACCAAGGTCATCCTTCCGAAGATGGGTTAGAAACCGGTTTACTTGCAGAACAGTCTGAACCTGCACAGGAGCATCCTCCCGAGGAAGTATACTATGAGCCTCCGTTCCCCGGCGAAGAACAGCTTCCGGACGAATATTACGCTTCCCTGTACAGCTCCGAGCCAGAAATTCATCCTTCCGAAGAAGAGTTTTTGGAAGAGCTTGCTTTTGAAGAACAGCAGGACTATGAGAGAACTCAAGACCATCCTTCCGAAGAAACTGTTTTCATAGACTGGAGCAAAGAATACAAAGAAGCCTTGCATTTTTTATACGGAAATGACGCCGATCCCAACAACATAATAAAAAGTGATACTGAAAAAGCGCTGAAACTGCTTCTTTCGGAATGCAATAAAGGAAATATGCTTGCCGCTTATGACATAGGCAAAATATACGCCGGAGGACTGGCGGAAGCACCTGACAGCAAAGATATAGGCGAACAGTATTACGCAAAAGCGCTGGACGGGTTTAAGAAGATTTTGGCTCAGAATACGAAGCTGCTTGACAATCCATTTGCAGATGCAAGAGAACTAAAGAAAAAAAGATGGGAATGTGATTATCTCCACTACCGTATTGGCAAAATGTACGATCGAGGACTTGGAACGGATCGAGATTACAGCGAAGCTAAAAAGCACTATGAACAGGCTAAGAACAACAAATATGCTGAATTTTCAATTGGCAATATGTACAAATACGGAAACGGAGTTGATATAGATCATGTAAAAGCAGCAGAGTATTTCAGGTTATCTGCAGATAAAGGTATGCCTTATGCTAGCTATAACCTGGGAAATGCGTATGAAAACGGTCAGGGCGTTGAAAGTAATAAGGACATGGCAGGTAAATACTATTCTGAGGCATTGCAGGGATTTGAAGCAATATACAAGGATAATAAAGACGATAATGTCTGTTATCGTATAGGCTCGATGTATCTTACCGGCAAAGGAACAGCTGTAGCTCTTGACAAGGCTGAAGAACACCTACTACAGGCAGCCGAAAAGGATAATATGTATGCTCAGTACGCGCTCGGTAAGCTGTATCAATCAGACGATAAGAAAGACTTGGACAAAGCAGAACAGTATCTTATGCTTGCCGCTAGCCAGAACGACGAGCTTGGTCTAGGTCATTATGCTCTCGGAAAGCTGCATCTCACAGAAGAAAAATATGATCCCGATAAAGCTGAAGAACACCTACTGCTGTCCGCCGAAAAGAATAGTATGTACGCTCAGTATGCTCTCGGTAAGCTGTATCAATCAGACGATAAGAAAGACTTGGACAAAGCAGAACATTATCTCATGCTTGCCGGTAAACAGGATGATGAGCTTGGGCTTAGTCATTATGCTCTCGGAAAGCTGTATCTCACAGAAGAAAAATATGATCCTGATAAGGCCGAAGAACACCTACTGCTGTCCGCCGAAAAGAATAGTATGTACGCTCAGTATGCTCTCGGTAAGCTGTATCAATCAGACGATAAGAAAGACTTGGACAAAGCAGAACATTATCTTATGCTTGCCGCTAGCCAGAACGACGAGCTTGGTCTAGGTCATTATGCTCTCGGAAAGCTGCATCTCACAGAAGAAAAATACGATCCCGATAAAGCTGAAGAACACCTACTGCTGTCCGCCGAAAAGAATAGTATGTACGCTCAGTATGCTCTCGGTAAGCTGTATCAATCAGACGATAAGAAAGACTTGGACAAAGCAGAACATTATCTCATGCTTGCCGGTAAACAGGATGATGAGCTTGGGCTTAGTCATTATGCTCTCGGAAAGCTGTATCTCACAGAAGAAAAATACGATCCTGATAAGGCCGAAGAACACCTACTGCTGTCCGCCGAAAAGAATAGTATGTACGCTCAGTATGCTCTCGGTAAGCTGTATCAATCAGACGATAAGAAAGACTTGGACAAAGCAGAACATTATCTTATGCTTGCCGCTAGCCAGAACGACGAGCTTGGTCTAGGTCATTATGCTCTCGGAAAGCTGCATCTCACAGAAGAAAAATACGATCCTGATAAAGCTGAAGAACACCTACTGCTGTCGGCCGGAAAGGATAATATGTACGCACAGTATTCTCTGGGCAAGCTGTATCAATCAGATGAAAAGAAAGACTTGGACAAAGCAGAACATTATCTTATGCTCGCCGCCGATCAGGATGATGAGCTTGGGCTTAGTCATTATGCTCTCGGAAAGCTGTATCTAACCGAAGAAAAATACGATCCTGATAAAGCTGAAGAACACCTACTGCTGTCGGCCGAAAAGAATAATATGTACGCTCAGTATGCGCTCGGAAAACTGTATCTTACACCTGAGAAATACAGCTGGGAAAAATCCGAAGCAATGCTGCTGAAGGCTGCACAGCAGAACAATCAATATGCTCAAGTAAAGCTTGGAGTTGAATACTTTAAACGGCATGAATTTGAAAAAGGAAGGGAGCAGCTTAAAAAGGCTTCAGAACAGGGTAATGAATTTGCTGCTGAATATCTTTCCAGACCACTGAGGCTGCCGAACGGATACATAGAAAGAAAAAAACAGTTTGCTGTATACATTAATCCGGCTTTTCTTCGTATGCTCAATGAAATGCAGCGGCACACAGTACAGCTGATAAACGAATACGAATATGAAGAAGCTCTGCAGCTGATGCAGAACAGAAACTACTGAGCCTGTCATGCGTGACAGGCTGTCTTTTTGGGAGGTAAGCTTTTATGAATACATCAACACGTCTTTTTGTGGATATGGACGGAACACTTGCAAGATTTCACGACGAGGTGCGGTATCTTGAGCGTATGTGGGAAAAGGATTTTTTCCGTAATCTAAAGCCATTTGAAAATATGGTTAAGGCAGTAAAGCAGCTTGCAGAACAAAACCCTGAAATAGAAATATACATACTGTCCGCCGCGATCGACGGCGAACCTCCCTTCTGCTGCCGGCAGAAAAACCAGTGGCTTGACGAGCAGTTGCCTGAGATAGACAACTTGCATCGTATTTTCACTAAGGTTGGAGTTCCGAAATCAGAATATATTTCCGGCGGCATAGACAAAAACGATTATTTGCTGGATGACTACAACAAAAATCTTGATGAATGGCTTGACTACGGCGGAAACTCCATTAAATGTGTAAACAACATCAATCATAAAGGTCGCATCGGCAAGCTCTGGGACGGCGAGCTTGTAAGAACAGTGGATACTCCGGGAAGGATCTGCACTCAGCTGACAGATATAATGCATAGAGCCTACGATCACGTCATAACAAGAACACAGGGAGGCAGACGCTGATGGCTAAAAAGAAAAAAAAGAACAAACGCAGTCCCGTCAGAAGGCTAGCAGAGCTTGTGATTGTCTTTGTTGTAAGCACAGCAGCTATCTGCCTTATACTTAATATGTTTATTCAGCTGCTATCGGCGATCAGCAAAGGGGGTACAGCGTCCTTGTCGGCTGCAATTACGCCAAAGATAAGCTATCTGTACAAGGCGCCGAGAGGCATGCCTATCTACGCTCCGCTGTTGATTGGCTACATTGTAGCAATGGTCATCTGTATAAGGCTGGAGCAAAAATATCAAATAAAGCACAGTCAGGACGAGCTGTACGGCACATCACGTTGGTCAGACATCAAAGATATAAAAAAAGAATTCTTTAAAATACCGGAAAGATCCTTGAGCAGTGCTGATAAATCAGGAATACCCTTGGCATACATCGACGGATGCTATTATATTGACGCAACCACAACTCACTCCCTGATTATCGGCACAACAAGATCAGGCAAAACGCAGACGTTTGTACTCCCCTTTATAAATCTGCTGGCATCATGCCAGAACATTGATACTAAGCAGTCTATGGTTATCAATGACCCAAAAGGTGAAATACTCGAGAACACCTATGCTATACTAAAGCAAAACGGGTATAAGGTCGTTGTGCTTAATCTGCGTGACACAGACAGAACAAACTGCTGGAATCCTTTATCTTTTATCGTAGACGAATATGTATATGCAAAAGAAAATCATACCGATATGTCAAAGGTCAACGACTACATTGATACAATGGCCAACACTTTGACGTACAATCCTGATACCGATCCTATCTGGCCGTCATCAGCAAAGTCACTGCTTAAGGCTATGATACTATATTTGCTGGATCTAGGCTACGAGAACAACTGCCTTGACAAAGTCAATATGTACAGCGTTTATCAGCTGTTTATCGAGTATGGCGGTGACGATGAAACCAAAATCGTAAACGGAGCTCAGGTTACGGTAAACAAGCTGGATCAGCTCTTTAAATCCCTGCCTGTCGGTTCGCCCGCAAAGGCGGCATACGCGACCTCCAAATTTGCTTCCGGAGATATGCGCAGCAGTATTTTTGCAACCCTTGCCGATAATATTTCCATATTCGGATCAGATGAAGGCATCGCATCCTTGACTGCCGGGAACGATATACGATTTGATGATCTTGTCGACAACGAACAACCCACCGCAATATTTATGGTCGTACCTGACGATCGTCCTACAAGGCACGTTATTGCGTCGCTTTTTATTAACCAGTGCTACACGGCAATGGTAGAATACCTCAACAGAAACCGTATTCAAGCACTCCCTCGCCGAGTCAATTTCATCCTCGATGAATTTTGTAATATGGTTCGTATCCCCGGCATGGACAACAAAATAACCGTTTCGGCTGGACGTAATATTCTTTTTCACCTATTCGTTCAGGATCTTTCACAACTTGATATAAAATACAAAAATGAAGCCAAGGTCATACGAACCAGCTGCGGTAATCTTATCTATATATATAGCATGGATCCGGACACCAATGAATTTATTTCCAGAACACTTGGAAACGAAACCAAAGAATACATAGCTTACAGCGGATCTCTTAAGGAATATATCTCACAGCAAAGCTACCAGGCGAAGGAACGCGCTCTCATGACAGCTGATGAGCTGTCAGTTATGGAATATGGAGAAACAGTAATCAAGCGCCAACGTATGTATCCGATCAAATCGACCTTTGATTTTTTCTATAAGTCGGGACACAAAATCACTAAGCTTGACGATATAGTCCTGTCTGCAGATCGTGCTGCATTATCAAAAGTTCTTTTTGACTTTGATTTGATTAATAATCGTCTGGGCGGCGATAAAAGTAAAGATTCTTATGCTTCATATATACCCTCCCGTCCATTAAGCTCTCCCGGTGCACGACAGCAGACGTCCCATTCAAAGCAAAATCCCATGAAGCTTGCCATCGAAGAAGCGGACAGGCTTTCAAATGGCGAGTTTTCTACGCTGATTGCGCAGAATGAATACTCTCAGTGTGAAACTATCCTAAAGCGATTTAAGGCAAAACGATCTCTGGACGATCAGACCGTTATTCTGCTTCAGAACTATCTGAGTACTTTTGTTAATCATTAATATTACGGAAGGAGCAAATTATGACACACTCAAGCTATTTTTCTCTCCCCAATACTCTTATACTCGATAAGTCTCTCAGCTCCAGCGAATTTGCTGTTGCAGCTTATCTGTACAGCCTGTACAGTGCATACGGATATGACTCTCTGCTGGGTGGCTGTGTTAAAGTAAAGCAGTCTACTATTGCCGGCATATGCGGTATCTCAACGGATACAGTTTCAAGAGCCTGCAGCAGACTCTTGAAATACGGCATCATTATCGGACGCACAAGAACAGTCCGTGATGACCGTACTCTCGGCACATACACTTATACCTTGAAGCGCTTTGAAGAACATAGCTATACTTACATATGCAAAAAGGCTGCAGGCATACTGCAGCCTAAAGAGCTTAGAGTATATTCGGTTTTCTGCCTTTGCAGAGAAAACTATAAGAACAGCTTCTATCACAGTTACAGTGATCTTATCAGCCTTATCAAAATAAAAAAAGATGAGCTGATCACTGTGATCGGCAGGCTCATATATCTCGGACTGATAAGAAAACAAAAAAGAAAAACGCAATGTGGAGATTACACGGAGAACAAATACTTTATCATTGTATATGCTCAGGGTAGGATATGCCGTCGCCAAAAAAAAACAGCGGCTGCATCTCACCTCAGCCGCTGCTCACGTTCAAAAGCTCTGACAAATCCAACATCAAAGCTATCAAACACCTTCATCGGTTATATGATAGCACATAAGACTGATTTTGTCAAGAGATTTTTGGAAGAAAAGCAGAATTTTTTTAAGGCGAGGGGTAGTCCCTAAAATGCGGTGTCATAGTTAGAACCCACTGTATATTATCTATCCGAATAGGATAGTTTATTTACTTTATAAATTAGAAAGGATAATATTTATGAACAAAAGCGATATTTTATGTCAGTATCTTGATAAACTGCGGCTGGCAACGAAAAAAGCCGGTTATGATGAAACAGAAACTCGGAATTTTCTGCTGATGACCTTGTTTTCGATCTTTTGTGAAAATTCCGATTTATTTCTCGGAAAGCCTTTTACTGCCCTCGTTTACAATTCGATTGCTTCTGAGCTTGGAAAAAATCTCTGCACCTTCTTCAGCTCGCTTCCGCCCGAAATGAGCTTTCCGTTTGAGCCGGAAAAAGTAAATTCTGATATGCATGGTAAGCTTATTTCATTTATCTCTCAAGACTGGAGCGGTGTTTCGCCTGCCGAGCTTGGCAAGTTATTTCTATCGGACGGATTAAAACGCAAAGGCGTATTCTACACTTCAGAGAATGACATCGATCGGATTCTTGATAATCTACTTACTTACGATAAATACACGCTAAAAGAGGCTGTGTTTTTAGATGCTGCATCCGGCTGCGGAAATTTTCTTATAAGGACAGCTCAGCGACTGTCGGAACTTGAACTTGACTGCAAAATACTTCACGGCTGCAGCTGGCTGGATCAGAGCAGATTCTGCGGAATCGAAATCGACGAAGAGGCTGTTGGGGTATCGAAAGCTGCGCTTTTCATTCAGCTAAGACTTTGCAGAATAGAGTTCGCACGTCGTCTTGGCAGGCTCGAAGCCATTGATCTTGAGCTTCCGAAGAACATTGTCTGTGCTAATGCACTCAAAATCGACTGGTCTAATCTAAAACCCGATTACATTATCGGGAATCCTCCGTTCCTGAGCTCCATGAACGCTGAGCAACGTATGGATGTAATGAGTGTTACCAGAACAGCCGAGAGGATAGACTATGCTGGTGCATGGATCATTAAGGCAGCACAGTGTATGGATGCTCTGCCAAAAACAAAATGCGGCTATCTTATAACTAACTCTGTTTGTCAGGGTATACAAGTGAAGCCCATCTGGGAGAGGCTTTGCGAGAACATAAAGCTGGATTTTGCCTATCAGCCTTTTAAGCTTGAGAGCGACTCGGTACAGGTATGGTGTGTGATTATTGGTTTCTCCCCCAAAAGCACTACAAACAAGCCTCGATTGCTTTACATAGATCCTTTATCACGTCCGGTCGAGTGCCAAAACATTAATGCATACCTTCACAGCGATCCTGATATATTCATAAAACCGTCAAGAACACAGATCTCAGATTATCCGGAAATGAAGCAAGGCAGATACGAGCCTCAGAGCATCTTCAGCCGTCAATCCTTACTGAACAAGGCTGCACAATGTGGATACATCTGTCGTAGTCAATATGTAACCGCAGAATCCATGATAAAGAGTGAAAAACTCTATGTTATCGAGGAGGAACAGCTTAAGACGGATAGCTATATAGTCATTCCAAGGCACTCCTCAGAAGCTCGAAAATACATACCTATAGCGTATTACACGGACAGGTCGATACGTTGCAACTCAAGCGTCGATTATATTCCCAACGCTAATCTGTTTCTCTTTGGCGTTCTCTGTTCGTCAATGCATATGGCATTTACAAAATATTTTTGCGGCAGGCTTGAAATGCGTTACCGTTACTCCGCGTCGCTGATCTACAACAATTTTTTCATTCCTCAACCAAGCGAAGAACAGAAGACTCTTATCTCAGATGCGTCTAAGGATCTACTCAGGATAAGAAAGAAATACAGCAGTATTATGACCTTAGGTGAAATGTACAAAAATATGCCTGAGGAGCTTGAGGCCGCTCACAGGCGGATTGACTGTCTTGCAGACAGGCTGTACAATAACGGGAAATTATTCCTGTCTGATTCACAGCGCGTTCAATTTCTTTATGATCAGATTATTTAAAAGCAATGTGTCATGCGTGACACATTGCTTTTGGGAGACTTGCATATGAACAATAACAAAAAAGCCGCCTTTATGGCGGACGAACAGGATATTCTGGATATGGCGGATAGAATAAGGCGCAATATGAAGGATGACGAGTATTTCTTTAAAGCGCTTGACCGCTATTTGAGAAGCTGCGGCAAAACAACTGAGTTTTTAAAGATCGGCTCAACGCCTAACTCAATAGCCGCCGCAGGAGCTGACTCAAATTTAAACCTGGTAATATCGCCGGACACAATAACCAAGTGTATGTCAAAAAAAGAAGAGGTCTTCCACGGCCATGATCTTAGTGCGGACATAATGAAGCAGATACCGGCTCAGCTTAGGAATCCCGTTATGATATTTGAAGGCCGCTGGAAGAATACCTTGGTTATTATAACGGAGCTTAAAGACCAAGAGAACAGGGAGATCATGACTGCAGTCAAAGTCAACTCATCAGAACAGCGTCACAAGGTCAATAAGATATGCAGCATTTACGGACGCAACAATATGGAACAATATCTGAAGCTTCAGCTTGAAAAAGGATGTCTAATCGCTGCAAATATAGAAAAAGCTAATAAAATGCTTCAATCTGCCGGGCTACGATTGCCCCTAGAGGAAACATTTATTAGCTTTAATGACAGTATAGCATATTCTATGGAAAGTGTCAAGGGGTTTGAAGAATTTTTCAGAAAAAAAGAATTTGCAAAGAATTTTGAGCGCAGGCTTGATGAAATTGACGCTCTGAAGGAACGGTTATGCAGGATAAGCGTTAAAGCCGTCAAAGAACATCCTGATTACATATGCTACATAACGGATCTGTATAAGCTTCCCGCCGTTGAAAAACAGGCAGCGGCTTCACTTCTTTCTCAGCGGGAAGACAAATTATGCAATGAATTGATAGAAAGCGGCAGAAGGTGGAGCTTATCCGGCAGGAAAGAAATATCCTTAATTTCGGAAGGGAAAGTCTGCGCAAAAAAAGTATTAAAAGATAGTTTTGAGTGTGTCACGCATGACACACGCTCTTTGCTTTTGTTCAAATAGAACAAAAAAGTATGATATTTTTGGCGGAACCACAAAAATACAAAAAAATTACCTCTGCACTATTGACAAATGTAAATTTATAGTGTATAATAAATACATCGGGTGGATTTATATAAAAATAAACACCCTCACAGGTTACGTTTTCCTGCAAGAAAACGTAACCCAAGCAACACAGATGTCCCAATACAACTGTGAAACCTTTAGAGGATGCTTGAAATTCGTGTATATTATAACACGAATCAGATAGATTGTCAAGGGCTTTTCAGATTGTTTTTAGCAGGACATCTGAGAAGCCCTTTTCGTTTTGCTATTGAAATCTGTGAAGCAGATTTTATATAGACCAGACAATTCAGTGAAATGCAAACTTGAACGGCGAACATTTTACTGTGGCCAATTGTCTGAGTACAACCGAATAAAATATATTTTTGATGTATGTAATACTGACGACCTCAATGATAACTACGCCGAGACCTGTACGCCATGACCTCAATCAGAGCAAGCGACAAATGCAGCAGCGAGTATATATACCTGTGGGTTGAGCTACTTTTGAGGAACCTGGCGTGGAAACCTGGTAATCAGTTGGAAGCAGTCTGCTTCCGTAAGGCTTATACTAAGTAACCATCTTTGCAGGCACAGCATCGGGTATGACAGCAATGTTTAAGCAAAGGGAAAAACATCAAAAGCAATCATGTATTTATCGGGTGGGTCGGAACTCACCGATCCGCCCTTAAATATATACAATTGTATAGAATATTAACAGCGGCTGTTAACCGCAGGCGGTCAACGAGCTGATATATTGTGCAAAGTCCGTAAATAAGGCATTTACAGACTTTGCAGAGTAATATTGGCTCCCCAAGTTGGACTCGAACCAACGACCCTGCGGTTAACAGCCGCATGCTCTACCGACTGAGCTATTGAGGAATATAATGAATAGAGAAAGTGAAGAACACTTTCTCTATTTTTTTGCAAAGAAGTCGGCGAGACCTATTTTACCGGGCCGTTGCCAGCCAAGTATCGTTGGCGAAGATGAGCTTAACTACTGTGTTCGGCATGGGAACAGGTGGGACCTCATCTCAATCATCACCGACTAA
>NZ_BAAHNZ010000018.1:0-17643 GCF_054655215.1 Hominimerdicola intestinalis
CTCCTGATTTACCGATAACCGCAACAAGCTCGCCGTCATCTATCTCGCATGAAACATCGTGCAGCGCTTCAAATTCGTTGGATTTCTTAGGGTTGTAAATTTTTGTGATGTTGTTTAATTTTATCATCTTGTTTCTCCGATCAATTTCTAAACTCAGTTTTAAGTACATCTCTGGGCTGCTTATTTCTTACAACCAATAAAGGAATTATAATTGATAGCAACAGGAACAGAGCAAGAATTATTGCACAAATGCCGATGTATTCCACACTTATGGTTATTACGGTCTGTTTCAGAAACGTGTATTTTCCGATAATAAAAAATAAGGCGTCAGCAAAAATGGTGAAAATTACAACTATTATATAGTTAATAAAATTAATTACAGAACATCTTTTCCATGTAGCACCACACAAATAAAGTACTGCATAGCTTCTTAGATTCTGTGTTGTAGTAACTACGGTAGTTATAATTGCAGTAAATATGGTAATTATCAATATGCTGAGCGCTATAGGGAAAAGTGTATACAGCTCCTGATTCACGTATTGTTCGCTTTTTTCATAAATATAATCTGTATCATAATAATATCTATAGCCAAGCTCAGAGGTCATATTCTCTATCTCAATTTTCGAATAAGCTCCCTCGGGGAAATTTACTATAATTAAACTGTAAAAATTGTAGCAGCCCTTTGAACCTACCTTATCCATTATTTTATCTGTAGAAATAAACAGCGGATGACTGCGCATAGCTGAATTTAGTTGATAATAAAAGTTCCGAAAATCACCTGTGTAGTTATATAAATCAGGTCCGCCTGTACCATAAATATACTGATAGTCTGACATAATACCGGATATCTGTATTTTAAAGGATACTCCGTCCCAATCTTTAAGCTCAACTATGTCTCCTGTTTTATATCCGAAATTATCACATACCACACACTGAGGAATTTCACTATCAGCGTCTGGAAGCTTTCCCTCTTTAAGATACGGAGGCAGTTCTTTCATTATTTCTTGGCTGTAATAGTTTATATATCCGCTTTTGTCAGAACCATCGTCAGAATCCATAATAACAAGATTTGCCTTGCCGCCGGTTACAGCAGTTGCTTTATCAAAATCCCTTAATATATCCTCATCATATTTAAGATCATCCTTACCTATATTAGGCATTATGCAGATACCGTTCTGAGAAAGCGCTTCTTCAAACTGCGAATAATAAACTGTTCTATCCTTTAACGCTGACAGCATTATAATAATCAGCGCAAAAACCACAGCAAGCTGAATTGCGATCAAAATGTTTAGAATACGAGTACTTTTGGTAAGTTTAAACGAAAAATTCATATGTTTGCCTCCGTAAAGTTAAGCTTTCTGCTTATATTTCTTATCAGCATGACAAACAATACTATTGCCGAAACCGCAATATATCCTGCAAAAATACATACATATCTATTGAAATTAAGGCAGTTTATTGAATTGGGAAATATCTCCACCATTTTCGGGTACAGCAATTTATGAAATGCGTAAAGCGACAAAATAAATCCCGGCGAGATAACTGTTACAGCCTGACCAAGAAACAGCGCTATGCATCTTCCTCTAGTACTTCCGCACAGCCGAAAAACCGTTATTCGCTTTTTGTTGCATTCAATTATGTATTTATATAAAACTGCAAGGTTTACAGCAAACAGAAGAGCGACTGCTGCGGTAATAAATATTATTGTTCTGTAATATGCAAAATCGGTTATTGCCGAAAGATCCATATCCACAACATGACCGTGATCTGCCATTGTGCTGTTTACTATATTATCAATAGTAACAAACTGATTGTATGTAACAGGACGTATGAATTGAATACTGACAACAGCATTAAGTATAGTTTTGTCCGGAAGAGAAGTAAAGGGAATAGAATAAAAAACATTTCTTACACCACTGGGTATAGTATTTGAAACAGTATACTCAGTTCCGCATATGCTTACCTTATCGCCTATACCGGTCAAGGTTCTTGCCTCATTACTGTCATAAGATAAAGTTCCTGTAAATATTGTTTTTGTATCGTTAAGAAAATCGTCAGAAACAACAATATGTTTTTCTCCATTAATATATTCCTCGTCAGTCAGATCATATTCAGATGGATTTTCCATAACATTTACAATACCTTTATCGGTCAGTTTAAAAATGAAATCAAAGGGCGCAAGCCCAAAAAGATCGTTTTCAAATGTTCCGGAACAGTAAATCCATTCGATTTCTTCGTACATTGACTCCGGGATTTCTTTCAAGACTTTTGAAATATCTCCTTTAGTTATAGAGCTGAAATTATTATACCGAAACAAATCATTCAGCTCCTCTTCTTTGGTATTAAATGTAAGCAAATCGGTTCTTGAAGTCATCCATCCGCTCCATTCGTTCGCTTCAATTTTAACGGTGGTTGTCTTAGATTCTCCTATTAAGAGGTTATTACGATAGTTTTCATAAACGCCGTAAATAAAGCAGCCTATTACAGCGGTCAATACCGAAGTCATAACCATAAATAACAAAAGGAGCTTATTGTCTTTAAATAAATTCCGCAGTATTCTTAAAAGCATATATTATCTCCTGTAAAATATTCTGAGAGGCAAAATTAATATCCTGCCTCTCAGCCGGACAGAAATTAAAATACTATTTTTCTTGTTATGTCAACCTCGCCCTTATTATTTCCATTTTCATCTTGAACATATGACCAGTAACGAGCATAAAGACCCTCATAGTATATATTCTTTTGTGCGGTTACCCTTAAAAATGATCCGTTATCAGCCTCCGGTCTGAAATCAGTTTTATTGCTGTATATGCTGCCCAAAGCATTCCTTATTTCAGCGCATGAAAGAATAGCCGTATAGTTGTCCTTTCGGCATATGGTCATATTAGTAGCGCTGGTTGCATTTGTTAACGAATCATAGCTGTAAGTCTGTATAGAATGAAGATATGAATTTGATTGATCAAACGATTTATCAAGTACAACTGCATTCACACTTACAGCAGAAATAGAAGCCGTTATCAAAACGGCGGCACTCATTGCTGCAATCTTTTTAAATAATTTTATCATAATTCCTCCTATAATTTTCGATTAATAAAATATTAACCTAATATTTTTGAACAAAATACCCCATACCATACTCTACTGTAGAGCAAAAAAATTTTATAGTTAACTATATTATCATTATACATCAGCTTAAAGTTAAAATCAATACTTTTAGGTAAGTTTTAGCAGATATAAACGCGTTTTCTACATTTTTATTAAAAAAACAACTATGTTGTTGTGCATATTTAATATAAACATTACATATGAATTAATATAATAAATATAAGACTTCATAAAAAAACAAAACCCAGCCTGTTACCAGACTGGGTTTTACTTTTGTCACACATATTAAGAGGAGGTATGGTACAAAAGCTTATGCGGAGTTCCGTAAGATTTCCCCTCGCTACTTGCTTGTAAGACACAAAATAACCACTGTATATAAAACATTAAGAAAAAGAGAATAAAAAACGAATAAGTTTTGGAACTCCGCACAAAATAGCATTGCAGTTCTTCCGTTTTCAACGATACATACTTCCAATCGGAGTTTGCATTCTTCGCCTTTGTATTTTTCACGATTTGGTATAAAGAAATATTATATATCACAAGCGTTGTGTTCATTTGCAGGCAGCTTTACGGTAACTTTGTTGCCGCTGCTAACTAATATAACTTTAAACAATATTTTCTTTCAAAGTACGAAATATGACGGCTGGAATACTTATTTTACAGCGTTGACACAAATTTCTCCTAAGCTGCTGTCTGAACAAACGAACTATCCATATACGATTACTTTTGCAAGATTATTTTTTGAACACCCTGTTATGTATACAGTCTTGTTTGCAGTTGCATTAAGTATATTTATTGGCTTATGCGGCGTTCTATCTTATTCAATTTCTCTTGGGATAGAAAGATTCGCTATACTATCGGCTCTTCCCATGGAAATTATTGTGTTTCTTGGACTTCAGCAAAGCAATGAAGCCGTTTTGTCTTATAATCATAATTTTGTTAATCTTAATATAATGAATTACTTTACAGTTAACTCATTAATGGGCAAAAATTATTTTATTGTCCTTGCTTTCTGTGCGCTTATGCTGGCTGTTTCTATTACACTTATATATTGTAAGATCAAACGGAATCAATTCGATTAGAGATGAATAAAAACCTGAGGTATTACTAATGAAAAAAATATATTTTGCTTTCTTATCTTTTCCGATAGTTCTGATTTTCTCCGCCGCTGAAATTTTTGAAGTAACAAACACCAATCAAATTTTCGGTAACATTATGCAGTCAATACTTGGCTCTGAAAGTGCTGACGAAGTGTTTTTGCAGGGCTTTTGCGTTGGCTGCATAGTACCTGTTTTGTTTTCTGTTTTTTACGGAACTTATTTTTACCATGATTTAATGATTGGCGGCGTTTACATTTTCACCAGACAAAAAAGTCGTATTAAATGGTACATAAGTCATTGCTTAAGATTAACAGTGTACGCTGTAATTTATTCTGTAATTTTCACACTTACTAAATATTGTATCAGCTTCGGTTTTTCATCAAATCTAATAACAATTCAAAATATTGTGTCGTCGATTAATATATGTATCTCTGTTATTCAAATTGGTATAGTTGGGGCTATAATAATAAATACTTTAGTTATTTTATTCGGAAGCAGCATTGGGTATTCGGCAGGAATAGGAATAATTTTTTGTCTTTTGGGAGCAGGATATGTAACCCGATTTAGTAATGCTGTACTGATGTCTGTCAATCCATTCTCGTCATACATACGCGCTTTTGGGGGCGGTTTTGATACAATAAGATTTTTTGTACAGATAACAAGCATCATACTTGTTTTATCACTGGGATATATATCGGTAAGAAAAATGGATATTGGATTAAGTAACAAGGAGATATAAGAATGAACAAAATAACAATTGAAGGACTTACAAAAAGAATAAAGGATAACGTTATTCTCGACAATATAAATCTTGAATTGGTGGGGGGAAAAATATATGGCTTGGTCGGCAAGAACGGCTCAGGAAAAACCATGCTGATCAGAAGCATTGCAGGCCTGATGAAACAGTCTGAAGGGAGAATATTATATAATGGCAAAGAATTGTATAAGGATATCGACTTAATTCCCGGACTAAGCCTTGTGATTGAAAATATTGGGCTATACCCTGAATTCAGCGGATTTAAAAATCTTAAAATGCTGGCAGATATTCGTAAGATAATTGACGATAAACAAATAAAGTCTACAATGGAAGCTGTTGGACTTGATCCTGATGACAAACGCAAGGTGAGAAAATATTCTTTGGGTATGCGCCAGAAGCTAGTTCTTGCCCAAGCGTTTATGGAAAATCCCGACGTTATTCTTCTGGACGAACCAACAAACGCTTTAGACGAAAACGCGGTTAAGCAAATATACGATTTATGCGAAAGGGCAGTACAGCGCAATGCAATAATTGTAATTGCAAGCCACAATAAGGAGGATATTTCTCAACTTTGCGATGAGAAATATTTTATTTGTGAGGGCAAATGTTATGCTGAGGAGGAACTATCTTGAAGCTGTTTATTTCAATTCAGGCAGCAATTATTTTGATTGCTTGCTGTATTTGCGGAGTAGTAACAAGCAAACAAAGCGATGCAGGTTTTATCGGAGAAAAAACCTATGAAGAAATAGGCAAAATAAATTCTAATACATATATTATTTCAGAAGAAGACGCAGTTTTAAATCAGTCTGCCGAAGATTATATTGATTTTTTTGATAATATGTATTCAAATTTAAAAAATCTCTTTTTTGATAAACAGATTATTATAGCAACCGCAAAGGACAGTTATTATTTATATGACAGAAGCTTTCAACAGGAAATTGTAATTGACGAGGTTATTGACGGCGATGAAAAATTGACCGGTCAAACTATGCAAATGTTGTTTTCCGGCGGATTTTATTTTGAAACGCCTGAAGAATTTAACAAAAGAATTTATCATAGTACATGTTTAAATGAAGAAGTAACGCCGGAGGAAAACAGGCAGCAATTTATATTTGATTATGGCGGTTTGAACGTTATGAAACCCGGGCACACTTATCTGATTTTTGCCCAATCCATTGATTTCGGTAATTATACTATGATCTGTGCGGACAAACATCAGTACACATGGTTCGATCTGTCTCAGACAGAAACGAAAGTCATGGAATCAAAATTATTTTCAGATTACTGCAGCAATGAAATTTTTACAAATAGTCAAGCTGTTGTTGATGATTATTATAGGCTGAAAGAAGATGTGCTGAATTATTATGGCATACGAAGGTGACTATATGCCATATGCCTAATTGATTTGAAATGCAGAAGAGATCAGGAAAGTATCTGAATACAACTTATATTATCATGCAGCAACTGAAGCAATTTTTTGCGAACGGTGCAAAAGAAGCGGCTAAAATAGCTACTGGATATTTTATCAAATGAGATATGAAAATTTATAATACAATCCAGTCCCTAGAATCCTTGTGAATGCTTTGTTTACATTTTTGTGTCTTATTAAAAAAGTTATTATATAACTTCGGTTCCAATGGAACCAAAGTAAAAAATTAAAGCGTGTATCAACATTTCAGATACACGCTTTAAATTAATCATCAGTCATAAGCGGCAATATGCTTTATACAATCATAATATTTAAGCAGCCATTCCACATTTTCGTCGGTAAACTCTTTACCGTCCTTTTTGTCAAGAACAACTCCTATGATCTCTAAATCGTCAGCAGTAAAGCTTCCGTTATACTTTGTCATCAAAGCGTTTTTGGCTTTTTCAATCTGTCCGGACATATAGCTTCCGGACTTATAGCTGCCCTCAACTATCTTGTTTTCCTTTAAAATCTGAACAAATTTCTCATCAGGATTTTCAATTTCTATCCTTTCTACATAATTCCGATCATAGCACATGAATCCGTAGGCTTGCTTAAAATCGCTGTCATTGTCCCAAGGAATCCCTAATGAAAATATATCATCATCGGATATTTCATCAGGATCATATGTATCTACCCAGCAGAATTTTACCGAATAGCTTCTTGAATCTTTAAATATCTTTAAAACCTCATCGTATGAGTAAGCTTTATCAAATGATATTTCAAGCTGCTTGCCTAAATATGCATAACTATCATATACAATAGTATCTTTATTATAGCTTGCAGGGTGAATAAAAGCTAACTGTTTGTACGGTAACATATGCTGATAAAAGGGTAAGGATTGGAATTGATAACCTATCGTTTTAAACAATGAACCCTTACCATTACAGTCTAAAATACCGTAGTAATAAGAAAACGGTTTTACCTTTAACTCTATAACATCAGTTTCTCTGTATTGAGAACTATTGCAGACATATCGGGCGTTAAGACTGTCTTTCTGAACGGAGCACCTTACTATATTCTGACTTGTCGATATAAAAGAGAATTTTTCAATTAAAGCTGCGTCCTCATCATATTGCGAAGCTGTAATATGAAAAGATATAACGGCAAATATATAATATACCACAATTACTATCAGCAAAATTACAATTCTCCGCATAGCTTTTTTGTGTCGCTCAAAAAATTTTATATCCATTATGAAATAGCTCCGTAAACTAATTAATATTGATCTATACACTTCTCTTTGTATTTATATATATTCCTTTTTCTTATTAACTTTCCCGTGTCATGGTGACAAGGGGGGTATGGCAGTAAATAAAGGATAATTAAAGATTTTTAGATTCATACTTTGAAAATAACAAATCCCGTTGACTTATATTAATTTTCAATCCAGGTATACTTGTCGACAGTATAATTTTGCAATTTTCATCATTATTTTGAGGTTTTATAATATGAATATGCACGTCGATTTGTGCAGATAACTTTCCAAATAAATTATCTATTTTATATTCAGAAAATCTTGTATTCATATATGATATTTCACTTTCAGTAACATTATTCTTTTTCAGAAATTTTTCGTTAGTAAGCGATATACTTGTTAATGATGGCATAGGATTATAGTCAGTACGAAATTGATAGTATTCTTTATTATTCAGTGTTACATCCGTTATACTATAATAAAGATTTAATGTGGTTTCTCCTTGATAATAACTATACTCAATATCATATAAATAGTAAATATCATTAGTCAAGTCAATACGCAATAAATCACTAAGATCAGATAACGTATTTATTTCTGGTTTCTTAAAATTATTGTGCAGAAATATTATAAATAAGCATATTGATATTATCAATATCATCTTTAAAAATTTTTTAAATCTTATTTTAATTCCACATTGCGTAATTTCCATCACTATCAGTCCATTTATCTATATATTTATTACCTTTAGATTTTGTACTAAACATGTCTATCATTTCTGTACTTTTAGCAACCTTCTGAGTTTTTTTCACCAAACTACTAAATGAAGAAAAGATTCTACCAATATTATTTTCTTTTGTATCTCCATTTAATTTAGTATATACATTAAATCCTGTTGATTGTCTTTTGCTGCCAGGATTTAATTCATCTCTATAATTCTTGAAATCCTTGCCGCCGCTTTTGCGTTTATTAATTTGTTTTATAATTAAGAATACGATTCTTTCAATTCTTTTGCTGAATCAGAAAAAATAATTTCATTGATTTTCACTATGCATATTTCGTCATGAACATTTGATGTAATTAAAATATCACTATTTATCTTTTTTCTTATATATTTACAAAAGTTAATAATTGTCACAAATTCTCTTGTTGATATATTATCTTTTTTGATATCAAAAAGTAGCGATTGTGAATATTTAAATTCTTCTTTAAAAAATAACGAATTGTATACTGCGTTTTCATTTTCAGTAAAATATATTATTATTTTATTGTCATTATAAAAATCAGAAAACATAGTGACATTTCCTAAACTTTGTTTATTCAAATTTTCGATTACTAAAAAAAAGTCCTTTATATACAATTCAATATCTTTTACATTAATAAAATTTTTTTGTATTTTTGCACTTACGTCTATTGACATATAAACTCCTCTTTTCCTATGGATAAATTCCAAAAACTTTTTCATCCCGAACAACAAGCACTTCTTTTAAATTTGCAATTGGATTATCATATAATGCATTTAATATATCGTCTACATTACCAATCCAATCATTTAAATTAAGTACCACTCTTTCTGTTTGCTGTTTTATCATTACTTTTTCATAAATTGTAGAACGTATATTATTTGAGGGTGTTTTTTCAGCTGATGAATAACAATCAAAAATATTTTCCTCTATTAAATAATCAGGGTTTCTTGATGTATTACTTAAATTAGGATTTTGTTCAATTTTATATCCATTTTGTGCTAAAATTCTGGCTGCCTCATTTTCACGTTCTAGTGAACGTCTGGTTGCTTCATCAACTTTTTTACTTATTTTGGTTTTATGCCCCAAAGGTTCTGAATTGACATTGTATTTACCACTTGGTTTAGTTGTATCAAACTCATTAATATGAACAGACTTCATAACCCCATCCGGCATCTCAGCTATATTTATATCGTCTACATCCGTTTTACCAACATAACTTAGATCACTCTTCTGTCTTAATCCCGACCAATTAAAGTAATTATCAGCCTTATTAAGCCCATGATCCATCAGCACTCCGGAAGCTATTCCTGTTATCATCCTCTGCGACGGATTCAGGTTAAGCTCCGATGTCATGTAGTCTGTCGCAAATCCTGTTCCGATTGATATGTATGTTTTTCCATACTCTGCGATCATTACTCTTGACAAATTATTTGCCGGAAAAGCCTTTGCTATTATGCTGTATGAATTTATTGCCGGCATGACTATCCCTAATCCTAAGCTGCTTAATTCAAAATTAAGTTCATATGCTTCCTGATTTCCTCCCATTAAATAATCTCTTTCAAAGTTTATTGCCGGAGTATCAGTATCGCCTATTGAGCCGTAATAATAATCCTGCGCTGATTTTGACAGTTATAAGTGTTGATTTAAGTTTTGCCGTCAGCAGCCTTTTTTATCTGGTTGCCGTTGCTGTTGTAAGTATAAACCGTCTGTTTAAATCTTAAGCCTAGTCAATCTTTTCAGACTGTCATAATTGGAATCCAGTTTCTATTGTACCATTTTCACTGTGTATTTAGCAAACATCCGCGTTAAATCACATATCGGCTTATGCTTTTTTGGGTTAGGCTTATATGGTACCAATTTGATATTTATATTTCTTTTTAAATAATACTTATGAAACACTATTTTCAAATCTATCTTTTAATACCTCATAAAAATGTTTCAAGCTCTTATCTCCATTATTATCCGGAAACAGGCAATACGGCAAACTGTCAGTGTTCTTATGCTTTTTTATGCAAGCAGCACAATTGCCATTGTTTTTGCAGCTTTTTTTAGGACAGCATCCTTCGATATAATTATTCATATAAACATTCCTCCGACTATATTAAACAGATAACCCATTATTATAATACCTGCCGTCACAATGCCTATAAACACAGCCAGCAGCTTAGGTTTAACTACCTTTCTCAGCATTATCATAGATGGCAGAGAAAGCGCTGTTACTCCCATCATAAAGCTCAGCACTGTTCCAATTCCAACGCCTTTAAAATACAGCGCCTCAGCGATTGGTATTGTTCCGAAAATGTCTGCGTACATTGGTATACCAATAACACTGGCAATAATAACAGAAAATGCATTGCTTTCACCCAGAGCGCTCTGAATAAAGCTTTCCGGAAGCCAGTTATGAATAACAGCGCCTATTGCAACTCCTATAAGAATATATTTAATGACATATTTCCATGTTTCCCATGCTTCTTTCAATGAAAATCTACAGCGAACAAGCCTGCTGCTATAATCAGTGTTATCCAGTGCTTCAGTCTTACCGAAAATTTCAGGTTCAGTCTGGTCTTTCATATTCATGCTGCCGATGACTGTTCCTCCTATAATTGCAATAACAAGCCCTACAATGACATATGCGACAGCTATTTTCCATCCGAAAACGCTCATTAGCAAAACAAGTGAGCCTAAATCAACCAAGGGGGAAGATATAAGAAAAGAAAAGGTCATGCCTAACGGAAGCCCGGCATTTGTAAATCCAATGAAAATCGGAATTGACGAACAGGAGCAAAACGGTGTTACAGTACCTAAAAGTGCTGCGATTATATTTCCTGCAATACCGCTGTATTTTGACAGTATTCTTTTAGTTCTTTCCGGCGGGAAATAAGTCTGTATATAACTGATTATAAATATAAGTGTTACAAGAAGTATACTTATTTTTACTGTATCATATATGAAAAATTGAATACTTGAACCGATTCTTCCGCTTAAATCAAGTCCGAAGAAAGATAATATTAAGCCTATAATATCGTTTAACCACTCCATCCCCAAGATCTGATTCTGTATAAAGTCCCATACCATGCTCATTTATTTTTACCCCCATTGCAGCTCTCTAAATTTATTATAAATTGCTTAATATCAGAGAGCTTATCAAATGATAATGAATAATGAGACCATTTACCCTCTTTTCTTACAATTACAATACCGCATTCGCATAATATTTTCATATGGTGCGACAGGGTAGGCTGAGTAATTTCAAATTTTTCCAGCAGTCTGCATGCACACATTTCTCCCTCAGAGAGCATTTGCACAATCTGAAGCCGTGTAACATCACCAAGAGCCTTAAATATCAACGCATAATCTATTCTGTTCATAAATATTCACCTCATATAGAAATTCGTCTATATGAAATTATAACATACAGATAGACACTTGTCAATATGTTTTTATACCTGCTGCTCTATTTAACAAACAGCTATTAGTTTATATTATTCAACGCTACGTTCATAACTTCATTAGGGTTTTTATCTTCAAGCATTTTCCATATATTTTTCAACTGCTTGATAAAAGCTTCAACCTCATCTATTTTTTCTGCGCCAATCATTTCTACTACCATGTACAGCAGTTCATCTATTGTGAGTTTAGTATGATCAACAATAGATTTTGCCATAGTGTAGCAGAATACATTTTCTGACTTTGCAATAACACCGCTTGAAGAAAAACAATATTTATAACATTTAACGTCGACACGAACAATAGCAAAGTTTTCCGGATAAACAAAAAACATTTTTTCTTCATGTTCTCCAATTGAAGTATTTCCGATCAATGTGTCGAGCGCAGTTTCAACAATTTTTTGAAAACCGTTTTTCACATCATCTCCGCCGCTGAAAAACATATTGATAGCTTCTCTTATTGCCGTACCGCATCCAGCTTTTATATCAACATGCTGGCATTTGTAATATGCTATCGCACGATTTCCTACTACTTCACACTCAGAAGCCCCACCGCTTGTAAACATACTTTTTAATTCTGCTTCAAACTGATCGCACTTTGCCTGTGCCATTTTCTGAAGAAAGCTAAACTGTTCCTTCAAAATTTGATCTTGTTCTGTTTTTCCGGTTATCTCATCAATCTTACTTATAATCTTAGCCATTTTTAAACCTCCGTTATTTTATCGTCCGATATACATCTTATCATTACAAAATAATTAATTTACTTTAATGAAATTATACCACATGATTATGTTAAATTCAATACAATTTGCCAAATTTAGAGCATTTACTTTATATTTTCTACATATTTATATAATTTTACATAACGATTTTATACAGTATGCCAATTAAAAACTTGAAAAGCAGTAAGAATCATAAGCGGCTGCAGACGGTTTGAAAAATTGGAAATGAAAACAAAACAAGGGTACAGAAATCTGTACCCTTGTTTTTGCTTTCGGCGTCCAAGTAAAGAGGTGTTAAATTTTTAACCCAATGTAAAGGAGGTTTATTTCTTTCTTGTGATAACGCCGATTGCAGACAATAAGATTATTCCCGCTGCCGTAGCCGAAGCTGCTCCGGTGTTGGGGTTGGACGATCCGTTGGCTCCTGAGTTGGCATTGCTCGTTGTTCCTGCCTTGCTTGAGCTTGTAGAATCTGTCTTTGATGATGTTGTGCTGTTATTAGAATCGTCGGTTTTACTCGACGAATTATCGGTTTTGGAATCTGTTTTTGATGAGGAATCGGCGTCTGTATCGGACGAGCTTTCGGAACCTGGCGTTGATTCTGAATCAGGAATTGATTCTGATGAAGGCTCTGACGAAGAATCATCCGTCTTTTCAACAAGTCCTGTAACAGCCGTTTCAAGTGCTGTTTTAGCGGCTTCGATGTCTGCTTTTTCAGCTTCGTCCGGCAGTTCTTTTGCGGCTGTTAAAGCGGCTGTAAGTGCTGCATAGCTTTCCTCGGTGTAGGTTTCTCCGCTTATCAATTCCGCTTCTGCGATTGCTGTTTTCAACTCGTCCAGTGCGATAGTTCTGTCGGTTACAGCTTTTAATACTTGCCCAACGCTGTTGATATACTCGATTTTGGTTATTCCGTAAACATAGTCGCTTGCATTCGCCCATGCCCATGTATACGCTATAAGCTTCACTTCGTCGCCCGAATTAATTGCATTTGTCAACGGTAATTCAATCGCAAATCCCTTTGCTCCCGCTGTTTCTGTGGTATCTGTACCCACAAATTTCATATAGCTTTCCGTTCCGGCGATTGTTGCCTTTGCTTCTAAGCTTGCATACTGGTTGAATGAAACATCGCTCGCACAGTCGAACGTTATCTTGATTTTTGTCGCACCTGCTGTTTTATCGTCCGCCGTAAATTCTCCGAGGGTTGTTTCAACAGCATTTTTGTTGATAACTGTGAAAGGTTCTCCGGCTTCTTCTTCGATACCCGGCTTGATTTCAAGGTTTTCCAAAGCGGTATCTATCGCCTGTTTTGCTATAGCTAAATCCTCAAACGAGGATTCCTCTGTTAATGCCTTAGCTGATTCCAACGCCTTTGCAAGCTCCGCATAGCTTTCCTCTGTAAAATCCTCTGAGCCGTATGATTCGGCAGTTGTGATTGTTTGCTGTAATTCGTTGAAAACTTCTGTTTTATCAAGAGGAACTAAAGCCTCTAACCGCCATTGCATACTGCTTGTCAAATCGTTAATTTGTTTTTGAATGTATTCGTTTATTTCTCCGATAACACTCTCTTTATATTCTTTAGCTTGTGCAACAGAGGTTGATAATTTTAACCATGAATCATGAGTATATTCATAACGATGATTTTGAACTATATCATAGGCTTGTTCATATACCCTATCAAACTCACTATATTTTTTTAATTCAAGACCGCTGATTGCTTTATTTATTGCAGATGTCACATCATCAATTTCTGATTTCTCTGCATTTTCATTTAAAAGCAATGTATTTCCCGATTCAACTGCTTCTGATAATTTTTTATATGATTCTTCTGTATATAAAGCACTGTTTTGAACATAGCTCTTACTTTCATTAACAGCGGTTTTTAAATCGGCAAATTTATCTTCGGAAAGCAACACAACATTTGCTGTTGTCGCTTTTCCTTTTACAAGATCGTATACCTCTTGCGAATATGTATTTATGGTTCCTGTTACATTTGTAAATGCATTAGAGCCAACAGTTGTTATATTCACACTCTGAATATCAATAACTAAATTTGGGTTTGTACACCCATAGAATGCATAACTGTTTAAACGATTTATACCGTATGGTACATTAACGCTTTCCAATGCCGGACAATCTCTGAATTGAAAAGTTCCAATGGCTCCGGTAAGTGAATTTGGCAGAGAAACGCTTTTTAATGAAGTACAACTCCTAATAGCGGATCCGGCTAAAGTTGTATAACCCTCTGGAATTTTAATTGAAGTTATTGCAATATTATCTTTAAATGCATTACCCCATATAGTTGTTATTGTTACTCCATTAACTTCCGTAGGCAATACAATATCTGTTTCATCTCCTACATAGCCTTTTAACGTGTAACTGTCAATAATAAATAACGCTGGATCAGTACTTTCAGCTATTGCCGTAAAGCTAATAGAATTCAAGGCAATGAATCCCGTTAAAAGAACACCCAAAATACGTTGAAAATTTTTCAATTTTTTCATTTTATCCTCCTTAAATCCCCAATAATAAAAACTGCTATACATATTTGTACAGCAGCTTTTCACTTAACTTATTATTCAATTTTAATTACTTGCAACCGGATTTCCCATAATTGCACTGATTAATGTACTTCCTGTTGGTGTAACAGTATTCGTTGTTCTGTCGAATAACGCAAAACCGTTCTGATTGATGTCACCGTTATCCCAACAAGAAGTTACAAATTTAACTTCAAGTTCATTATTATCTGCATAATAATTCAGCCAGTAATAATAGTTTGCTCTTGCTGATGTATTGTTTTTGTCGATTGCGCCATACTCGCCAATAAAAACAGGCATATCGTTAGTCAGGGCAAAATCTGCAAGCACAATTATTTGGCTTTCCATATCTGCACCGTCGCTCGCCAAATCCCATGCATTTGTTCCGTTTTCATTCAGCGCAAAATCATACGGATCATAATAGTGAACAGAAAGCATTAATCTTTTAGATTCTCCCGTATCATTAGGTTTTACGAAACCATTTACAGTGTTATCAATGTTTGCGTTGTAACCAGCTACAACAAGAACACGATCGGTATTCTTTCCACCAGTATTTCTAACAGCAGTAACGAATGCCTGATTTAATGCGTTTACATTAGCAATTTCAAACGTACTTGGTATAGAGTTGTAATTGCCGTTGTTCAACTCATTAAATCCCTCAAATATCAGCTTCTGATCGTAGTTCGCAAATGTTGTCGCAATGTCAGACCATACACCTGAGAACTTACTCTGAATTGCTTCAAATTCTGTTCCTGTTTTTGTAATATCCAGCCACATACCCTCAACGCCATTTCCGCCGTCGTTATGTATGTTAACGATTACAAAAAGATTCGCAGAAATTGCTGCGTCCACTACCTGTTGTACCCTTGCCATATATGCCGGATCAATAGTGTACGTTCCGTCGGCGTTTGTTGTTATTTTATCCATGTAGGACACAGGAATACGAACTGTGCCAAAACCTGCGTCTTTCACTGCGTCGAACATTTCCTTGCTTACAGGAAATTTGTTATTCCACAATGTTTCTCCAACTGTTCCGTTGCTTGTTGAATCCAGTGCGTTACCAAGATTCCATGCTTTGCCCATCATACCTGCAAGTTCATCAGCTGTCTTTCCGCTGACTGCTGCCGGAATAGGTGAGCGGTTGTCATAGATCTTAACCTTTGTGACTGCACATCCATCGAAGCATACATTAAACTTTGTCAACGTGTCGCTTACATCAAACGTAAATGTTTTTGTGCCTGTTTCTGTTACCGGAATGAAAGAACCGCCGATTTTAGCTCCGTCGCTGTAAAGCTCTGCCTGCATATAGCTGCCGTCCGTCGGAATTGAGGAGTAGTTTGCTGTTACCTCAATTGTAGGGCTTCTGTAGCCGGCTAATGAGAAATTGAAAACATAGATGTTTTCTGCTCCTGCGTATGTCCATACGTCAGGATCGCTTGAAGTCATTGTTGACTCTGTGCCTTTTGTCCAATTTCCTGTTATGTCGATCGGATCAGGCGTTTTGTCATAGACCTTGATTTCAGATACGGTGCATTCATCGAAGCAGGCGAACAGCGAATGACGGGTACCGTCTATGCTGAATGAATATGTTACCTGCTTGCCTGCCTGAACTTCCTTGTATCTTGCGTTTTCCTGCTCTACTCCTGTCCAGACTTCTTGGTCGGTGTTATAATTATCAACATAATAAAGTGTTGCTTCCTTGAACCCCGAAGCTGTCGAATCGTAGCTTACCGTTACATCAACCGTTGGATTGGTAAAGCCATAGCCTGAAAATCCCGACATATATATGTTGTACGCATTAGCGTCAACCTTTATATCGGCATCGCCTGTTACAGTCATAGCAGAAGCTGTGCCTTTATGCCAAGAGCCAGTGATCGTTGTTTCCTGACCTTGCTTGTCATTGAGCGTTACCGAGTTGACCTTTACCGAGCCAGCACCAAAGTTATCGGTGATTAAGTTAAAGCCGTAAAGGTCTTTGCCTGTAGTAAGTGAACTTTCGATATCACTCAGGTTTACCGTACTTGTGTATTCAACATTTGCTGTCGGGTTGCCTGACTGTCCAATAGAGGTTTTGTTCCATCCGCCCCACTCGCTGTCAAATGCCAGAATACCGAATGTTTCTGATGCATTTTCCGGTACTTGTACATACTCGTAATTTAAATTAATGGATTCATATCCCAGACAGTCTTGCTTGAAGAAAGTCCCCAAAGTCGTACCTTGTGTATATGTACCATTGATACCTATATCTTTAGCAGATACATTGCCGCCAACAGCCATTGTCATAGCCATTGCCGCAGCAGACACTATTGATAAAATTTTTTTCCTGAGCATAGTTGCTCCTTTCGCCATTATTGATTTTACGATTATATAATAATTCCCGGAAATTTATTATCTTTAAAATTTTGCTTAAAGCTGCTATTATTCTATTGTCAAGCTGCAACAAATAGTTAAATAAAATTAACATTTTATTTTTCCTTATCAAATATTTTTCTGATATGATTTTTACTAAGAAAAAATTAAATTAACCATACACTAAATCGTTTTACGAAAAACCTGAACAGGCATAG
>NZ_BAAHNZ010000019.1:0-16836 GCF_054655215.1 Hominimerdicola intestinalis
AGCCTCCGTATCTGCAATATACATATATTGTATAATACAGAAGCAAACTTGTCAAAAAGTAGATAATTTTCAGCCGAAACAAATTATTAAAACGGCATTATTAATTTGTTGCTTATGGATAAAAGAGAAATGCGTTAATTGTATAATTTGACATGATTTTGATATTTTATCTGAAAGCCAAACGGGGCTTTTAATCTATTTACCGAAAATTTACAACTTGATTTAACTTTTGTTTTGGTAAACAGACATTAAAAAACAACCCGATCCACAACAAAATCGGGTTGTTATCTTAAATTATTGATTTCACCGAGTTTAATATACCGTTATCTTTAGCTCAACAACAATTAAACTACGGAATTTGTAATGCGTATTACTCCGCAGGCGATTTTTTCACCTGAGTTTCCTGACGGCTGAGAGTGAAAATCATCAGCACTGCTGTGAATTACAATTGTTTTGCCGATGATCTCTTGAACTGTAAAGCGGTTTGTCAGAAAAGCAATTGCGGCCTTATCTCCCGCTGCGAACAGGGGAGGCATATCGCCTGCATGAAACGGATGAGGACAACCCTGAGGATTAAAGTGCCCTCCGGTATCTGCTAACAGATCCTGCGGATTACCTGTGCATGAGCCTCCTTCATGTATATGTGCGGCAAATATTCCGTAACTGCATTTGCCTTCTGTTACAGGCAGTCCTCTGAGAGTTATCGAAACTGCTACTCCGTCCTGTGTTTCTTCAAACTGTGCAATTCCTTTTATATCTGGATACTTAGCCGAACCTTTTATTACTGCTTCTGCTGAGCTTCTGTACATATAAACACCTCCGATTTATTCTATGAAAAATTAAGAGGTCTTGTTAAATAAAAAGCCACATAACGATATAGCAGAAATGAAAGAGAAATACATTCAGTAGTACGGTTGTCCTCGTACATATATCTATAGTACAGGTCAAAACGAACTGACACACAAATACAATTTTGGTTTCAAGCTTCAAACACTTGATAAAAACGCTGTCCTTATCGGTCTGATACTTCTGAATCTCAAAAGTCATACAGTCAAAGTAGTAATCCATTGAAAGCTCGGCATATTTCTTAGCCATTTCAAGTTCTCGTTCTGCGGCTTCCAGACGTTTCGCCTGACACAGCAGCTTAAATGCAAGCTGATAGCCAGTGTAGTCGGACGGCGCTACAAGCTTCATCTGATTGGTAGTCAGAAGTCCGTTTTTGATATCGTTCTTCATTCCGTAAATAATGACCTTGCGCTTCATGATATCCATATCCACGCCGATTATCTGCTCCGCTTTTTCAAGATTTACAAGAGCGTCTTGATATCTTCCGACATCAAAACAGATAATTCCGAGCAGATTATACAGCTGTACCGTATTCTCAGGCGAACAGCCTAATTCTTCGGCTTTTGCAAGATTTTTTATAGCGTCCGCTGTCTTTTCGTTAGTGGCGAGGGCATATCCTAAGTTAAAATACCTGTTGCCGTTATTCGGATCAAGCTTGACCGCTTTTTTGTAGCTATCAACCGCTTTGTCGTACTGTCCCAATGACATATATGCGTTTCCGGCACATTTATAGCCGTCAGGATTCTTGGGAGCAAGACTTATAGCTTCATTCGCCAGATGCAGAGCTTCGCTGTTTTGACTGTTTATGAAAGCAAATTGCGAATCGGCTAAAAGCTGTGAGACTTTTTCTTGGTTTGTTGGCATTTTTATTCCTCCGTAAGTAACTAGTTAAAGATTTATCAATGGCATCATTATTTCCCAATATACTTCCATATCAGATATTTCAAGATTTTCTATATCATCTTCTCCGTTTAGAAACAGTGGTACCTTGTAACCCACACATTTATTAATTGGTAAAATATAATTGTTATTTGCTTCAAACCATTCATCAAAGTATTCAGACAAAAGACTATCTTCATGACATTCAACAATTTCCACATTGTGAAAATCTACAATATTTGCAGGTATATCAAAAACTTCTCCTGTTCCCGGCTCAAATAAAAGAACAGTATTGCTTACCTTATTAAGAGCAAAAATTCTTCCCAACCAGTCATATCCGAAAACGCTTATTCGATTTCTGTATTTTGGAAATGACTTTTCAACTATGTCATTCCATTTGGGTACACTTTTTTCGTCAAAAATTCGATACATACCATTAAGGAAAGATCTTCCCCCCATTATTTTTAAAAATTCTTCACTGTTCCCCAAATCGTAATGCTCTTCTTTTACAAAGTCCAAAAAACGCTTGAACATATTTTCCTCCTTATTTCATATAGAAATTCCTTAATTAAGTAATTTTCAATGTTGTAATCTTTACATTAAGCATATTAATCACTTCATCTAATTAACGTTTTATTTTTACTACCACTCACCATTATCAAAATCTTCATTATCCATTTCAGGTATATATATCGTAATCCATGTCGCTTTTTTAGAGAATACATCTGTTTCAATAAAAACGCCTTTATCTGATTCCCATACTTCTTCAAATTCATCATATGAAAATGATGAATCAATAATAGTGAGTTCTTCCTCATATGTATCAACGGATATTTTGTCGAACAATTTTCCACAATACCCCTTCATTGTTGTTATTTTGAATAATTTCCTATTCTGTTTATGAAAGAACAAGTACATAATATTATTAATTTCATATCTAATCCAAGTATCATTAATAATTTCGGGATTGTATGCAGATATTATATTACGTAATTCCTCCATTGAAGAATACAACTTTATGCCTCCCATTCCTTCATAAGGAATAATTGGAGCGTATTTATTAATTATCATATAACTACTCCTTTGTAAAAATTAAAATCGCTGTTTCTTTTCCATCAGTTAAATACGATGATTTATTACCAGTTATAACTTTGATAATACCTTGGTCAGTAGTACTTATCTTCACATATGGCTGGGCTCCATGGCGTCCTCCACCAGGAGAGACTTGTAATTGAGATATATTTCTATCACCAGATCCATTTTCAACAACTATTTTTTGTGCACCACTTTTTGAACGCGTAGATTTTTTTATCTTAAATTCATATCCCGCTTCTTTCATTTCATGTGCATAATCATTTATGTCTTTTCCAGTGAATTCACTTGGATCTTCAGCTATTCTTTTAGCATCAACATGCCCATTTTCCTGAATACCACATTCTGAATTATGAACCCAAACCCCATGATTACCAACATAATAAGTATGAAAATCCTCTACCTGAAAATTATACACTTTAGTCGGTTTTTCTGTCAAATACCTTATCAGTTGTTATATATAATCAGTTGCATCTAACTTTACACCAGTAAATAAAGAGATGTCTTCAAAAGCATCTTCTACACGACCTTTTTCTTTAGGCGAATTAAAACGATATTTACTTAGTAGTGATGTTAATTTACTTATATCTAGTTGCTTAAATCTCCTTGCAATATATGATAATCCAAGAAGTGCATTACCTCTAATTTCTTCATTTTTGTTATCCAGCAAAAAGAAACATACGTCTTGTGCAAATAGATAATTGGGATGATACTCTGCTACAGCAATTGCAAGTTCCTTCAACTCGTCAATTTTTCCACGATAAAGCTTATCCATTATTTCATCGTCAGAATATTCGGTTAATTGTATATTTTTCATAAAACTTTACCTCTGTTATTCGTTAATCCTGCTTTAATCAATGCACTTTTCATACTCGGTGTCAAATCATTCCAACTTCGGATATGGCCATGAAAAACACCTGGAGTAGTTTCATCAAAAACAACAAAATGATCACCTTCAACTGAAACTCTTCGTGTAGTTGTTGGTTTAATTGATATTGACTTATCTAATGTAGCCTGTCCATCTACTGGAGCGGCACTTTTCACATCATTTCCTTTGTTATGATATGGTGCCTTCTCATAATCTCCTGGAGATTTAGGATAATCTGCATTATGCACCAACACACCCAACGAACCAACATGATAAGTATGAAAATCCTCCACCTGAAAATTATATACTTTAGTCAGTTTTTCTGTCAATTCAACATCAAACTTTTCAACAAAAAGTATGTTGCCGCTTGAATCAAGGAGTTCATCTCCGATTTTTAATTCGCCAGCATTAACAAATCCTCGCATATTTACATAAAAAGGATGGGTTTCAGTTGTAATAATTTCTTCTCCGTTGATAACCAAATGAATTAGCTTGGAATCTTCTCTTATGTATGTTTCAACCACCGTTTTTTCACCGGTTTCAAATGTTTCGGGGTCTGTTGAAATAACCTTGTCGCCAGCCTTGATATTCTCAATTGCTACTAATAATGAAAATACAAATATTGCTCTGTATATGCTACAACATTATATTAAACGAATTTATATTTGTTCAATTCGAGATAATTCATATGTTAAGTTTTCGTATAATTCATTTGATTTTACCACCCATGCATCTTTATCAGTAGGAAAAATCATAAACATAACGTCGTTAAGTCTTAACATATCACAAAAATCATGAACATCAATAGAAACAATTTCAAACTTTGAGTCAGGATATACTTTTTCGATATAATATTCAACAAATTGCTTTTCAGACCAAACTAAATAATAAATTATGCCATCTATTTCTGGAGAAAGCAAGCTATCATTACCGCAATCCACCATCCATACCAGTTCTTCGTCAGGCACGATATTTAAAAAATGGTTATATCTTTTTTCTGGTGATGCATTAAGTATACCCTCAAACATTTTTTTATTCATTAATATTTCCCCTTATATCCTATAAATTTATGTTGACTGAGATGATTTGTAACGAGATTCAATTTTGTAACAGAATAGCTATATCCAAATCTTGCGGGCTTGCCTGTTATTTTCATTATACCAGTTAGAAATTGCTTCATAAATCATATCTCCACTTTCATTCATTCCAATCATACCTCAATCTATATTTTTTTAGCTTGTTCTCTCCAATCAAAATATATATCCATAGGTCCGAGTTTTGATTTTTCCAAATCATCATATTCAAAATTACAGTCAAAACTATTTGTGACATTATCAAAGGTCATTTTATATTGATTGGGTGGATTTTTTTTATCATTTTTGAACAGCTCTATTATCTCAATGATGTCATCCATACCTAAATCAAATACCTGATCTATCAAATCATCAGAAACCCCTAAGTCTTCATAACTTAAGATACTCTTTTCTTTTTTAAAAAATACATTAAAAAACATTTGAGAGCTACTCCAAAAACCATAAATAAATGTCTTCTCGACTTTTTTCTCTTCTAATGCTTCTAAGCAAGTAGACACTATTCTTTCTTGTATCTCCGCAAGTTTGTCTTCAAATACAGTTTTCACAACAGAACCTCCTAAGATTAATTGTTTGGAAATCTAAAATTCATTCTTTTTCCGTCAATTTTAAAGTTTATTTTAAATTCAAGTGGACGACCACTTGTAGAATTTTTGATTTTTATATTAAAATCAGTAACCTTCTGACTATTATTCAATGCTTTATCAATTTGATTTTCCATTTTCTTGTATGCCGAACGATTTAAGCTTCTATTTTGAGAAACGATATTATCCTTACCAGCAGATCCACCAAACCTATCAGCAATCAAATGTCCTGCATCATCTCCAACTTGTTTTCCCACAGTGTTAGATTCGTGCTTAAGTCTACCTGAATGTGTTTTAGGATGTATCTCATCTGCATGAACACTTGTTATATTTCCATTTGAATCCGTTTTATAAACATAATCATGTTCACCTGCCGTATACTCCTGATTTGGCTTTAACGTTCCATCATCGTTCATATATGAAGGGCAATTTGAGTTATGAACCCAAACCTCATTCTCCCCAACATGATAAGTATGAAAATCCTCCACCTGAAAATTATATACTTTAGTCGGCTCATCTGTCAACTCAACGTCAAAACTTTCAACTAAAAGTATGTTGCCGCTCGAGTCAAGGAGTTCATCTCCGACTTTAAGTTCGCCTGCGTTTACAAAACCACGCTTATTTACATAGAACGGGTGAGTTTCGGTTGTGATGATTTCTTCTCCGTTGATAACCAAATGAATCAGCTTGGAATCTTCTCTTATGTATGTTTCAACCACCGTTTTTTCACCGGTTTCAAATGTTTCGGGATGTGTATTTAATTATAGCTCCTGTATCCTATATCAAAGCATTTTAATTAAGCAAATTTATGTTAATACAATTTCCCAAAACAATTAAATCATATTTTTCATCATTACCATTTTCAAAAAATCTCCAACACTCTGTATCATTTGTAACCTCCAAAAATACAGTCAATGTAATGCTTTTATCAAATATGATCACCAAATCTCCAAATTCCGTGATTTTTACTTTTTGAACGGTAAGACTATTAAGTAAATCGTTTTTGTTAGAGGCAACCCATTTGTCAAATATATTTGCACCATGAACATCCCATTCAAATAAATCATTATTACTTTCTGATTCAAAATTTTTATACTTATCTGTGTCTGTAATCAAAATTTTTTCATTGTCACACAACCTAAATAAAGTCTGCATTAATAGTATATAACATTTACCATGTTCATCAGCAAAATCAATCCAAATATCCCCATGATTTCTATTAATATCAGAAATCTTAGTTCCTATAAGTATTTGAAGTTTTTCTGAAATATAATTCCTCTCTTTTTTATTCATTTACATTATCCTCCTGACACTGAATTCCCCTGCCAGTTATAACAAGGTGTCTTTCTTTTCCATGCCATACAAAGAATCGCCAGCACTCGTCAATTGAGGTTGTATCCACAAAAACAGTTAATGTTAAAGAATTACTAAAATTAATTTTTAGGTCGCCAAAACGGTTTATTTCTATAGACATAATTATAGTATTGTCTGATAAATTTTTGTTAAATTCATCACACCATTTATCAAATAAATTGTTACCTTTTATATCCCAATTGAAGTTTTCATTTTCAATCATTGATGATATTGGCTGATATTTATCCATATCAGTAATTAATACTTCTTCATTATTACAAAATCTAAAAAAAGTCTGCATATGAAGTGCATAATCTTTACCATCAATGCCTTTCATGGCAATCCAAATTAAATCGGCTGATCTTCCTATTTTTATATTTTTCGCACCTTTAATTTTATTGATGCATTTCGTTATCATATTTTTTTCAAATAAAGTCATATATACTTCCTGCCTATACTCCAAAATAATCCAAAGCCTCTTTTAGTGCTTCCTGATAATCCATACCTTCATTATGTAATATATCATGTATATTATCTTTTATCTTATTTTCTGGTACACCACGTTTTCTCAACTCACGTGTTATTGATTTAACTTGTTCTTTTTGTTTTTGCTGATCTCTTGGAGATTTACCTTTTTGTCTACCCATACGTTTGCGTCTAGAATAATCTTTTCCAGCATTATGCACCAACACGCCCAATGTGCCAACATGATAAGTATGGAAAGTCCTCCACCTGAAAATTATATACTTTAGTCGGTTCATCTGTCAACTCAATCGTATAATCTTCAACAAAAGAGTTCTTCCATTTGAATCAAATAATATTGTTCAAATTCAAAGCTTCCTTTAAATCAACTATTGTTTTGACCATTTCAGACATTTAGGTAAAGTCTTAGTTTTAAAAAATTCTTCAGCTGCAATTATCGCTTTTGAAAATGGAATAACAAATTCGTTACATATTTCAATTTCCATTTCATCATTCCCAGTATAAAAAACATTGTTTTCATCTAATGCAAAATCATTATCATTGTTTACTGCCTGTAAAATCCAATCACTTTCTTTAATAAAAAAAGAAACAACGGCAAAATCTCCTTTAACCATTATTGTCATATATGGATATTCAGATTCACCAGATAATATAAATTCATTGGAACAATTTCCATATTTCAAGTTTAAGACCTCTAATAATTTTTTCGTTGTATGGCATTCGATATCTCCACCAAAATGATGAATAATCATTATTAAATCCTCTTTTCATGTATTATTTCATAGATGGTAAATTCCCATTACCTGTATATGTCTTCGGAACATCAACCCAATATTTATTTGGCGCCACTGCTCCTATAGGTGGAACAACCGTTAATCTAGCACCTTCCGGTAATAATGTAGCTAATCCTTTATCACAATAATTACAAGTTCCATTAGGGTTATTATGAAATACTGTACCTTCCTTAATACCATTTTCACGCATATATATTGCTGCTTTTCCCTCTGCATGGCTTGCTGAAGGATTTTTATATTCTGTAGAACCACCCGATTCAAATTTAATTTCTTTACCATCTGCTGTTCGAAAAACACCTTCAGTTTTTTTACCATTAAACTCAGGCAATTCCGGTACCTCACCATATTCTGAGCTAGCATTATGAACCCAAACACCATTCTCACCAACATAGTAAGTATGAAAATCCTTCACCTGAAAATTATATACTTTAGTCGGTTTTTCTGTCAATTCAACATCAAACTTTTCAACAAAAAGTATGTTGCCGCTTGAATCAAGGAGTTCATCTCCAATGGCAAGTTCACCAGCATTAACAAATCCTTGCATATTTACATAAAAAGGATGGGTTTCAGTTGTAATAATTTCTTCACCATTAACAGTCAGATGAAGGAGAGTTGTTACCTCTCTTACATATGTTTCAAGAACAGTTTATTCGCTGGTTTCCGTTATCAGATTCACATTCAACAGTCTTCTGATAATACTCAATAGTATCTTCAATTCTGTTAAGAGACATACAAACATTTGCAGCACACTGATATGCATCTGAACATTTGTCATCAAGATTGATTGCTTCTTTGGCAAGATTGAATGCTTCTTGATATTAGCCATTCAAGAATGCTATTTGAGAATTCGATATAAAATCAGAAACTTGTTCGGTATAAGATATCATTATTTTACTTCATCTCCAATTCTAATATTCATTATTTATTCAAACTCACTATCATCAATATCATATTCATATTGAATGAAATCCTCAAATGAAGATGCAATTATTTCTATTTCTTCTAAATCTATTGTATCATCTTGTAATTCAACTATTGTGAATAAATCATTATCCTTTTTAAACGCAAAAATTGTACCACCTCGATCCGAAGAAAAAAACAATATATCATCTGAGAGAACAGGCCCATTCTTTTCATAATTATAAGAAAAAACCTCCTCGACATTCCAAACCGCCAAATAACCATACTTACCAATTGGACCTTCTCCACCATCATGTTTTTTCATAAATTCAACATAATCATTAGGTAAATTAAAATTGAATTCATTTTCAATTTTAATAAGCTTATCATAATTGCATGGAGCATTAAGTTTCATGTCTGACATCAAAGTTAATAGTTTATCCATTATATGCCACTCCTAAAGTTGTTTTAATTGATTTTCTGCTTGTCGTTGTATACTGTTCCAAAAATTTGTATACTCTTGGTGTTTAAATGGTGGCAACGGAATTTTGTTATTAACATCTATAGGGCTTCCACCAAATTTAACAGGGTGAACTTCATGTATATCCATTCCATCACATTCAGGATGATTTCTATGATATTTTCTGTTTGCTGCATTTTTTTGTTTCTTAGCTAATTGATAATCATCCCCATCTACCAATTTTAATTTTCCATCAGGTTTAGGGCCCCCTTCAGGATAGCCTTCCCAATCTGTAATTTCGATTTCACCATTTTCATGTACCTTACAATTTGCATTATGTACCCAAACCCCACACTCACCAACAAAGTAAGTATGAAAATCCTCCACCTGAAAATTATAAACCTTAACAGGATTTTTTACAAGCTCAAGACGAGTATTTTCTACAACTAAAATGTTATTATTTACATCAAGCAGCTGAGTACCGACCCAAAGTTCACCGGCATTAACAAACCCCTTGCCTTTTACATAAAACGGGTGGTCTACAGTTGTAATAATTTCTTCACCGTTAACAGTCAGATGAACGAGAGTTGTTACCTCTCTTATATATGTTTCAAGTACAGTTTTTTCGGCAGTTTCAAATGTTTCAGGGTCTGTTGAAATGGCTTTATCGCATACTTTCAGGTTGCTTTTCTAACAGCTTCGTTTTTGAAATATTAGAATTCCACAGGCTTTAACATATTTACAAATTCCGTAAATGAATTGGATATTTTAAACAAACTCCAAAAGGAATCATTAGGATTTGTACTTTCATGATCAGCAAAAAAAACCGAGCCAAAATTACAGTTATTTTCTAAACACATTAGTATTTCATTACCAAAAGAGTCACAAGCAATCGGCACATATACATTTTGTATAAGCTTTTCTGATGTTAAGTTATTATAAGCACTCAAAAACTCATCATTATTATAAAAATAGTGTATATCACTTCCTTGATTATACGTTTCATTAGTCAATAAATTTGTTTCAATAAAACTGAATTCTACTTCGTCTTCTGGAATTCCACCATTTGTTTTCAATAGAAAATTTTTATAATCTTGTGGAAGTTTCAAATTCAGTATATTTTCTATTTTCTCAATATCCTCATCACATAAATTATTACCAACTTCAATCAAATTCATAATTATCCTCCTTTATAATATTCCGTGCCTTAATCCTGTTCCTCCTCCTAGATGATTAAATCCACCACACCCTGGCGAATGAATCTTGGAAAGAACTATTAATACACTGTTTCCATCCTCCAAATGATGCCACGTATATCCCTTTGGCAATCTTATCCCAGTCTCCTTACGAATAATTTTTACGTCTTCCTTAAAAATACCAGTTAATTTTGTTTTAATTTTTATCGGGTTAGGATGGTCTGGATGTGTAAATTTTTCAAATCGAGGATATAAATTTCCATCATTACCCTTAGTATACTTTACTGTTACATTCTTATTATCAATTTTTTTAGTTATCGAAACACTTCCATCTTTATGATTTACTCTTTTCACAAAATTTTTAGAATTCTGTGTAGGCAAATTACATTCATTATGAACCCAAACCTCATTCTCCCCAACATGATAAGTATGAAAATCCTCCACCTGAAAATTATAAACCTTAGTTGGCTCAGCTGTCAACTCTATTTCAGTGCTTTCAAGTAGCAAGATACTACCGTTTGAATCCAACAGTTCATCTCCGACTTTGAGTTCGCCTGCTTTGACAAAACCACGCTCATTTACATAGAACGGATGAGTTTCGGTAGTTATGATTTCTTCTCCGTTGATAACCAAATGAATAAGCTTGGAATCTTCTCTTATGTATGTTTCAACCACCGTTTTTTCACCGGTTTCAAATGTTTCGGGATTTGTAGAGATAACTTTATCTCCTGTTTTGATATTCTCAATTGCTACCATACCTGTAGCCGTCAGAATCATTGTTCCCGCTACAAAACAAGTTAATGTTTCTCTATGTTTACCCATTGCACTGTATGTAGTGCTGCTAAAGACCGCCAATGCACTAACGGTAAACTGAAAACCGTTATATAATTTACTTGTATGCAGTGTCTGATTAAATTGTACAAAAGCATTTTGTGGGTCAAACAAACCGACTACCATTGCGGCTGTATCAAATAATCCCATTCCGCCTGAAATAACACCGGTAATTCTTGATGTCCACTTCATTACATCAAACAGCTTACATGAATTGGACATGGTGCCGAGCATAGAACCAGCACCGCCAATACCTCCAAAAATTGCTCCGGTTATTGCGCCTGAGAATGCGCCTTCTTCAACGCCTTCCCAGAATGAACCGCCTGCGGCAAGACTTGTAATCCCTCCGGCTACTCCACCTATTACTGCTCCGGATATTGCTCCCCAGCAAGCTCCTGCTATTAAAGCTCCGCATGCCGGACAGGCCACAAGAATTACTACAGCGGCAATTACGATTACGATTGTAACAATCGCTTTCCAATGCTCCTTGCACCACTCGCCGACCTTTTTACAGCCGTCCTTAAACTTTTCCCAATTACTCTTTTCACATTCGGGCTTCAGATAATAATATTCATCGTAAAAATCGTCTTTACTTTTATTGATTGCCTCGGCTGCGTCTCCGTCTATGCGCACGACATCCGAAATAAAATCATTTACCTTATCTTTCAGCTTATCAAGGGATTCTATCTTATCTTCCTGAGTCTGTGAAGACGCCTTTATAGAACTGATAATATCTTCTACATTACAAACGCTGCTGTCGATTGCAAGTACTTTTGATTTCAGCGTTTGCATTTCCGTTTTATTAGTTTTTTACTGCATTGCTTGAATCTATAATCAGCAAAGGCATCATATTGATTTTGTTGGCACTTAATGTTATGGTCTGCATATGTTCACTTCCTAATATATTGCCATATTAAAAACAAGTCTGATCCAGTTTATTTATATATTTTTCATGACCTCTTATTTTTCTTTTTTTCTAAAAACTCTTGATTTTTATATCGGTATAGTTCTTTTTGGCAGTTCTCGGATATTGCTTGTTTATTAATCTCACCGTTTTGGTATTTTTCAAGAATATATCCTGCCATTTCGTTAAATCCTACCATCCTACATTCCATACAAAGTTCTTTTGACTTTGCTATTACTGTAATATAGAATAATGGACCATATTTAACACTACTTCTTTTTGAACATATTACCTTCTCAATATCCGAAGCGTTAAATTCATATTTTCTGCCGAAACGTGTTCTAACCTTAATATTTGAGCCTTTCACTTTTACATAAAACAGCAAGGTTACAGATGCTAAGAAAATACCAATCAAAAGAGCATAAGCGGCAAACATTATATATATAGCGGCACTGACAAATTCTTTCCTGATATAAAATAGAACCGTCTCAACTATTATAAAGAAAGCCATTTCAAATGGAAGTCTTTTTTTAGAAAATACAACTTTAAAAACAAATTCGGCCATCACATTAACTCCTTAGATTCAATTCTGGGGAATAACATTCCACACGTCCTCGTGTCTATCTGTAATATTTTTTAATGGTTCCAGTATATAATCCCAAATGTCATTTATAGTTCCCGAACCAAAACCTTTTAGTATTGTTTTTAAACTTACTTTAGACCCATATCTTAAAGATCTGGTAGACTGTGATGCCCAAACATGCGACCAACTGCCGTTACCCTTATTTATTCCTGAAATTTTAATCGGAAATTTTTCAGCGAGACCATAACCAATTCCAGAAAATGCTCCTCCCAAGACAAATGAAAAACCGGCGTTAAACAATACTTCTCCAAAAGAAATATTTTCGCCTTTAATTATAATATCGCCAAGATCACTTAATAAAGAAGCACCTGTATCTGCAATAGCACCAATAATCATTGTTTTACCTAACGAAAGCGCAACATGACCGCCTCCGGATAACCAAGAACCCATACCACCGGAAATTGTTCCGGAAATCGCACCACTAAAAGCTCCATTCTCTAAACCTTCCCAGAAAGAACCTCCTGTTGCTGCACTAACTGCACCTCCGATAAGTCCACCAATAGTTGTTCCGATTAGAGTGCCTTTAGCTACCATTAATAACAATGAAGCAAGTGGACCTAATGCTGTTCCGGCTGTAAAAACTATTATAGCAACAGCCGCTATCACCAATACTATAGTAACAACAGCTTTCCAATGCTCCTTGCACCACTCGCCGACCTTTTTACAGCCATCCTTGAATTTTTCCCAACCGCTCTTTTCACATTCGGGCTTCAGATAATAATATTCATCGTAAAAATCATCTTTGCTCTTATTTATAGCATCAGCAACGTTTTGGTCAATAGTTACAACGTCAGAAATGTATTCATTAATATTTTCATTCAAAGATTCAAGAGATTCGATTTTATCCTCCTGCGTTTCCGTAGACGTTTTTATTGAGTTTATTAAATCGTCTACATTGCATATACTGCTGTCGATTTTCATAACCTTTGATTTGAGCCGGTTTAATTCGGTCTTGTAATCCTTTATGGATTTTTTTGCTTCGTTTATCAGACTTGGCATCTGATTAATTTTGCTTGCGTATAACGTAATGGTTGACATATGTTCACTTCCTAATATATTGCCATATTAAAAACAAGTCTGATCCAGTTTATTTATATATTTTTCATGACCTCTTATTTTTCTTTTTTTCTAAAAACTCTTGATTTTTATATCGGTATAGTTCTTTTTGGCAGTTCTCGGATATTGCTTGTTTATTAATCTCACCGTTTTGGTATTTTTCAAGAATATATCCTGCCATTTCTGCAGCAACCGTTGTATGATGTCCTTCTACTACATATCTACACATTCCATCAGAATAAATTGAACTATTTAAAGTCAAATCAATCAGGAACTTCATCCCCATAAGACATACTTAATACTCGCAGCCAGTATGCGTCATCTTCTGAATATTCTTTAACGGTCTCTTCAATCAACTGATTTTGTAATTCTTTCACTATTAAATCAGGTGATCCGCTTGGCAGATACCTTGTCCCCACATGATCGCTTATCCAATCAATTGTTGCAACAGTAATGCAATATTTATTTCCGTTTTCCAGTTTGACAAAAATATCAATATTATCATTTGTTATGTTGCAGTCTTTCAGCGAAGTTGGATATTCGATTGATATTACTTTCATAACTGTGTATGATTTAAAATTCTAAAGTCATTTTTTTATGACTTACTAAAAAAACAAAATCCGTCAAAGTGAAAATAATCTCGCTATTATCAATTAATCCATGTTCAATTCCAACATAATCAATAATTTTTACTTCATTATCATTACTTGAAATCAAATATTGATTTCCTTCTAGAAAAATTCCAGTATATTTATTCCCTTCATAAAGAATATCACTAAAAATTTCCCTTTTCTTTTTATCATCTGAATTTACAAAATCTATAGTTTCATTTAGATTTTCATCATCAATTTCAGAAATTAAGAAATCCTTAATTTTATTTCTTTGAGATAAGCTGTATTTATTCATTATATCATTAATTTTCCAATTCATAAAATTACCTCCTATGGCGTTGGAACAGGGTATGTTGTCCAAACATTGTTTAATTCATCATATACTATTTTTAAAAAGGTTTCTCCCTTAGTTCCTATTACTTTTCCCGTATCAATTAATGCAGAAAAAGACTTTTGTCCCTGAGATCCCAGTCCATTATCAATTATTGTATATAACTTACCGTTTTCTAAAGCATCTTGTACTATTAAATTTGCTTCTTCAGGTGTATCAACATTAAATTTTCTTGTTCGTTTAGCTGAAGAATTTTTTAGATGTTTATCTTTAATTTCAAAATTCTTGATGTTTGCTTCTTTATAATTTGCATTATGAAGCAAAATAGAATTCTCGCCAACATAATAAGTATGGAAATCCTTTTATTATGAAAAACTTTTTATAAAATAGATTCTCTCTTTAAATCAATCACATCAACTTCACCTTTTTCCAAAAGATCTTCAAATTTCTCGCTTCCGTATTTCTTAATATACTCTGCTTCTTTTGAGGAAACAAAGAAACACATATATATGCGACATATATCATGTACAAATGCAAACTCTTCAGGTAATAAAAATATATTAGTAAAATATAGTGCGCTTTTATGATACTTTTCAACAAAATCATCTACTATGTTTCCTGCACCTTCAATGAGAATACCTTTTCCAAACTCCATTCTATTTGATAAAATATAAAAAACAGAGTTTGCAAATATTTCAGCACATTCGTCATAGTTTTCGTCAACAGCTAAAATAATCTCGCATTGATTGTTTATCATATCTGAATGCTTTGATACTCCAAATGTAGCGAATACCATACTATTTTCGATTGCTTTAGGAAACCCCAATATCTGGACCTCCTGTTGTCCATTATTATATACATCTGCTCCAATATAATTACCCAGAAAATGTTCATAATGGTTTAGCAATAATTCTCCCATATTCATTTTGCAAAATCTCCTTTAACACCTTCAAACATATGCCCTTGATTACATTCAGGACATTGAACCCTTACATCCTCATTGAAAATATCAAGAACCTGTTTTCTCGTTGGGGCTGTTGGCTGTGCCTTCATAGCTTTCACTCGTTCGCTCCATGTTGTCGGATAATGATCTCCATCATATCCAATACGTGTTCTACCATTTTTCGTAATGACGTTCGGGATTTTTTTGCCACACGTAGGACATATCATATTACCATCTGCATCTCTGGGTGCTTCTGCTTTCATTTTTTCATGTGTTGACTTTCTAAATTTTCCTCTTGCATATAAGTCATTCGCATTATGCACCCAAACTCCACACTCACCAACAAAGTAAGTATGGTAGTCTTCTACCTGAAAATTATACACTTTAGTCGGTTTTTCTGTCAATTCAACATCAAACTTTTCAACAAAAAGTATGTTGCCGCTTGAATCAAGGAGTTCATTTCCAATGGCAAGTTCACCAGCATTAACAAAACCACGCTTATTTACATAGAACGGGTGGTCATTGAAACAAATATCCTTAAATGAAGTTTACTTCCGATCTTCTTGACTTAAATAATTTTATTACTCTGCTTTTTCAGCGGTTTATCGCTCCTTTTTTACGTTTAAATATACCATAGGTAAATAAAATGCTGCGTTTATGCGGAATATCCGTATACATTTTATATTTGCTTTTTATAACATTGCAGACATATGTCATTTTACCGTTTGTCAACTTAAAAATTATTATATCATGTTATTGGAGAGGACTATGAAACTAGGTAAGAACTGAAAAATCTAATTTGATTTCTTTCTCAATATAACTCCCCTTGAAAAATCCGGTCAGCTGATATATAATTAAAATACAGTTAAAAATAAGGCAATAAAAAAGCGAGTATCCGAAAAGATACCCGTCGAAAGATGTCGTAAAATAAATCGTTTTATGGTTTTTATTGATTTTAATTAACTGCTTAT
>NZ_BAAHNZ010000020.1:0-15110 GCF_054655215.1 Hominimerdicola intestinalis
GCTTTTCTTCATGCTGGCACTTCCCACACCCGCCGCAGTTGTCGCAGCCGTGGCAGGCATGGGCCTCCGGCTCCGGGCCGGTGGGCGCGTCTGCCGGTTCCGGCTGCAAGAGGGCAAGGGGCAGGCGGATATTCAGGTGGACAGTGACGGGTAAAATAATCTGCTTCATAGGGCAATCTCCTTCCGTGTGTGAATGTTGACAGTTCTGTGCAAAGGGGTGTCGTGAAACGCGACGCCCTCGAAAGGGGTCGCTAAAACGCCGTACCCTTTACCGTTCCGGCCCCCGGTCATGGGACTTGTCCTGTTCCTGGCGGGCCAGTTGGTCGGCGGCTTTGCGGAGCCGTTCAACGGCTTTCAGTTCCTCCCGCATGGCCTTCATGTCGATGGTGTCCACCTGCTTCTGGGCGGTCAGCAGGTCGATCTCGCGCTGCCATGCCTTGGGGGTGATTTCCTCGCCGCTGTCCTTCAGCTCCTTCAGATACCGGGCCGCCGCGTCATAGAGGATCAGTTCCCGGCTGTGGCGCTGCTCGAACAGTTCCCGCTTCTCCGGTTTTACCTTGGCAAGCTGCTTGCGGATGGGCTTGTACTTGTTGTACTGCGCCCACATCTCCCCGCGCTCGGTGAGGGTGGCGATCCGGCGCTCGGCCTTGACGATTTTTCCCCGCAGGTCATAGTAGCTGCCGTTCATCTCGGAGATTTTATCGTGGAGCTGCTGCATGGTCTTGATACCGTTTGCCTGCATAAAGCTGAACAGGGCGGCGCTCTCCTGCAAAGCTCGGATTTTGCCGGTGCGGGTGTCAGGCCGCTTGAGCTGCTGCTGGGCCTCCCACAAGTCAATCATGCTGGGCTGCTGGCCCTCCGGTTTCTCCGCCTCGGCCTTAGACCAGTTGTAGAGGCGGGTAATGCGGGCCTTGATTTCCCCCAGCAGCTTGTTGTCGGCGGCGATCTGCCGGTTGACTTCTCCCTTGTCGGTGCGGATACCGCGCTTCTCCATCTGGCTGGCCGCTGGCCCCAGGTGGACAGAGGGGATTTTATCAATGCCCTGGCGCTTGTAGCTGCGGTGATCTACCAGGGCAGGCTGACCGGCGGCCTCCAATGCCCGGTTGGTATAGGCCGCCCATGCCGCCCGCCAAATCTCCACATTCCCTTTGTCGTTCCAGTCGGTGGTGTCCTCCCGGTGGTTCTTCCAGCCGCCTTTCCCATCCGGGATACGCTGGCCGTTTTCGTCCAGGTCGTATGCCTTGCGGCACTTCGCGCCCCATGCGCCATTTTCTTTCAGGGGCCGGACGGTCAGCATGATATGAACATGGGGGTTGCCGGTTCCCTTGTCATGGATGGCAAAATCAGCGCACATCCCCTTGTCCACAAAGTTGTCCTTCACATAGGCCCGGACAAGGGCAAGCTGCTGTTCTCTGGACAGTTCGCGGGGCAAAGCCGCCTCGATCTCGCGGGCAAGCTGGCTGTCCCTGGCTTTCTCGATCTGCTCCACACTGTTCCAGAGGGTGGAGCGGTCTGCAAATGACCGCGGGGCGTGGGCGGGCAGCATGATTTCCGCATGGACAACGCCGCCTTTCCGGGTGTAATCATGGGTCTGGCCGTCCCATTCATTCGTCAGCTTGGTCCCGCTTCGGTAGGCGGCTGCGGCAACAGCGGAACGGCCCTCGCTGCGCTTGATGATACTGACGGGGATATGACAAAAATCTATGGGTGGCACCTCCTTTCGGCGGGGATATTTCAGGCTCCGTGGAGCCGAACAGACGCGAAGCGGGTGTTTGGCTGCGCGGGGCGCACAAGGGGTTTGGGGAGTGTAGCTCCCCATCGCGCTCGGAGAGCGCAACAGCCCCCGGCAGGGCGCACGACACCGGCAACGGTGTATAAGTGCGCCCTTGTAAACAAGGGACTTACGGCTTGTCCCCGGATTTCGGCAGTTTTGCGGACAGTTCCGCCGCCCCCGGAAGATGGGACAGGGCAATCAGGAACGCTTTGACCTCTATGCCGGGAAGGTCAGGGGCCAGAGGGAAAATGCCCTCCAAAATGGCCCCGCGCTCAATCAGGCGGCGGGTGCGGGCCTTGCGTTCCTCGTTGCGCTGCTTGTTCTCCAAAATCTTCTGGCGGTTCTCAAGCTGCCGGATTTCCTTCAGGACTTCTTCGCGCTCGTCTTTTTTCTGTTTCGCTTGGGTGGTGCTGTCTTTGTGCATATCGCTTTCTCCTTTGGCGGCTTCATCCAGCCGCGCTTGATATAATATTTCTGTAACTTGATAATGGCGTTGCGAACCGTGACAATGGCCGCTGATGTCGTGAAGCCCTCGGCCTCGGCAATCTCCTTAAACTGCTTGCCCTCCCAAAAGCGGGCATGAAGGCAGCTTGCCTGCCGGGGCGTCAGTGTGGCAAGGGCCTCCCGGAGCCGTTCCATCATCAGGGCATGGGCGGCCTCCTGTTCCCGTTCCGTTTCTTTCTCCATCAGAATATCTTCCGGGGAAATGACCTGTTCCGGGAAATGGTTTTCTATGCCGGGGGATGCGTCCAGAGAATAACAGTGATAGTGCTGCTTGGCGTCATTTGCGTTCTCTGCGCGGCTTTCCTCCGCAATGGCGTCTGCAACCTCGTCCGGCACTTCCACAAAAGTGTCCTTCTTGCAAATCGGGTAGTAGTATTTTTTCAGGTTGATGGTTTTCATAGGCCGTTTGTCCATTTTCGGCGTATGAAGTACCGGCGCAGCCGACGGAGCGCCGCATGGATGGACTTCCCCGCCTGGGATGGGGTAATGCCCTCCATCGCGGCAATATCCTTCACTTTCATCCCCAGCATATACCGGGCATGGACGCGGCGGGCCTGCGTTGGGGGCAGAGAGGAAATCGCCTCATAGAGCCGACGGAGCAGTTCAGCATATTCGGCCTGCGCCTCCTTTTCCATCAGGCAATCCTCCGGCGAAGGCTGCGCCCAGCCAATGGCGGCGTTCTCAATCCCATCATTGCAGTCAAGGGAGTAAAACGCCTTGTAGCGGTACATCTTGCGCTCCCTGGCGGCCTCGGCCCGCTTGTCCAGCAGGAACGCCTCGACAATTTCATCCGACACCTCCACAAAGGTGTCCTCGGTGCAGAACGGGTAATACTGTTTGAGGTTGATGGTCTGCATAGGCCCGCCCTCATTCTGCCGGGAAAAGGCAGTCATAGCAGCGGCGCATATTCCGCAGGCCCCGCCGGATGGCAACACTGACCTTGCTGCTGTCTACGCCCTCCCTCCGGGAGATTTCCGGCTGGCTGATACCGGCGATGTAGTAGGCCCGGACGCGGCGGGCCTGTGTGGGGGTGGCATGGGCCAGTGCCTCCGGCAAGGCGGCCAGCAGCCGCAGATGGGCGGCCCGTTCCTCACGCTCCAAAAGAATTTCCTCCGGCGATCTGCCGTGTTCCAGCGCGTAGTTTTCCGTCCAGCTATATGCGTCCAGAGAGTAGTAGGCGCGATGGTAGACCTTCCGGCGCTCATAGTTGTTCATCTCGCGCTGGGCCTGCCGCATGACCTCCCAAACTTCATCGCTGACCTCCACAAACTCGTCATGCCGGTAGTGGGGATAAATCCACCGCAGATTGATTGTTTTCATAGGCTTACCTCCTGAAAATGGGAGAGGCGGGCAGCTTGTCCGCTGTCCGCCTCCCGCTGGGATAAGGGAAACAATCCCTTTCACTTGGTAGCCCGAAAAGGGGTCATTCGTTAGGGTAGTTCGCAAAGAATTTCAAAAATTTTTTCCGAACCGCGTCAATGCTCTCATAGACGGATACTTTGGAACAGCCGCACACCGTTCCGATCTCCGCAAGGGTCAGCCCGTCCAGGGCATAGAGCAGGAACCGGCGGCGCTGGGCCACGGTGCAGGTGTCCAGGACGGCCATCAGCTCGCCCAGTGTTTCCATGCGGCAAAGGTATTCCTCCGGCGTTTCGCCGTAGATACCTACGCCCTCGGCGGCAACTATGTATTCGTCAAACTCCCGGCCATCCCAATGCCGCCGCTGCTCATGGGACAGGTTCTCGGCTTTGTGGTCGGCCCGGTCAAGAAATTCATAGACTTCCAGCGTGACCTCCACGGCCACAGCTTGTCCGTTGTAATTGATGGTGACTTCCATCGGCCTTTCCTCCGTTCAGATTTTTGCGGGAAAATCTGAACGGGGCGGCGGGGAACGGCACCGGGGGCAAGGTTCGGGCCATGTTGGCCCGATGTTCCGGCCCCACAGGTATGAAAAAGCGCCCGGACTGCATGAAGCGATTCGAGCGCAAAAAATACGGTATTCAGTTACATTGTGACAAGTTTCGCACTGGCTGCCAGACGGGGCCGGTTTGGTGGCCGGGATTTTTTTGACGATAGTGCAAATATCGTCTGAATTTGTCGGCGGTCAGTGTGCTTCATGGCGGCTCCCTCCTAAAGCCGCCGTGTCAGCGTATAGGCGTCACTCCTTTGTCGAGGGCATAAGGAACGGCGGCCTTGATGTTACTCAAAACCGCCGCAGTACCCTGAAAATCCATTATAGGCGCACAAAGCCACCTGCCCCGCAACGGTTTTTTTCTTTCCCCGTTTGGCGGGGCAGGATAGCTTGGCTTATTCGGTTTATTCTTGCTCTTGTGCGGCTGCCTCTTTCAGCCGTGAAAAGCTCTCATCGCTGATAATGTGTTCAATCCGGCAGGCATCGGCCTCCGCAGTTTCCGGGTCAACGCCTGCGGCGATAAGCTGCTCGGTAAAGAAGCAATGGCGCTCGTAGATTTTTTCGGCTACCTCGCGGCCCACATCGGTCAGATGGAGAAAGTGATCTTCGTCCATTGTGAGAAAGCCGCCGTCCCGCAAGGTGGCTACTGCATGGCACACGCTGGGCTTTGACACCTCCATGTGCCGGGCCACATCCACGGAGCGCACCATGCCATGTTTCTTTTGGAGAACAAGGATGGTTTCCAGATAGTCCTCCCCGGACGCATGAAGTTTCATAAAGACCTCCCTTCGCTGTTAGACCAGGCTCCATCCAGCAGCACTCTTTCGGATATTGACGAAATCCTGATAGATACCCGGCTGCTCCAGAAGTTCCTCGTGGGTGCCATGCTGTGCGATTTGGCCGTTGTCAATTACCAGGATTTGATCGGCATTCTGGATGGTATTCAAACGGTGAGCAATCACAAGCAAGGTCTTACCCTTTACCAGTTCTGAAATAGCCTCTTGAATATAGCTTTCATTGTCGGTATCAACACTTGCGGTAGCTTCGTCCAAAATAACGATAGGCGCATCCTTCAGAATACAGCGCGCAATCGAAATACGCTGTTTCTCACCGCCGGAAAGCGTAGCGCCGCCTTCTCCAACCACGGTCTGGAACCCGTCAGGCAAAGCCATGATGAAATCATAGCAGCGGGCTTTTTTTGCCGCTTCATAGACTTCTTCCTCCGTGGCATCCGGTTTTCCCATGCTGATGTTGTTATAGATCGTATCCTGGAACAAATACACCCGCTGGAACACCATACTGATCTGATCCATCAGCTCCGACAGGGGTACATTCCGAATATCCACACCTCTAATTGTCACACTGCCGGATTTTACATCCCACAACCGGGCCAGCAGATTTGCGATAGTGGATTTACCGCCACCGGAAGGACCGACCAGAGCCGTCATAGAGTTTTTCTTCATAGCGAAATTGATATGGTGTAGCACTTCTTTGTCCTGATAGGCAAAAGCAACATCGCTAAACTGTACTTCCGGCTGCCCCGGCTGTGCCTGGGAAGGCAAGTGCTGCTTACCAGTATCGGGGAGTTCTGGCTCATCCAATACCGCTTCAATGCGATCCAATGCCGCGTTCATTACAGTCAGGCGAGATGCCTCGCCATAGAGTGCTTTCAGCGGTCCAAACAAATCAAATACGAACAGAAGAACGCCAAGAACATAAGCCAGGGAAAGGCCGCCATTCTGTTCCAGAAAGATTGCCAGCCCGAAAATTGCCGCAATACCAATACCATAAAGGATATTCAGCCCCATGGTCCAGGGGGTCATTTTTCTCTCAAAGGCAAGGGATGTATTTCTGGACCGTCTGAAATTCCCGGTTAATTCTTCCGACTTCTCACCCAGCAGGTTATAGCTCTTAATAACGCCAATACCTTCCACAAAGGACAACACGGCATCCGTCAGCCGTTCACTCTGTTCCTGACGGCCCGCCGCCTCCCGAAGAGATACTTTGTTCATCCCCTTGGATACCAGCCATACCAGAATTGTCACGATGGCGGCAATCAAGCCAAGCTGCCAGTTCAGATAAAACATGAAAGCCAGCAGAACCAGAGAGGAGAGCAGATAGCTCATCATATTGCCCAGGGTACTCATGGCAACTTCCTCGATAAACACCATGTCGGTGCTAAGAACCGAGCTGATCTTTCCGATGTTGCCAGAAGTGAAGTATCCCATTGGAAGTTTTCGCAGATGGCCGCCCAGTTCCATACGCTTATCAGCGAACATCAAATATCCCGCCGCACTTTGCAAGCTGTCGCTAAGATAGTGTACGAGCATCTGCACAAGCACAGCCGCAGCAAGACCAAGGCCCACATAGAGGCAAGTCTGACCGGTCAGCGTTCCGGCTGCAAAGCCGCTCAAAATTACAAAGGCCAGGAAAATTGGCATTTTGGAGAGGATGGACTCCAAAAACGCGCAGACAAATGCTCCTTGGATACGGCCCTTATATCGACCGGAGAGTTTCAAAATTCTTGAAAACAAAGCAAACATTTATTTTCCCTCCTTTGCAGTGTGTACTTTCCACTCGGCGCTGTCCTGCGCCGCTTTCCACAACTTTTGATATTCAGGGCAGGATCGGATCAGCTCCTGATGCTTGCCTGTTGCCACCAGTTTTCCGCGATCCATAACGCAAATTTGGTCGGCGTTCATAATCGCAGGTAGCTTGTGAGCAATGACAACCAGGGTTTTACCTTTTACAAGCTCTGCAATAGCGGCCTCCATCTTTTCTTCGTTCTCTGGATCGGCGTAGGCAGTTGCCTCATCAAGCACTACAATAGGAGCATCCTTTAAGATTGCCCGCGCCAAGGAGATACGCTGGCGCTGACCGCCAGAGAGCATCTTTCCTGCGTCACCGGCCATAGAATGAATACCCTGGGGCAGTTTTTCCAGGAACTCCATACATTGGGCTTTCTTCGCTGCTTCCATTACTTCTTCGTCCGTTGCGTTCAGTCGGCCAAGCCGGATGTTTTCCAGTAGCGAGGTGTTGAACAGGTATTGATCCTGCGCCACATAGGAGATGTGGCTGTTCAGCGCCTCCAGACTCATATCACAAAGTTTCTGGCCGCCAATGGAGATACTGCCCTTTTGCGGGTCATAATAATGGATTAGCAATTTGGCTAAGGTACTCTTTCCGGAACCGGACTCGCCTACAAGTGCGGTTTTCTGCCCTGCCTTTGCGGTAAAAGAAATATCATGGAGGACTTCATCCTCCACAACCGTAGGTTTCCCGTCCGGGCCTGGCTGCATGGTCTGATACGCAAACGAAACATGGTCATAAGTAATGGTGTCATCTTTTCCGTGGAACCCATCGTCTGTCTGTTGAAGCTCCGGTGCATCCAAAACCTGTTCAAGCGCAGAAATCTTATAGTTAAGCTGCGGCATCGTAGGCAGGAACCCAAGAGATTTTAGCAGCGGCATACCGATGCTCAAGGAAAGGCATAGCACCAAAATCAGATCCGGCAGAGCCGACCAGCCAGAAAGAACAAACCATGCGCCCAAGGGCAGGGTGAGGATGATGGTGCAGGGTAATAAACTACTATAAATCGCCATCCAGGGCCATGCTGCCTTATACCATTCCAAGGTATAGTCCCGATAATCTGAAACATCTTTGCGGAACCGTTCATAGGAGTCCGCATCCTTATTGAATACCTTGACAACCTCCATGCCATTGATGTACTCAATGATGGTATTATTCATCTTCTGTCCGGCCATATAGTAAGGTCCCATTTTCTTCATGCCAACGGAGTACATCGTTTTCATGGCAATCAAGCTGATGGGAATAGAAGCCAGGGACAGCAATGCCAGTTTCCAGTCCACGAAAAACATCGCCACATAAACCGCAATCGGGATCATTAGATTTGCGATACCCTCCGGCATAGAGTGAGCCAACAGAACTTCCAGGCTGTCCACATCATCGACGAACAGCTTTTTAACTGTTCCCGTACCTTTATCCTGGATCACTCCAAGGGGCAACTTCTCAAATCGTTTTTGCAAAGCAGTCCGCAGACGCAGCAGCGTGTCATAGGCAGCCTTGTGTGAGATGTTCAATCCCCAGCCGTAGAAAATTGCCTGCAAAACCAGGCATACCAATACTAAAACCACTCGAAGAATGACGAAGGAGGCGTCTATCGCTTCCCCCATAACCAACGGCGCGATCACCTGGTAGGCCAGTACGAAGGGAAGCACCCCCATAAGGACGCTGACCAGCACAACCGCTGTTGCCGCATAAAGCCCCTTTTTATGAGGCCCTGCGTATTCAAATACTTTTTGGAACATAAGTCTAACCTCCCATCAGGTAAAATACTTTTCAGAAAGAGTTTTCAAGATTTCCGGGGAAAGCCTGTGATTTTGAATTGCTCCGTGATCGTCTAACTGAACCACTTCCGTACAAGTGCGGACGATAAATTCAAAATCGTGGGATACCACAAAAACAATGACTCCGGAATTAGAAAGCTGTTCTATCAAATTGCTAACGCGAACCATCGAGTCATAATCCAAACCGCTGGTAGGCTCGTCAAAGTAGATCACTGGGCTATCCTTTACGATTGCTGCGCCGATGGTGACGCGCTGTTTTTGACCGCCTGATAGTGAGGCTGGGTGACGCTCCCGGTACTCTGAAAGCTCCAATGCCTCCAAAGTGGCATCTACTTTTTCTTTGCAATCCTCCTTTATTCCCAAGGACAGTTCTTCTTCCACACTGCTGGCAAAGAGCTGATAATCTGTATCCTGCATAACAAGATAGGAAAGCGACCGCCTCTGCCGTGGAGTGAGTTTTTTCCCGTCTAAGCTAACTTCCCCACGCCGCTGCTTTAATAGACCAGTCAGGATGGATAAGAGCGTTGTCTTTCCGGCCCCATTGTGTCCAAGGATGCCAATCACATCTCCCGCATGGGCTTCAAAACTGACATTTTGAAACACATCCGGGCCTTTCTTATAGGAAAAGCCTAAATTGTGGACCTCCATCAGATGTGTTCCGCTATGCGGGCGCGGTTTTTCCTGATAATGCTCCGCATCACGCTCCGGGTATGCTGTCCGCAAACCGTAGGAAATGCGTGTTTCTTCCGGCAGTGAGCAAAATTCTTCTCTCGTAAACTCGCGCTCAATTTTCCCTTCCTGTATAAGAAAAACCCTGTCAATCAAATCACGAAGATAGTAAAAGCGATGTTCTACCACAAAAATGGTATATCCAGCGTGTTTAAGTTTCCCCATAATTTCGGCAAGCCGTTTTGTGGCGGCATAATCTAAATTGGCCGATGGCTCATCAAAAATATAAACTTTTGGAGCGAGTGCATATACAGAGCCGATTGCGATCTGTTGCTTTTCGCCGCTGGACAAAGCAAAAATGCTTCTGTTCAAATAGTCCACCAATTCCAGTTCTTTTGCCGCTTTTGCAATTCGCTCAATCGTTTTCTCACGGGCAAGGCCAAGATTTTCGCAGCCGAAAGCCAGTTCCCGTGTCGTATCTGTCATAAAGAACTGAGAGCGTGGGTCTTGAAACACCGTCCCGATTTGCCCGGCCAACTCGGAAGGCTTCATCTCCAATAATGATTTGCCATCCATCAACAGATCGCCTTTGATTTCTCCAGGATAAAAGTGTGGAATAAGGCCATTGAGGGAACGGATCAGCGTTGTTTTGCCGCAGCCACTTCTTCCAGTCAGGAGGATAAATTCTCCAGTCTGTACGGTCATATCAATACCACGGAGAGTAAAATCCTGACTTTCTTCATATCGAAAGCTAAAATTCTGAAATGAGATCATCGTCACACCCTCCACAAAATGATTTCCCCGATTTTGGTCTGGTCAATAAGGAGCAGGCCAGCCAAAAAGAGAACACCCAGCAGAGATACTATGATTTCCGGCCATGCAAAACGGATCGGCCTCAGCGCATATCGTTTGCATTCCAATTCTAACCCCCGCGTTGTGCCTGATGCCGCCAGCTCATCCGTGACCTTCAGGCACCGCATCAGCAGCGGTATCAAAATATACTCTATCGTCGCCAGCGGATGCGATACCCGTTTCCAGAGGGTATCGCTGATACCTCGAATATCCATCGTGCTGCGGATTTGCCGGTATTCAATCCGTAAAGTAGGTATATAGCGGAACATGACCACAAGAGGGATCGTGACTGCCTGCGGCAGCCGCATCCTTTGAAGAGCCACCATCAGGTCGTCCATGTAGGTGGTCCGCAATATCCAGAGTCCCATCATTACTATGGGGATCAGTTTCAGAACCGTCACGCCGAACACGCTCATAATCACACTTAAAACCGGCACCTGCACATAACGGAGCAGAGCATTGAGATAGGCGACAATGATATAGGTCACTATCATCTTTACAGCCCATTTTCCGCCATTACCCAGGGCGATGAACAATCCGTAAACCAGCATAAGTACAAGACTGACAACTTCTCCGGCCAAGAAATAGCTGACAAAGCCGATGCAAACCAGGAGAAGGATCTTGCAGCGCGGGTCCAAGAGCGCAGACCCATGGAGGGGCTGCCGCTCAATAATCTGTTTGATTTGTGCTTCTTCCATTCCAATGCCTCCCTATAAAATCAAAGCGCGGGACCACATTCAGCCCCGCGCTCTAAAATCAGGCAGCCCGCTTGCCTGCGTTTGTCTGATGAATTTTCAGGGGGCTGTTCCTGTTATTTTACTGAAACGAGTCCAGCCTTGATAAAGTGTTTCTTCAACGCTTTCTGGCCGATAAAACCGCCAAGCAGACCACCAATCAGTCCGGCGGCTACAATGACTACCAGCATTGGAACAGAAGTAATATTCAGCATCCCTTCGATGTACTCCGGTGCGATGTTGTTCTTCTCCATCGCGCCCACAAAGGCGCTTTGAAGGAACTTGATGGGGCAGATGGCGCTGAAAGCAAAGATAGCACTGAACAGCGCATACGCTACCATCATGGATTTCATCGTGATTTCTTTGCGGCCCATAACCAGGAAGTCGCAGACGACACCGCCAATCACCAGACCGATGGGGATGAACCAGAAAGCGCCCACCAGCAGGAACAGAATGGCTTGAATGGCGGCACAGATGGTGAATACACCCTTCTTTGGCACTTTGGCCAGCAGGAGCATCATCACGATACCATTAGGGATAGCAACAACGGACGGGTAAAACACATTTGTCACCGGGCCAGCCACGCTCATAATGGTGCTGATAATCATGCAGATGATCCACATGAGGGCAGTCAGGACACCGATGAGAATAAAGTCTTTCGCATTCAACTTTTGTTTCATGCTCATGCCTCCTCACTTTGTTGGAAAATTAAAATGTGGTGTAGTTAGCAGAACCTAACCACACCACATAGAATATCAGTTATCGCAGACTAATCCAACCCAAAACCTGCCCATTTTGACCCAAAAACGGTTGAACGCTTATTTTTTTGTATCGTCAAGGTAACTTTCACGGTAATTCTTTGGTGCTACTCCATATCTTTTCTTAAAGGCTGCTGCAAAATTGCTTGGTTTTCCATATCCAACAATCGCAGCAATTTCGCTTACATTCCAGTCTCCTTCCAAAAGTAACTGTGCCGCCTGTGTTAAACGCTGCTCAATAATATATTGATGGATTGGCATACCGTAAAATGATGAAAAACCGCGTGTCAATTTTGTTACGCTCAAATGTACCAGACGGGATAATTCTTCACATGAGGGGGCAAATGCAAGCTGACTGTCTATAATCCGTTTTGCCTCCATAATGGCAGTCCTTTCGGTCTTAGACATAGAAATGTTTTTGCCCATCAAAATATCTAATTCAAGTACTTCTCCCAGATAAATAGACAATAATTCCAGTAATTTGCCATCCAAATACAAATAACCCAATCCACCACGATATTGCGTAAAACGGCTCGTCTCCGCTAAAAGCTGTTCCATGACGGGTGTTACTGGAACTTTAGAAATTCCGTTGAGAAGTTTCTTTTCATAAGCAGTTACCTCCTGCCCGTCAAAGTAATCTGCGAGGAGATGAGAGAAATAAGGAATGGGGATTTTTATGCTCTTGAATGAGAAATTGCTGTCTTTCTTATAACATATATATTCTGTTCCCCCATGCCCAGCATAAATGCAGGACTCATTCTTCTGAATAGTGACAGAACGCTGTTCGTCCATAATCCCCCAGGAAATCCCGTCATTCAAGCAAAAAATGATTTGCATATATTCCTTACTGACAGTGCCTTGCACATTCATATCTGCTTGATAGCACATTTGCCAGTCGGAAAGAATAACTCCATGTCTAATCTTTGTTTGGGCAATTCTTCCTTTACCCATATCAGAGGGAATATCCATCGAGATTGTTTGCGGTGAATTTGCTATGAGGTCATTATATAGTTTGCCAAGATATTGGCTTCCATATGTCATCATTCGTTGCTCCCTCCACAGCAGTTAGTTGCGACTAATTTAATGATATACCAAAAGCAACCGCATAGTCAAGTGGAAGAAATGTTCTCATCCCCACCAAAAGGCAGAGAGCGTAATCACTCTCTGCCTTTTGGTAATTTAACTATAAACCAATTCGCACAAAATCAACTCGTCAATCTGCGCTTTCAGCGTGTTCATCAGCCCCACCCAGCGCATAGGGTCACGGGCTTTCAGTTCCTCGGTAACGCCTGCCGCCTCCATCATCCGGGGCAGCATGGCGTCCATCCGCTCCCGCGCCGCCCGGTCAATCTCCAACAGGTGCGGGTACAGCTTTTCGCTCAAAATCAAGCTGCTGTAAAGGCCGGGCCGGTGTTCCTTCAGGTAGCGTTGCCGCATACGGCCATACTTGCCAATGGGGGGTTCCGGCTGCTCGGAAAGTTTCAGGTTGGGGATGTAGTAATCCCCGCAGCGGGTGTAAGTCAATTCGCTCATGTTCATTCTCCTTTGCACTGTGATGGTTAAACTGCGGCGCTGGCCGATAAGGCGGCCTTGCGCGGCTCCTGCCTGGGTAACTGGCTGACAGGGATAAAAATGCCTTTTTCCATGTCCTCGGCCCGGATCGCGGCCTTCGCCGCCTCCACCTGGGCCTTACGCTTGGCGTTGTAGCGTTCTTCCCATTCCTTCTGCTTGCCGTTTGCCTTGCGGCGCAAGTAGTTCTGGTGAAGCCTGTCCTTGCGTTCCTCCTTCTTCCGCAGTTCTTCCTGTTCCTCCGGGGTCAGGGGAACCGGCTGCAAGGCGGGCGGGATATACCGGCCCACAAAGTTGAAGTAGATTTCAACCTCCTGCGTGGTGTCCTGGCTGCCTTTGCGGGCGCGTTCATGGACAAGGATTTTCTCTACAAACTCGTTGAGCATGGTATTTGTCAGCGTGTCAAAATTCTCATACTTGTCAATCAGGGCAATAAACTTCTCCGCAGATTTCCGGCTCTGCTCATAGCCGGTAACGGCCTTTTCCAGTTCCGTGATTTCCGCATTGAGAGCGTCCTGCTCTTTGGCATACTGTGCGTCCAGGGCCTCATACCGGGCGTCCGGCAGCTTACCCAGGGCGTTGTCCTCATAGATTTTGCAAATCAGCCGTTCCAGTTCCCCGGCCCGCTTTTGGGCGGCGGCCAGCCGTTTCCGCTTCTTGGATATGTCGGCGGTCTGCTGGGCGGCCTGCGTTTCCTGGACGGTGCGGATAAACTCGGCCCGGTCATTCTTGGAATACTCTGCGATGGCCCGGAGCATATCGGCAATCAGGGTTAGAACGGCTTCGGCCTTGATACGGTGCTGTGTAGGGCAAAGGGAGCCGATAGGGTATTTCCCATACTGGCCGCAAGTGTACTGCGGGACGCGCTTGCCATTGTATGTGCGGTGAACATACATCTTGCCGCCGCAATCGGCGCAGTACATCAGGCCGGTCAGAGGATGGGCCTCCCCAAAGCCGTCCGGGTAGCGTCTGGCGTTTCCCCGGATACGCTGCACATTGTCAAAGGTTTCCTGGTCGATAATGGCCTCATGGGTGTTCTCAAAAATCGTCCACTCACTTTCATCTACATAGTGGCTTTTCTTGTCCTTGAAGTGCTTGCGGGTCTTGAAATTGACCGTATGGCCTAAATACTCCCGCTTTTTCAGGATTTCAACAACGGTAGAGGCACTCCAACGATAAATATCCGCAAAGGTCTTATTTTTGTTCACTCCCTCGCCATAGCGGGCAAGGTGAACGGCAGGCATTTCGATTTTTTCTTCTGACAACTTGGTTGCGATCTGATAGGGGCCGTAGCCCTCCATCGCAAGCGCGAAAATATGGCGTACCACAGCGGCGGCTTCTTCGTCCACAAGCCAGTGTTCCCGCTTTTCGTCCCACAAATAGCCGTAAATGACAGTGCCGGTCAGGTGCTTGCCGCTCATGCCTTTGGACTTGAACACAGAGCGGATTTTCCGGCTGGTGTCGCGGGCGTAAAACTCGTTCATAATGTTGCGGAACGGGGTAAAATCATCATCGCCTTTCAGACTGTCCACACCGTCATTGATAGCAATCAGCCGGACACTGCGCTGCCGCAAAATCTCCATGACTTGGCCGACTTTCAGATAGTCGCGCCCCAGGCGGCTCATGTCCTTTATGACGATGGCCTCCACCCGTCCGGCCTCTACTTCCTCCATCATCGCCAGAAAGCCGGGACGGTCAAAGCGGGTTCCTGATACGCCGTCATCGGTGAAGTGGGTGGGGTTTGGCAGCCCGTTCCGGCGGGCATAGTCCTCTAACATCTTTTTCTGGTTCGATATGGAATTGCTCTCGCCCTGTAACTCATCATCGCGGCTCAAACGCTCGTACAGAGGGGTGATTTTCTCGTTTCTCATGGCTGTACCTCCTGAAATGAAAATGCTCTAAGTGACTGCTTCACTAACCATGACAAAAACCATGATTAAGAAGTCACTTAGAGCATACATCTCCCGCCGC
>NZ_BAAHNZ010000021.1:0-12515 GCF_054655215.1 Hominimerdicola intestinalis
TTGTGTCTTACAAGCAAGTAGCGAGGGGAAATCTTTCGGAACTCCGCATAAGCTTTTGCGCCATACCTCCTCTTAATATGTGTGACAAAAGTAAAACCCAGTCTGGTAACAGGCTGGGTTTTGTTTTGCAAACATTATTGCTTCAAACAAAATTAAAGCCTGTAAGCGGCCGTTTGGAGTCACTTACAGACATAAAGAAAAAAACATTTTTAAAGAAAAGTCAAACCTAATTTACACATATAGAACCATTCAAAGTTCAGCCGACAATACAAGGAACTTAAGGCAAGTCTGAGAAGCTTGCAAAGGCTCGCAAGAGTATTAAAGCAGCAATACTATGAATAATAATTGTTTATTTTATTTTTGTAAGCACACCTTTATCCATTTCGCAAACTGTATCACAGAGAATTTCGATATCTTCTGATGAGTGAGAAGCAATAAGTATTGTTTTTCCACGTTCTTTTAATTCAAGAAGATACTTTCTCATATCTGCGACGCCATCCTTATCAAGACCATTAAACGGTTCGTCAAGAATTAAAATTTTTGGGTTTTCCATAATTGCTTGTGCTAGCCCTAAACGTTGACGCATACCAAGACTATACTTTCGAACATGGCGTTTTAAATTCGGGTCAAGATCGACCTGTTCCATTGCTCCAACTATCTCCGTTTTTCCGATTATTCCACGCAAGCCTGCAAGGAGTTTTAGGTTTTTATACCCCGAATAATACGGAATAAATCCAGGCGTTTCTATGATAATCCCCATATTATCGGGAAAATCACAGTCTTTGCCGACCTGTTTTCCATCAACCATTATTTCACCGCCCGTTGGCTTGATAAATCCGCATATGCATTTCATAAGCATTGTTTTTCCTGAACCATTTCTTCCAATTAATCCGTGAATTTTTCCTTTTTCAAGGCTTATGGTTACATTTTGTAAAATTCGAGTTTTATTTATTGTCAAATTTACATTGTTTACCTTAATAATGTTCATACATAACACCTTATCATTCATTATCATCAATATTCAAAAAATTTGTACTTCTAATTCTAATGACGCATACAAATAAAATTAATAAAATAATTGACACAAAATATACAAAAGAACTTTGTAGGCTCATAACTGGTTCCTTAAGATACTCTGTATAATGAAGGCTTATCATTGTATGTGCCATTGGGAATATCCACATTCCAGATGATTTAATGATCCCCAAAGCACTTCCGACTGCAATTAATCCGCTTGCCACTACAACTCCCAATTTTCTTGTGTTTATAACGTGAAACATAAGAAGTATCATTCCAATCATAATCATATACATCATTGTAAAAGAAAAAGAAACTAAAGTTTCTTGAAATGGCGCAATCTGATTGTAAAGTTCTTTTGTAATTAAGGTTGCCGCAAAGCTTGAGGCTTTATCGGGAAAACACAATCCATAACGTGTTATAACTAAACTCCAACCGTTGGCAAAGAATGAGTTGACAGCGTTCGGAATAATTGAAAATAAAAAAATACTTCCCAAGAACGTAAAAGATGATAGAATAAAAAAGATAAATTGACTCAAAACCCATTCTATTTTTCTAATACGATGAAGAACAAATAAGCTGTTATGGTCAAGATGAGGATAATCTGCAATCAGAAATAAATAAACTGAGGGGGTTAAAAGACATAAAACCCGTGAATTAAGTATAGCAATAAATGGCTCCAAGGTATTAAGTGGGCTATTCATTTCACGGCTTATATTTATAAGCGGAAAGACTGCAAAATTCCAGATAAAAATTATCATTGCCACTACAATAATCATTCGTGGATTGATTATCCATTTATAATATTCGATTCTGGAAATTCTCCAAATTCTTAAAACAGAAGAATTATGTACCATAGTCAAACCTCTTGTTCATTATTATTATAAAACCAAAATATGCGACAAAAGCTAAAACTAAATTATAAATCAGGCAACTAAAGCTTTCACCGAAAAATAATCTTACTATTCTGTCAGGATATAAAAAATCCATTTTAACAATCGCCTCCCAATTGTTTTTATCTATCAGAACAGATTGAATCCGTGTTAAAGTCGTAAAATAAAAGTGCATGAAAATAAAAGGGAAACAACATATAAGATACTTATTTTTTATAAACGATGATAGTAAAAATGCTGGAATAACCGAAATCATACCATACAAACTCAATCCAGCTAAAAACTTCACCATATTCGCAAATGAAATATTATTAGGGAAAATTATACAAATGACAACTGCATATGCAGAATAGCTTAGCATAATTGCTAAACCTCCGCTTATAATTGCAGTGAAAAACTTTGAAGTGTAATAGGAAATTTTTCCACATCTTATAATATTAAATCTTAAATAACCGCTAACTCTTTCCGCACAAAAAAAGCTTACAAAAGGCAATGCAGATAAAATCGGCAGAAACATTGTCAAATATGCACTTATGGAATTATATATAATTTCTCCGCTGTTGAATTCCACAAATTTAAAATTATCTCTGTCTGCAAGAACCTCAAATGCAGAAAATTCTTGTCCTTCTGTATTAGTATAAATAACCGAAGTGAAGCAAAGCAAAAATGTAACAATAATACATAGTATAAAACCATAGCTAAAAATTGATTTTTGTAAATCAACTTTCAGACAATAAAAAAATGCTTTCATAGTTAACTACCTGTTCCTTGTAATACAATATCCATATTGTAGTGCAGTTCACCTGTAACCATATCAATATATATATATTTTCTAACATCTCCATATGTATTTATTTCTCCATCTTTCAAAAATTCTGATGGGTCAACATCAATTATAAATTCCCATACAGGGTGTGAAGTAACAGTTATTCCTGCACTATAGGGGTTTTGCATTTTTATATTATTTTCATTCTCATCTTTGGATTCCATCCCAATATAATCATATACGGGAGTTAAGGTGTATTTAATTCCTATGTCAGAAATAGTGATATTCTTAAAATCCGTAAAGGTGTGTTCGCAGTATTTCAATGCACTTTCTAATGAAATACATTTATCAATATTGCTTTTTTCTATTGGTTTAAGTATTCCAGTACCATTTGTAAACGAATCTATTTGATTGACATTTGCCATTTGAATATTAATTGTTGCATTAGTGTAAGTCATGTATGTGTTCTTGCTTTTTTCGTCAGTGGCAGCTTCAGCCGTAAGAGAGTCTAATGGTATTCCTTTATATAGCAGTTCCGTGTGTATTTCAAACATAAAATTTTTGTTGTGTTTACGTACAATAACAGTTTTAACCTTATAATCAAAATCAGGTGATAGTTTCTTATACTCTATCGAAAACCAATTGTTTATATATTCTACGGCATCAGCAACAGAACAGCTTCCATTGTTTAATTGATACACATCGCTTAAATCGTCATTTCTGTCAACATGATATATTTTTACATTAGGCTCACTATAAGCAAATGATATATTGAAAGCATCAGGCTTTAACATTGCTATAAATCCATTATCGCCAACGCATCCATACATTTTATCAGTTTCGTTCCAAAAGCTGACTGTGGTTGAACCGTCTGAATTATTACTTGATGATATTTCCTGTTTTTTAAGTTCTTCATCAGAAAAAAAGCATTTCATTACATCATTAAAATTTTCCTGATACTGTTCCAAATATACGAATTCCATTATATTGATATTGCTTATTTCATCTATAACTATGTTATCTTCAATCTCAAATTGGGTATATTTTTTTTGCAACGCCATATTTGAATTATCTTTTATTTTTGATTTCTCAATATAAGTAAATTCAAAATTACTGTTTACATATTCAGCGCTACTATCTCTATACTTATTCATTTCTTTCTTTACGTCATCTGGTACAGTAGCACAACTACTTAAAAATAAAGCTAGTATTAAAAAGGCATATGCCAAAGATTTTTTTTCCATAATATCACCTAAATTTTCAAAAGTCTGCCCGCTGTAAAATTTTCAACAGGCAGACAGACATTGTTACAATTGTTAATTATCCAGTTACTTTTCCATAAGCATAATGCGAACCACTACTGAAATTATTTAGAGATGCACTTGCATATGCACTTTTTCCTACTACCACATTGGTTGCAGAAACAGAACCCGTTGTACGTTTAATACTGGAAATACCAGTATTTGAATACAAATATACATACGCATTAGAATTGCTAAGTTTCTGATTTGTATAGATTATAAAAGCTTTTAACTGTGCGTAATAATTATTATACAATAAAATACTTTGTAAAGTTTATTTAACTGTTTATAGCATAACATATTAAATTAAATTTGTCAATTGATAAAATTACAAAATCAGGCAAAATTATTTGTGCATTATGCACTGATTTTATGACATATTTTGTATATAACGCAAAACTAATTCATATCAAAAGCACTTACCCTTATGTAAATTTTTCCTCCGTTCCTCCTCAGCAAGCCTCGAAATATAATCCCCCTTAGAAATCTCATTATAGGTTTTGGCAATATCCGCATAAACCACATACAACTGCTTGCAGTTCTCAAAATCAGTTTTGAGAGCTGCAATTTTTTGTGTAACGAAAACCATCTGCTATGCAGGTGGTTCCAAAAAGCTTTAGCTATGAGTAGAAAAAAGAAACCTCCAATGGTATAATAAGTTAAGGTCTGCCAACCTAACAAAAACCAAAGGAGGTCATCGTCATGACAAGAGACGATATATCAAGTTTAGCACATTCCAAGTGGAGTTGCAGGTATCACATAGTATTTGCACCAAAAAAGGATATACAGAGACATAGGACAGATAATACGCAAGTTGTGTGAACAAAAAGGCGTAAATCTGATTTCTGGGCGATAATTCCTCCGAATCCTATGATTTACGCTGCTGGAAAGATCCATTTGTGCTGAAGAAGGATATTGTTTGTGTTGTTATTGAATGCTGATATACTATCTGTATGCTGACGGTTTATAACTGAAATAAATAATACAGAATGTCAACAAGCCCGCATTTACGGACTTTTCAGCATAAAAAGCAACTCAGTTTGGATTTTAGGGTTCAAACTGAGTTAGGGTTATGATATAAAAAACACTTGAATAAATTTCCTCTATACAAACGCAAACAAATGTGCTATACTTATTATAGAACACATGTTTGCAATTGGAGATGATGTTTTGAACGAAAGAATTATCCTTCATTCTGATCTTAATAATTTCTATGCTTCCGTCGAATGTCTGTATCATCCCGAATACAGAGGAAAACCTCTTGCCGTTCTCGGCGATCCGGAAGCTCGTCACGGAATCGTTCTTGCTAAAAATTATGAGGCCAAAAGCTGCGATATCCGGACAGGCGATCCCATGTGGATGGCAAAGCAGAAATGTCCCGACATAGTTTTTGTTCCTCCTCATTATGATCTTTATATGAAGCATTCAAAGCTTATCCGTGAGATATATTCTGAGTATACTGATCAGGTAGAGCCTTACGGTCTTGACGAATGCTGGCTCGATGTTACGGGCAGCACAAGGCTTTTCGGTTCGGGAGAGGAAATTGCAAACAAAATACGCAAACGAGTTAAATTTGAATTAGGCGTTTCTGTTTCAGTCGGAGTATCTTTTAACAAGATATTCGCAAAGCTCGGCTCAGACCTGAAAAAACCGGACGCTACAACCGTTATTGAAAGCAGCTGTTTTAAAGAAATTGTATGGCCTTTGCCGGTAAAGGAGCTTCTATATGTCGGCAGGGCTACTCATAAGCAGCTAAAGCGCAGAGGTATATTTACAATAGGCGATCTGGCAAACGCCAACCCCGAAAGCCTTAAATTCTGGTTTGGAAAAATGGGAATCGTTCTGTGGCAATTTGCAAACGGACTGGACACATCTCCTGTTTCCAATATCGGCGCCAAATCCATGATTAAAACAGTCGGAAACAGCACTACCGCTCCCAGGGATCTGATTTCCGATGAGGATATAAAAATAACACTGATGGTACTCTGCGAAAGTATATCAGCAAGACTTCGGGAATATGGCTTTATCTGCCGTACTGTTCAGATTGGCATTCGTGACAACGAACTTGAATGGTATGAACGTCAGGGCAAGCTTGAGATTCCTAACAGGACGGCAAAGTCGATTTTTGAACTTGCTTTCGCTCTTTTCAAAAAGCATACCAATGGAAAACCAATCCGAAGCCTAAGCGTCAGAGCGTGTGATTTAGAGCCTGTGGATTTTGTTCAGTTATCTCTTTTGCCGGACGTTCAGAAGCTTGAAAGTCAGGAAAGACTCGAAACCGCAGTGGATGCAGTAAGAAATCGGTTCGGACATTTCTCGCTGCAAAAGGGTATTATGCTGACTGACAGAGATTTATCTAATCTTGATCCAAAGGGTGAGCATATTATTCATCCAATGAGTTTCTTCAACTGAAAATTAAAGGGCACAGATTATCTGTACCCTTGTTTCAGTCTATCGAAAAAGCCAGCCGACAGGCTGACGGCTTGTCTTTATAAAGTCAAGCCGTTTTTGCTGTTTTATTAAATCTGTCAGCTGTTTTTCGAGAAAGCCAACGTTTCGGTTTCCGCCCATGCAGCTTCGTGTGAATTGTCCTCTGGAAGTTCTGCTTTAACGTATTCACCTGTAGCTTCATTAAGAACAAAGAGGTCATTGCTTGAAATATCCTTAGCCACAGTACCTAGCTTGATATGAACATCGTCCTTATAGGTATAAACCGCAAATATATAGCAGCCGGAATTATTAATTTTACCGATACCCTTATAACCGTACATCCATTCGCCGCCGTCATTTACGAACAGTTCTTTTACTGTGTCGGCTACATAATTAAAGGAATCCACCGCTTCGTCCGGAAGTTTCTCAAAGGCTTCTCCGTCCAGTGCCGATGTCTTTTCATCACTTTGCTCTTGAATATTATCGTTATTGTTAAGCTTTACAGTATTGCTGTTATCAGTGCTTGCGCACGAAACAAATGCAGTAATTGTGCATACGGCAAGCAGGATTGCAATCAGCTTTTTCATATAAATACCCTCCGGATAATATCAGTTGAATGCCATGACTTCACTGACAGACTTAAAATTATACATAAATTTTACAATAAATTATTCCACAATTTCATAGTATATCATACGCCTTTTGCCTTGTAAAGATAAATAATGATTTTGTTACTAAAAACTTCGATTTGGTACAAATTTGCTGAAATTTCAAACGTTTTATTAGTTAAGATTAACCAAAGGTTATTACATTTCCGTAACAAAATAAAAGGCTGAAAACTCTCCTGACTACGTAACAACCGCGGTATGCACAGCATATAATGTGAGTGTAAGAATGGCATATGCGACAGGAGGATTCATTATATGAAAAAGACAGTGTTTTTATGTGTCGGTGGAGACGCCAGACAGATATATATGAGCAGAAAGCTTTCGGAATACGGCAAAGTCTACAGCTACAGAATATCCGATCCGTCTCCGTCCGTCGTTTCACTTGACAGGCTGGACACAATGGAAGAAAAAGCGGGCGTGCTGGTGCTTCCGATGATGTTCGGCAGCGGCCTTGAAATACCCTGTCAAAGCGGCATGACGGTAAATTGTCAGGATTTAGTACCCTATCTTCGCAAGAATGCCATTGTTACAGGCGGAAGACTTGGAACTGATCTAATAGAATATTTTTCCGCACTCGGCTTTGATGTTGCAGATTATTTCAAGCGTGAAGAGCTTGTAATTAAAAACTGCATACCTACTGCGGAGGGCGCACTTCAGCTTGCAATGCAGGAACTTGCAATAACCGTTTTCGGAAGCAAGGTTCTTATCATCGGCTGCGGAAGAGTAGCTAAGGCGTCCGCATCGCTTTTCAAGGCGGCGGGCGCCGAGGTAACTTGTACTGCAAGAAGACTTGAAGCACTTGCAGAAGCGGAAAATTCAGGTTTGAAAGCCTTCCATATCAATGAGCTTTTCGGACATATAGGAAGATATAACCTTATTATAAATACAGTACCGGCCATGATCCTTGACAGAACGATGCTGGAAGCGGTCTCAAAGGATACACTTATAATCGACCTTGCGTCTAAGCCGGGAGGCGTTGATTTTGAAGCGGCTTCACAGCTGAATAAACGAACGCTCCAGGCTCTTTCTTTGCCCGGAAAGGTTGCCCCTATTACCAGCGGAGAAATTATCTCTGAGGCGGTGAAGAATATTATAAATGAAAGGGGTGTGAAAAATGTCACTTGAAGGTATAAAAGTAGGATTCGGCATGACGGGCTCCTTCTGCACTTTTGAAAAGGCTTTTAAAGCAGCGTCTGCGCTTGTTGGAGCTGGAGCCGAAGTTACTCCGATAATGTCGTTTAATGCGGCCGGCATTTCTACACGGTTCGGAACGGCAGAGGAAAACTGTCTGAAAATAGAAGATATATGCGGTCATAAAATTATAAGATCCATAGAAGAAGCGGAGCCGATAGGTCCGAAGAAACTTTTTGACATACTGATCATAGCTCCCTGTACCGCAAATACTCTTGCTAAGCTTGCTCTGGGAATTTCCGATACTCCTATTACTATGGCGGTAAAATCTCATCTGAGAAACGGAAGACCGGTAGTTATAGCTGTTTCTACCAACGACGCTCTTGCCGGCTGCGCCAAGAATATAGGCGCTTTACAGAATTACAGAAATTATTATTTCGTGCCTTACAGCCAGGACAATTTTACGTCTAAGCCTAATTCTGTTGTGGCTGATTTCACCCAAATAAACAAAACGGCTGAGGCGGCTCTTGAGGGTTTGCAGATCCAGCCGGTCATGCTTTTTAAAGAGTAAAATCAAAAGGCTTACTTCACGATCTCTTAATTAAGAGGGTAAAGGGACATTCCGGACGGATTGTCCCTTTTTATTGTGTTTGTTCAGCTTTTGTATGTAAGAGTTATTACAATTCAGTAATAGTGATTGACATATATATATGTTTTGCTGTATAATAAAAGTACAGAAATAATCAAAGTGAAAACTATAAATCAGGATCGTGAATGCAAAGGAGATTTAATATGAAGTATAAATATTTGGCTGCCGCAGCGGCAGTTTGTGCAGCTGTCTTAATGGCTTCGTGCGGAGAAATAAGCGACAGCAGTTCTTCGGACGGAAATATTAGCAAGACTGACGTATCGGAGGAAAGTCAGGGTACAGTAAACAATACGTCTGACTCTGGTGATCAGGAGCAGCAGACTGAAAGCACAGCAGTTCCTTCCGAAAGCTCAGCGTCAGGCTCAGATTCCTCTGAGGCTGAGAGCGGTGAATTTGTTCCCGTTTCCGGCATTTTTACAGAAAGCGTTGACGGAGTTGAACAAAATTATGTTATTATAAATGAAAGCTCAAGCTATCTTGTAAGAATAGGCGAAGTTACGGGAGTACCGCTGGGAATTGATCAAACTGCGGATACTATTCTTATAAATCGGGGCGGAGTTGATGACTCAGAACCGACTTCTTATACCTATGACGGAAATGTCTTGACTTTTGAAAGGAACGGCTCGTCGTATACATGGACAAGGATAGATTATATACCTGTAAGCGGAAAGTATTATGAGGTCGATTCTGAGGGTACTTATATAAATGAATGGGTATTTAACGGTGACGGAACGGGAACGGTCAGTGATTACGGAGCAGAAAACGGTGTTCCTGTCTCCTATACTCAGACCGCCGATAGCTTTAATGTTTCCAGAGGCGGAGCAGACGATCAGACAGAATACAGCTACACATTTGATATATTCACATTAAAGCTTACAGCTTCGGACGGCAGTGTAATTACACTTACGGCGGCTAATTCATAGTATGAGCTTCAGAAATATTTTTACGGCGCTGGAAATGGTTTTGCTTATGCTGTTTCTGGTGCCGTTTCCTGTTATAAATGCGGGTAATGCAACAGGGATCGTAATATCTGTGTCAATGCTGCTTATATCTTGCAGCTGGGAAGAATTTCTGAGCCTGCTGAGCAGTATTGGGCAGAGCGTTGCCGGAATTATTGTTCTGACTGTGCTATTTATGCTAATGTCAGCTGCGGCGGCTTATGCTTTTATAATATCGGTAAAGATGTTCACGGCAATGCGCAAATATCCAGATAAGCCTGATATACTTATAGTACCGGGCTGTAAAGTTATAGGGAAAAGGCCGTCAAGAATGCTGAGAAGGCGCCTAGAAACTGCTCTTAAATATATGAATGATAATCCCGATGTCCTCTGTATCGTTTCAGGCGGCAAGGGAAGTGACGAAATGATAACAGAAGCTGAGGCAATGAAAGAATATTTGGTTTCAAAAGGAATTGACGGTTCAAGGATATTTAAGGAAGATAATTCATCATCGACAGATGAAAATATGAAATTCAGTCTTGAAATTATAGAACGGCTTGAAATGGAGCGGAGCGTTACTATTGTAACTGACGGATTTCATCAGTACAGGTCTGCAGTTACTGCTCGTAAGTACGGTGCACGAAAGGTTCATGCGCTTTCCGCGCGGACAGAGCCGAGATATATTTTTACCTATTGGATACGGGAATGGTTCGGTATATTGAAGATCATAGTACACAAATAAAATCGACAGCTGTATGTATCTTGACATTGATATGTACAGCTTTTGGTTTATGATGCCTGAAAAGCATATAAATAGGACATATATATTTATTCTTATCCAAACAGAGAGGTGATTGTTTGTGCAGAACGCATAAAAAAATAAGCTTTACTTGCGGTTTTGTTGACAAAATCGTGTATGATAAAGTATAATTAAAGCATGATCATAAATATGCTAAGGAGGAAATTCTATTGAAAATACCGAAATTAAACAGGCTGAGATCAACGGCTGCAGCGGTTCTGTGCTCAGTGCTGATGTTCGCATTGGCGGTTATGCCGCCGTTTGCAGACGCCTTATCTGTAAAAGCAAGCGCAGTTTCCGGATTAAGCGCAAGGCAGATAACTTCTCAGATGACTATTGGCTGGAATCTTGGAAACTCTTTGGATTCTACGCTGAGTTCATATGATTCATCAACTTCTCCTAAGAAATTTGCACAAGCATGGGGAAATCCCGAGCCTACTCAGGAGCTGCTTAAGACGGTGAAAAATGCAGGATTCAATACTGTGCGAATTCCTGTGACCTGGTATCAGCATATTTCCTATAACAGCCAGACTCAGAAGTACGAAATAAATCCCGACTGGCTTGATTATGTGAAAAAAACTGTAGATCATGCATATGATCTTAATATGTTCGTTATTCTTAATATTCACCATGAAGACTGGGTCAACGTACCTGTATTTAACAGTACAACACTTGCCAAAGCTTCGGAAAAGCTCGAGGATATCTGGAGCCAGCTGGCTCAGACATTTAAGGACTACGACCAGCGCCTTATTTTTGAGGGAATGAACGAGCCTCGGCAGACAGGGAACAGTTCAGTTTCAGAATGGGGAAACGGCTCCGGTGATAACGGATATACATGGAGCTATATAAATAATCTGAATAAATTATTCATCACTACTATTAGGCAGAACGGCTCGTCCTGCAACAAGGAAAGGCTTCTGATGATACCGGCATACTGTGCAACAAGCGATACGGCGGCGCTCAATGCTCTCAATATTCCGTCTAATTCGGGGAATATTGCTATTTCAGTTCATGCTTATTCGCCTTATTTCTTTGCTATGGATACGTCGGGGTATGCAAATCATACTTTTCCGGGCAGCAGCGGTTACGGCGAGAATTATGAAAGCTCCCTCACAAATCTGTTCAAAAATCTTAAAAGCGTTTCAGACAGCAAGGGAGTGCCTATAATAATAGGAGAATTCAGCGCATCTGATTTCAATAATACGTCCTCCCGTGTAAATTGGGCGAAAAGCTACCTTTCAAAAGCAAAGGCTGCGGGAATCCCCTGCGTTCTCTGGGATAATAATGTTTCCTACAATGGCTCGGGTGAAGCTCACGGTTATATTTACAGAGCGACAAATACTATTTATCCGAATTCGAGCGATGTTCTGAAGGCAATGATGGATACAGTAGGAGTGAGCGGATATGTGCTTCCTGAATATCAGGAATATGAAGCCCCTGTTTTTTCATGGGACAAGATATCTGTCGGAAGCGACTGGGTCAGGATTTTTTATTCGCAAAGCGGAAAGGACCTTACCTCATGGTCTAATTTTACTCTCAGCGGCTGGAAAGATTATATTTCAAAGGATTATAAGCTGGCGGTTGTTTATGATGCGGAAAGCGAGCCTAATATAATTTTTCAGGGGGGCTGGTATCAGGTAGCCGCTCACGATACGGAGGATTTTATAGTTTATTTTACATATGACGATATGATGAACGTACTGAACGGCAGCGGAGCTTCTCTCGACAGTATGTATAATCTTTTTGTAGGTGCGACCAATTCAAGCGCTAAGATATATGCCGTATACGCAGTTCCTGTAAACGGCAGCGGACATACCCACAGCTATACGTCAAAGGTAACGAAAGCGGCAAGCTGTACAGGAAAGGGAGAAAGAACGTATACCTGCGCCTGCGGAGAAAAGTATACAGAGGCAATACCTGCAC
>NZ_BAAHNZ010000022.1:0-11949 GCF_054655215.1 Hominimerdicola intestinalis
ATTCAGCATAAACAACAATGTGAGTTTCTGAAAAAGAATTGTAAGTTGAATCAATATGACTTTGGATAACACCCTTTGCACCCTGATAATCCCATACATCTGGATATATTTTATTTGGACTATCCCATGAACTGTTGGAAGGAGTCATATTTTTTATATAAGTATCATAATCACAAATTTCCCATGTGTTTGGATTATACCATTCTTCTGCACGAGGATCAAAACCGCATTTACTGTTAGAATACTCCTGCATTTCCCTCACAAGTCTGTCAACATCCGACTGAGTAAGCTTAGCTTGCGCAGCTGTAGTTGTGGTCTGCTTCTTTGTGGTTGTCTTTTTCGCTGTAGTGGTTTTCTTTGCAGTTGTAGTTTTTCTGGCTGTTGTAGTATTTACATAACCGCCGTTGCCGCTGTTGCCATTATTACCGTTATTGCCGTTATTATCGCCGTTATTGTCCTGTCCCGGATCATAATTGTTATTGCCGTTATTATCTCCGCCGGAATAATCATTCTCGTTATTATCATAATTATTGCCGCCGCTGTTCTGATTATCAGCGGTGGTTTTCTTTGTTGTGGTAGTCTTATCAGACTTATCTTTATCCTTGGCAGCCGTGGTCTTTTTAGTAGTGCCGGAAGTCGTTGAAGCCGTAGTCTGAGCAGAGGTTATCAGCTCAGGCCGCCATGTTCCGACCGGCGAAGTAGTGGCAGCTGTGGTTTTTTCGGCCGTTACCTTTACGTTTGCCGTATCGTCAACTGCTCCGCAGGCAGTAAGCGAGGTCAGTATTGCCGCCGATAGCATTATTGCTGTCAGTCTTGATGTCATTTTCATTGGATTTCCTCCTATAATTTGTTTTCTTTTTCAACTTTATTATACTATATATTCTATTTGCTGTCAACATATATTTTCCAAATTGAGTACGATTTGACGGACTGAAAGCCTATTTGTTATTGTATAGCTCTTGATATGATGTTATATACTTCCTCCAAACATCTTTAAAACCAAGAGATTTTGCAAGATGCTTGTTTTTAGAGGCTATTTTGTTTAGATTGTCGTTAATATCTATGCTCGAGTATAAGTTTAACTCAGCTTGAGCCTTCAATTTACGGCATTCGTCCTTTACATTATCATAGTTTTCATTTTGCTTTTTAAAAGACATATCTATAGAGTCCAGTTCGCCTATACATTTTTCAAGAAGCTCTTCTGTTTCTTTGTTTTCTTCAGCTGCAGTATTTATATCTGATTGGCATGACATAAGTCTGTTTATTTTTTCATTAATCTGCGCAGCAGTTAAAATTGCAAATGGAATAAATATGAATATTGTTGTGACCAAAAATACAATTATAGTAGTATGAGTATGGGAATATAAGAGCCAACGGCGAAATGTTTTTAGAAATTCAAGCGGCAGATTATCTATAAATATCAGCACAGTAAAAAGCAAATACACAAAAATGCCTATCCATAATATAACTTTGAGAACTTGTATTAACAAAGGAGTTTTTGCATTGGATCTTTTATCTTCCATACTCAAGTCCTCCGTTAAGCTGCTGCCGAAGCTGTTTTTGTCTTTTACAAATATCTATATCTTTAGCTATATACATAATATATTCGGCTGTTTTTTGATTCTTTTCCTTATCCGAAAGATTTTTGTCGCTTGAAAGCTCTGCAAGAACTTCTATTTTTGAAATTATAGAATCGTAAGCGTCAAAAATTACTTCTCCCTGTTTTACTATGAAGTCTGATGCACGGGTTAAGTCTATGTAGTTTTCCGAAGCTTCTTTCAGTTTTTTCTCTGATAGGTTACAAACTTTAATTGCTTTCTCACTAATATCTTTTACTTGTTTTTGCAGCTTTTTTACTTCATGCTCAAGTAATTCTATCTCTTGATTGTATCTTTTATTGCGAAAGATAAGTTCCAGTAAAGTTCCCATAAATACAACAACTCCTACTATAGCAAAAAATTTCATTTAAACCACCTCTATTCTAACATATTATTACCTATTTTGTCAAATCAATTTAAATCCTGTCACACGTGACAGAGCAGCCACCGAAATATAAAAAGCACCCTGCAGAAATTGCAAAGTGCCATAGCCTTATAACTCTAATTCATCTTCTTCTCTATCGCCCCCTTCCACTTCTTCTTGGAAATTTAAATATGTATCGGAATTCATTTCTCTTAGTAATTCATTTTCTTTACAAAGAGAAGCGTTTTCGTGTTTTATATTTCCTAGACATTTTATCAGGTCAGCATTTTTTTCTTTTTCATGATTTAAGCGTTGAGTTAATTCATTCACTTTAGTTAAGAGCATTGTATGTTCGCTCTTTAGATTCACCCAATCTTCTAAAATGAAGTTAACAGATTTAGCAGTTTCATATATCTCCTTGGAATTAGCATTTAAGGATTTTATCTTTTTGCTGATCATTTTTTCTCGTCTAGTCAGCTCATCAATTATTTTTTCGTGTTGCTCTGAAAGTGATTTACTTGTTTCTCCTCCATAAAACCCAATAGCGCCTTTCAATAAGTCATCGTCTATAACTGATTTTAAAGACTTATCATCAAAACTGCCCAATTTTTTAGATATACTTATTTTTGATATAATTATAGTCACAATTGGGCCAATGATGGCAGCAGCTGCAAGAATTATGCTTATTATAGTATCTAACATGAAACTTTCTCCAAATCTAAAGAAATAGTAAATAATTATGCATACTTCTGAAAGTATAATAGGTATATATATCAAATCTTTCCTCCGTTATATCATATTAATGCTTATTTTGTCAAATAAATTTAAATCCTGTCACGCGTGACAGAGTATCGTCCGAAATATAAAAAGCACCCTGCAATTATGCAAAGTGCTGTAGCCTTATAACTCTAATTCATCTTCTTCTCTATCGCCCCCTTCCATTTCTTCTTGGAAATTTAAGTTTGAGTTAGTTCGGTATTCAAGCTTATTAGTCAATTCTTTAGTAAGTTTTTGTAGTGATTCTTTTTCTGCCAATGCTTTCTGTAATTCCATATGCAATGATCTATTTTCGGAAATCAGTCTTGCATAATCCTTTGAGAAATTATCAACAGTGTCTTTTATATCTTTCTGCTGCATAGTGAAATAACGATAACTGTCATCTTCTTTTTCATATCGTGATTTAATCTGTGAAAAAGCATTCTCTATAAGCTTCTGAATATCAATGTGCTGTCCTGTCAAGGTCTTGGAATCAAGACTTGTACCCATGCACTTTGAAACCTCTATTATTTCATCATTAATTGTTTTTCCGTCTTTAACGCCCAGCTGACGTGAAAGCTTGTGTATTTGATCTATGAGCTTTGTAAGTTGTGACTTTTTAGAAAGCATATATGTTGCAAAATATGTAACTATGCCAGTTATTAAAAGAGGTAAGATTTTATTTAAAAAGTATTCCATAGCATTAATGCTCTCCTTATCTGATGTAATTATTAACATATATGATATAGTCATTGATACAGGAATAATAATTAAAGCTTTTTTATTCATGATCTACCTCTATTCTAACATATTATTACCTATTTTGTCAAATCAATTTAAATCCTGTCACGCATGACAGAGTATCGTCCGAAATATAAAAAGCACCCTGCAGTAATTGCAAAGTGCTTATTCCGGCTTACTTTTCTTCCTCTTCAAGCATTGCCGCCCTCATGATCCTTTTGCGGTCAAAGGTCACAAGCTTCCTGTCATACAGCTTGTAATGATGGATCCGATCAGTGTTTTTCCTGATAAAAGCCAGAGCTTTCATAAGGTTATCGGTCTGAAGCGCCACAGTATGGTCTGCCGCGTACCAGAAGTCGTGTTTTCTGTTCTCACAAGGATAAACGATATACCTTCCTGTATTCCATGTATCAGCTTCGTCAAAGGAGCGTATATCCGACTTAAATTCACTGCTGTTCAATGTAAAGCCTCCGTATTTGCAATATACATATATTGTATAATACAGAAGCAAACTTGTCAAAAAGGAGATAATTTTCAGCCGAAACAAATTATTAAAACTGAATTTTTAATTTGTTGCTTATAGATAAAAATGGAATGCGTTAATTGTTTATTTTGACGTGATTTTGATATTTTATCTGAAAGTCAAACGGCGCTTTTAATCTATTTACCGAAAATTTACAAAATAAAGCTCTTATTTCGTCTTCACCTTTTAGCTACAATCTTTAGCTCGTCTTCTATAAGTCCGGCCGCTCTGATCAGCGCCGACTCCGGTGCTCCGGCAATGATAAGATCTACAAGCGCGTTGTAAAAGGTCGGATCTTCATCGTCAATTTCTTCTTCGGGTGTAGGAGTTCCGAAAACGGCTACACGATTGCCGGAAAGATATATAAGAGATTTTGACAGATTCATACCGGACTCATCAATTGTTTTAAAAATACGGTCAATAGATCTTGAACACTGTATATCGGCTGGAACGGCTCCTGCTTCATATTCTTCTGTTATTCCTGTGATTTTATTGTTTTCTGACATAGTAATACCTCCGATTTTTTGATTAACTTGTTATCTGCTTCTGCCTTTTGAAATACTGCGGGTAGATTTATTTGTTCTGGCTTCCAGTTGCCTTTCAGCTGCTTTTAAACTCGTAAATTGTTCTGCATAGTTCCAGGATATATGCGTATCCTCAAGATTTATACCTTCGGCAAGAATTATTTGCTTCATTCCGAAGGAATAACCCTCAAGTATAGCATAAGAGTCTTTCATCTTTGTGATTTTGTAAATACCATTTTGATGAGAGTAATAGGACTCATTTTTGGCATCGAATTGTATAGTCATGGTCAGCTCCTTCCATGCCTTGTCGGTGTGATCGTGATTTCAGGTTCAGAAAATGGATGGAAAACAGCAGCTGCTCTTTCGTAATCGCTGAACCGATCCGAAATTTTATATTTTTGCCGCAATGCCTTGAATTCCGGCTTAAGTATATCGGACAATTCGCATATGCTCCAGACTTCAGACTTTCGATCTAATTCTTCAGTCTTTGTTCTTGAAATCCTCACTGCCTCCGAAAGAGGCAGTATTATATCTTCGGAGGACTGCCGGGAAGAGGCCTGATATTTATATAGATCCCTATCCATATCAATTGTAATCATTGATTTGACCAATCCGCATTCTGTAAAGCTTTGAACAATTTTATCGCTAAGTTCAGCATTTTCTATTTTGTTAAACACCTTGTTACCGTTGTTTTCGGTCGGAATATACTTGCCGTCATAGGTTATATCTATAATAATATCGGCAACTGGTAGTTTTATTTTTTCTGCGATGCTGCAAGCCTCTGTGTATCTTATCATACCGGTCGCATAATTAGCTCCATACTGCGCATATGCGTATTGGGTTAATCCGTTTTCGGTTATCTTATATATAGCCTGAGTATTCATGATTTATCCAACCTCACTTTCATCTTGATTTTGATTTTGTTTGATTCATAATTATCTGGTGATCATTCGGATGTATCTGTTCCCACACAGCTTTACATGCAAATGTATCTGCGAGAGCACCATGAGCTTCTCCGCTCCATTGCTGATCGTAATAGTTCATTGCAAAGCTTAGGTTTTTCCACTTATATTGACCGTAATGATCATTCCATTCTCCATACACTTCCGCAAACTCTTTCATACAGCAGTGTATCTTTTCCTTATGCTCGGAGTTATACAAAAGAGGATTGATAAAGCCCATATCATAATCGGCGTTATATATAACAACACGATCTGCATTATCAAAAATATCGTTTATTATAGGGATAAGCTCTGAGATGACAGGTGAGTTCTGCACCATCTCCGGAGTGATATGGTGTATTGCTTCTGCTTCAGGCCATTGTTCATGATGTTCAGGCTTGACATATGTATGTAACAGTACAACTCCGTAGTCGTCTATAATTGCTATTTCCAATATTTCATCAGTACCGTCGTAATTTAGGCCGGTCGTTTCTGTGTCAAGAAATATAACCTTATGGTTATTCATGATTCTGATTCCTCTGCTTTCTTAATAAGATTTGTGTACACTTCCGTTATAAAAGCTTGAATGAATTGCTTTCTTTGGCTCGGCGACATAGGAGCATACAGATTTTCAAGAATATTAATTGTTATACCGATAAGTTCTATTGTTAATTGTTCGCAGTTGCCCTTCATGACAATTTCACCCACAGCTGCATTATCTAAATGATCGATATTTATATTTAACATAACATACCTCCACCGGTGTGTCACGCGTGACACACTCTAATTAAAAACATCTGCAAGTACATTAAGTACAAGCTCGCAGATCTCTGAGTCTGATAACTTCACTGCTTTTGGATATGCTGATCTGATCTTTTCAATAAGTGAACTTACGGTATAAACGTTATCAGTATCGGCTGCATGAATATCTTCTGACGTATTATCTGACTCATTGTTGTTTTGTATTTTTGACTGACTTACCGGCAGCGGTGTCGGTGTCTTGTCATCACCTGAGTCTTTTTTCTGATTCATTATAATTTCATCAGGAAGGTTCAGCACCTTCCACACAAAATCTGTGTCCCAGTCGTCTCTTTCCGAAACAAAAAGCAGCTTGCACAGTTCACTGGCTCTTATATGTTTTATATCATAATAATCAATATAATCGCCTATCGTCTCTTGCTGCGCGGTGGTAAACTTAAATAGTTCTTCAAGCTTGCCGATCGGAATTATTTTATAATCTATCGCTTCCTGAAGCTTTTTAGGCAGTTCTAGGATTCTTATATACCGATAAATTGTTTTTTCGCTAACTCCAAATTTCGCAGCAATTTCTTTTGCTGTTTTCTCTTCGCCTCCGGATGTGCGCATATCTAGATAAGCTTTATAGATCATGCCTTGTTCAGAGGGCAGCTGATCTTCGCCTCGTGTATTCGTTTCCGCCATTATCTTATACGCTGTTACATCGTCTATGTTATACAACAGCTCGCACGGCAGCTTAATGTTAAGACGAATTGCAGCTTCACGTCTGTGTCTTCCGGCAAGCATCTGTTTTTTTCCGTCCGGCATTATTCTTACAACTGCCGACTGCAGTATTCCGACGTCTTCGGCAGAAGCCATAATTTTAAGCACTTTGTTTTCCTGCAGTCTGTCAGGCTGAGCATTTCCTTTTGAATCCCTGAACAGCTCAATTTCCTTCGGATCTAGCAGTTCGATTTTTTTGCCTGAGTTTGCCCACAAGCTGTTATATTCACTGCTGAGCAATGGATTTGTATTCTGTTCTTCTGCCTGCATAGTTTCTTGCCTTGCAGTTCTTCGTTCAAGTAAGCTAGACATTTTCGCACCTTCTTTATTATCAGATTTGTTTGTTTCAACAGCATGTTTTGCATTCTCTTTTGCAATTTCAATACGCTGCAAAACTATCTGCTTTTCATTTTCTTCAGTAACATTTTTTCTGGTGCAGTCAGGACAAAAAAATCTTTTCATGACCGCACGTCTGGCTTCCGTACCTTTTTTATTATTCTGAAAGCTAAGCGGTATAATAGCAAGACCGAAGCAGTCTTTAAAATTATAGCATTTCCCAAAGTCAGCAGTTCTCCATTCCTTGGGCAACGAATTTGGTTCAACAGAAAATTCCCACTGAGGACTGCCCGTAAAAGCTCCATCAAGAGATTTGATGAAATTAAGCACTCTTTTTGCAAAAACCAGATCAAGCGTATAAAGATAGCAAGAAGTATAGTCTTTATCAGATGTGCCTATTTTGCAGCGTGTAGTATATGTAATCTTAGGCGTGGCTCTGCATTCACGCTTTATAATTTCATTTGTCTGCCAGTCACGCTCCATAACTATATACGGACACCCGAAGCATTCATGTTCAGGAGAGTAAGCAGAAAGCACATATCCGGTGCTTTCTGCTTTACTTGATTTCTGAAATGTTTTCCCGCATTTGCATATATACGTTTGCATGATTAAACTCCGCTTCTTTTTAACACTTCTTCTGCTAACGCTTTGTAAGTGTCAGCAAGGGTATTGCCTTTAAGATTTACACAGCCGCTGCAAAACTTAACCGTTCTGTTTATCTGTTCGGGTCGGCTCGGCACCTTTGTTTCAAATACTAATTTGCCATATATCTCTCGGCATGCCGAGTCGATCTCTTTGCTTGTGCTTGTCAGGTCGACCTTGTTTTCAAGTATGCCAAGAATTTTAAGTTTAGGGTTTGTAGTGTTTGCCAGTGATTTGATCTTTGCCATCATGTTGTCAACCGCGTCAAAACTGTGTATACCAGCGTCAAGCGGTATTATAACATAGTGTGTAGCGTTTAGTGCGTTTTGTGCCAATAGGTCAAGGTCGGTTTTGTTGTCAATTATAATATAGTCATAGCGATTAAAAAATTCGTCCTCAAGTATGCTTCTGAGGACGAAATTACAATTTGATGAAGAAGCAATAATACTGTTGCTTGCATTGAGCATATATCCTGCAGGGATATAATCGACATTAGGATTATTTACAGAGTGACGGATCACGCTTTCATAATCATTTTTATAACCGGTTGCGGCATTATAAATAACGTCGCTTATGGTTCTTTTACCGTCCGATAAAATATATCCGCAGCTGGAGGATAGATTGCCTTGTTTATCAAGATCGATCAGCAGAACTTTGTTGTCTGCATTGCCTAAAGCACAGCCGAGGTTATAGCTGGTGGTTGTTTTTCCTACTCCGCCTTTTTCCGTGATTACGGATATTACTTTTGTGTTCTTCATCATGGTTTCAAGTCCTTTCAAATTTACTTCGTTCTTCGTCTACGCATAGAAAAAGCAGCAGGGAAGAACACAACCTGCTGCTCAAGGAGCGACCTTGTCTATGCTGATGATAATATATCATCAAGTATGTCGGCGATCAGGATCACCGGCACAGTTCATGATATTTAGTTTTTGTAACAAATATTAGTTACTTATTGTTTATTAAAATTGGACGCCCCTCATCTATTTCGTTTGCAATTCTATATAAATCATCAAGTAATTTGTTAATGTGATCAAAGAACATTGCTTGTTGTCTGTCCGAGATAATCTTATCATCATAATAATCCGTAATCGTATCAATACAATTCCATAGTTCTCGTGTAGCAGACATAAGAGCAAAAGCAGACCGGGTTTTTACTAGATTTTTAATTGCTCGTGCAGTAAAAGTATAAAGATTTACTAAATTAGGATTTAGACTGATTTTCATTCGTTTTATAGTATACTTCATATTTAACATACCTCCTGCTATTTCAATTTTCATATTCGACACTGAGCATTGTCAGCTCAACGCATTCTTCTTCAGCCCCGTTAATGATTAAACATCTTGAGAAATTTATGATATTATTTCTAAGCTCATCATCATTTGCATAACCGGAAGCTTTTGCGTCAACGTCAATTGTTATTGATATTTTCATATGATTCACCTCTTTTATGCTTGTTTTTGTCTAAATTTAGTTGCACATCAGTTTGCAGCTACCTTGCGGAATAGGCTCAAAATTTTCAGAGTAAAAAGCGCTGCCTTGGAAAACTATCTTTTCTTCAATATTTTCAATATCAATTTCTCTGACACGTTTTTCTTGCAGCTCAACCCGACGATTGCCCTGTTTTAAATTCACAGCACTAAAAATATGGATTTTATATGTAGTATCGTCAAAGCAAACTTGTGTGTCAAGCCATTCATTGCCTCTATAACTTTTGTAATAAATAAAGTCAAATCCATACTCCTTTTTGTTTTTCTTTAAATTAGCCTGAAGTGCATTAAGCTTGTCCTCATCCGTGAGTTTGAGATAATTCATCAATATTTTTTTCAATCTGTTCTTGCCCATGTAATTTGTCATACAATCATCCCTCTTTTTATTATATTATGAAAGAATGCTGGCGATCAGGATCACCGGTACAGTTCATGATATTATCTCTAAGCTCATCATCATTTGCATAACCGGAAGCTTTTGCGTCAACGTCAATTGTTATTGATATTTTCATGTAATTCACCTGCTTTCCGTTACAAAAGTGTGGTTAATTTACTTTGTTTTTACTTTAAGTAAACAAATTCCGATAATAATGGTTTAATTTTCCGCATTTTTGTGCAACATTTTATAAATAAAATTGCCTTTTGTATAAAATGCCTATAACTGTGTTTACTACTAACAAAAAACATTGTTTGTATTTGTATGAATTGTAGAAAAAAGTCGTTATATTCCACAAAAATTATTTAATGTCATAGATTTTTATAATTGTTATTTGTATAATAACAATTGCGCCTTATAAAAAAGAGACGCATAAAAATTTTGGGAGGATCTATATGAAACACAAATTTAATGACATCTTGGAACTTGTACTAGAAGAACGAAAGAACTCGTACAAAACTCTTAGAACAGCCGCATGGGAGAAAAAAATCGCTAAAAAGATTTTAGACTATTTTCACGATATCTTTATTGAAGATGTCAATGACGTGAGACTTAACAGATTTTTTTCTTATATACGATTCAAAAACGACGGCAGTCTTTATAGCGATAAATACATAAAGGCTGTTTATTCGATTGTAAAGGCTGTCTACAAAAAATCAATGCTTAAAGGATACATAAACATAAATCCCTTTGATTACGATTTCAAGCGGCCCAAAGGTTATGCTCCCGAAGCTCAGGAACGTCTAGTGTCAAAAGAAGATTTAAAAGCATTGTTTAGGATATTGCCTAAATATCCTAAGTTAAACACTGTTGTGCCCCTGTTGTTTTTAACAGGCTTGAGAATCGGTGAGCTACTAGGTCTGTTCTGGAGCGACATAGAGTTTGATAAAAAAATTATACATATACGTCGCTCCGCAGTTGATAATTATATAGAAATGCCGGGCGGAGAAATTGTAAAAAGGGGAGTGATACTATCAAGTACCAAGACCGTTACAAGTGTGAGAGATATACCTGTATCCGATCAGGTAATAATGTTGCTGCGTAGTTGGCTTATCTATCGTGATCTCCCTGAAAACAAAAAATGGAGAGAGAAAATAGAAGCAAATTCAAACTTAAATTTAGTCTTTCCTAACAGTCAGGGAAAGCTGACAAATTATAAAACATTATATGACAGTCTCAAAGATGTTTTAAGGAATAATCAACTTGAGCATTGTAATATCCTGTTTCATAAGTTGCGACACAATTATGCAACAGATTTGCTTGCAGCCGGAGTAGATATTGACGTTGTTTCAAAGCTTCTTGGACACAAAAATATTGAAACAACGGCAAATATTTATGTTAAAGTTGAAATGAAACCTAAGATAGCTGCGATAAAAATGCAGACTAAATATTTAAATAACATTAAGCTAATAGACAATATATGTAATTAATGTTATTCTTTTTACGCCTAACCCAAGTTGGTTCGAGTCCAACTTGGGGAGCCAAGAGAAAAGCCCGTAAACAAAGCGTTTGCGGGCTTTTTGCTGTCTGCTTTTTGTTGGTGTTGAACGTATATTTGAACATTAGTTTCGTAAATATGCACTGATTATGCTGCACATATTGGTGCATATTGCCGGCTTTGTGACGGAAGTTTTCAATGCTGTTTATCGGAAAATATACGGAATTTATGTATAAAGATTGTTCAGAAAAATTAACACAAAACCATAGAAGCATAAAAACTAATATGATAAACTAAAAACAGGTCAAGAAAAAACTCTTGACCTGTTGATTTTTGTTATACTGTTTTCGCAAAGTTTGCAGCTTTACTACAAACACTCCACAAGCGGCTTGTTTAAGCCGTTTTCTTTATTTTCCAGACTAAAATCCGACTGCGCATTTTCAGCTTAAAAGCAGGCTGCTTACATAGTTTTTCTTGATTTCATCAGAGGAATGAACGTAACGGTCAAGAGTAAGTTTAACGTTGCTGTGTCCCAATAATTCACTGAGAGCTTTAGGGTCAAAGCCCTTTTTAATGCAGACGGAAGCGTATGTGTGTCTGAGCGCATGAAATGGCACATCTTTTATTCCGCAGTCCTTTAAAAC
>NZ_BAAHNZ010000023.1:0-5197 GCF_054655215.1 Hominimerdicola intestinalis
TCCGCACATAGCTGCCCAGCTGTGCCACTGGCGTGACAACTGGTGCACCAGAGGTGCGTCCATCCCGGTCCTCTCGTACTAGGGACAGCTCCTTGCAAATATCCTGCGCCCACGACAGATAGGGACCGAACTGTCTCACGACGTTCTGAACCCAGCTCGCGTACCGCTTTAATTGGCGAACAGCCAAACCCTTGGGACCGAATACAGCCCCAGGATGCGATGAGCCGACATCGAGGTGCCAAACCTCCCCGTCGATGTGGACTCTTGGGGGAGATCAGCCTGTTATCCCCAGGGTAGCTTTTATCCGTTGAGCGACGGCATTTCCACTCACATACCGCCGGATCACTAACTCCAACTTTCGTTACTGCTCGAACCGTCATTCTCGCAGTTAGGCTCGCTTCTGCGTTTACACTCTACTGCATGGTTTCCATCCATGCTGAGCGAACCTTTGAGCGCCTCCGTTACTCTTTTGGAGGCGACCGCCCCAGTCAAACTGCCCACCTAACAATGTCCCCCGACCCGATTCAGGGCCGCAGGTTAGAATTCCAGCACTCCAAGAGTGGTATCCCAAGGTCGACTCCACATCAGCTGACGCCGATGCTTCCCAGTCTCCCACCTATCCTGTACATGAAATACCGAAATCCAATATTAGGCTACAGTAAAGCTCCATGGGGTCTTTCCGTCTAGTCGCGGGTAACCGGCATCTTCACCGGTACTACAATTTCGCCGGGCGGGTTGTTGAGACAGTGCCCAGATCGTTACACCATTCGTGCGGGTCAGAACTTACCTGACAAGGAATTTCGCTACCTTAGGACCGTTATAGTTACGGCCGCCGTTTACCGGGGCTTCAATTCAATGCTCTCACATCTCCTCTTAACCTTCCGGCACCGGGCAGGTGTCAGCCCCTATACGTCATCTTTCGATTTAGCAGAGACCTGTGTTTTTGCTAAACAGTCGCCTGGGCCTATTCTCTGCGACTTGATTTCTCAAGTACCCCTTATCCCTAAGTTACGGGGTCAACTTGCCGAGTTCCTTAACAACCCTTCTCCCGTTGGCCTTAGAATCTTCTTCCTATCTACCTGTGTCGGTTTGCGGTACGGGCGCATTATACATTCATACAGCTTTTCTTGTCTCCGTCCATTGTGACTTCCCTACTAATTTTCGGTCCCTTTCGACCGGGTCAACCATCGCCCGGCTTCACAACTTTCAAAGCGTCCCTGTACTTAAGTATTTCTGCGGCTACGGAATTTCAACCGTATGTGCATCGGCTACGCGTTTCCGCCTCACCTTAGCTCCCGGCTTACCCTGAGCGGACGAACCTTCCTCAGGAAACCTTAGATTTTCGGCCATTATGATTCTCACATAATTCTCGCTACTCATTCCGGCATTCTCACTCGAATGAAATCCACCAGCGCTTCCGCTCTGACTTCTCCTCTCATTCGACGCTCTCCTACCCCTCAAGATCGCTCTTGAAGCCCAAGCTTCGGTATACGTTTTAGCCCCGTTGAATTTTCGGCGCAGAGTCACTCGACCAGTGAGCTATTACGCACTCTTTTAATGTATGGCTGCTTCTAAGCCAACATCCTGGTTGTTTATGCAACTCCACATCCTTTTCCACTTAAACGTATTTAGGGACCTTAGCTGTGGGTCTGGGCTGTTTCCCTTTCGACAACGAAACTTATCTCACGCTGTCTGACTCCCGTGAATCGATTATCTGGCATTCTTAGTTTGATAGGGTTCAGTAATCTTTCGACCCCTAGCCCATTCAGTGCTTTACCTCCAGTAATCTGTCACGAGGCTAGCCCTAAAGCTATTTCGGAGAGAACCAGCTATATCCGAGTTCGATTGGAATTTCTCCGCTATCCACACCTCATCCCCGGCCTTTTCAACGGACGTGGGTTCGGTCCTCCATGGAGTTTTACCTCCACTTCAACCTGGACATGGATAGGTCACTCGGTTTCGGGTCTATTGCATACGACTTACTAGCCCTATTAAGACTCGCTCTCGCTTCGGCTCCACACCTTAAGTGCTTAACCTTGCCGCATACAATAACTCGCCGGACCATTCTACAAAAGGTACCCGATCACACTTTGACGTGCTCTCGGTGCTTGTAAGCATAGGGTTTCAGGTTCTTTTTCACTCCCCTCCCGGGGTTCTTTTCACCGTTCCTTCACAGTACTATTCGCTATCGGTCATTAGGTAGTATTTAGGCTTGGAGGGTGGTCCCCCCGTCTTCCCACGGGATTTCTCGTGTCCCGCGGTACTCCGGATCCAGCTCGCTGACTCGTCTTTTCGCTTACGTGACTCTCACACTCTCTGATATGTCTTCCCATACATTTCAGCTAAAACTTATCAATGCTTATTGCTGTCCAATACCCCGAACGTATTGCTACATTCGGTTTAGCCTCTTCCGCTTTCGCTCGCCACTACTCACAGAATCTCGGTTGATTTCTCTTCCTCGCCCTACTTAGATGTTTCAGTTCAGGCGGTTCCCCTCATATACCTATTGATTCAGTATATGATACATGAGCTTCTCTCATGTGGATTGCTCCATTCGGATATCTGCGGATCATTTCATGCTTGCTGATCCCCGCAGCTTTTCGCAGCTTACCACGTCCTTCTTCGGCTCCTAATGCCAAGGCATTCTCCCTACGCTCTTATTAGCTTAACCATTTGAATTATGTTTAATCCTTCTTTAGAAAATGATTTTATTCAATAATCGCTTATTGTAGTTTTACCCGACTAAATCATTTTTTTGATTTTGTCGTTCATTTTTCCTCATTTGCATTACTTTTCTTCATTATTCAATTTTCAAGCTACCATTTTTGTTGCTCCTATAAACTCGCAACAAAATACAAATATTCTTTCGCAGCCTTTTTCAAAACTGCTTGGTGGGCACAATGTGGACAGTCCACTTGTTTTCAAGCTTTTTGTCTTCATCGTTTCCATTCTTTCGCAGTCTTTTTCAAAACTGCTTGGTGGGCACAAGTGGACTCGAACCACCGACCTCACGCTTATCAGGCGTGCGCTCTAACCACCTGAGCTATGCGCCCGAAACTAAAGTTTCGGTGAAGTTTTCACTTCATCAGTGTTAACGGTTGTTCGTTTCTCCTAATTCCCTTTGGTGGAGATGAGGAGGATCGAACTCCTGACCCCCTGCGTGCAAGGCAGGTGCTCTCCCAGCTGAGCTACACCCCCATGGTTAACGGTGCAGCTCAGCTTTTGAGCTTACACCCCATACTCAAGGGCTTAGGTTCCGTTCTTATGCTCTCTTTTATTGTGAAGCTACCTCTTCAGGTACCTTCAAAATTGAATAACAACTCTACAAAGCTTTTCCTTGTTCTGACCGGAACTTTCAGACTTTTTTGTCTGTTTGCTCCTTAGAAAGGAGGTGATCCAGCCGCACCTTCCGATACGGCTACCTTGTTACGACTTCACCCCAGTCATCAATCCCACCTTCGACAGCGTCCTCCTCACGGTTAGACTACTGGCTTCGGGTGTTACCGACTTCCATGGTGTGACGGGCGGTGTGTACAAGGCCCGGGAACGTATTCACCGCAGCATGCTGATCTGCGATTACTAGCAATTCCGACTTCATGTAGGCGGGTTGCAGCCTACAATCCGAACTAAGACTATTTTTTGTGTTTTGCTCCACATCACTGTCTTGCTTCACTTTGTTTATAGCCATTGTAGTACGTGTGAGGCCCAGGTCATAAGGGGCATGATGATTTGACGTCATCCCCACCTTCCTCCGTTTTGTCAACGGCAGTCTGTCTAGAGTGCTCTTGCGTAGCAACTAAACATAAGGGTTGCGCTCGTTGCGGGACTTAACCCAACATCTCACGACACGAGCTGACGACAACCATGCACCACCTGTCTATATGTCCCCGAAGGGATTTCACTCATCTCTGAGCTATGCATACGATGTCAAGACCTGGTAAGGTTCTTCGCGTTGCTTCGAATTAATCCACATACTCCACTGCTTGTGCGGGCCCCCGTCAATTCCTTTGAGTTTCAGCCTTGCGGCCGTACTCCCCAGGTGGATTACTTATTGTGTTAACTGCGGCACGGAAGGGGTCAGTCCCCCCACACCTAGTAATCATCGTTTACAGCGTGGACTACCAGGGTATCTAATCCTGTTTGCTCCCCACGCTTTCGAGCCTCAGCGTCAGTTAAAGCCCAGTAAGCCGCCTTCGCCACTGATGTTCCTCCTAATATCTACGCATTTCACCGCTACACTAGGAATTCCGCTTACCTCTACTTCACTCAAGAACCGCAGTTTCAAATGCAGTCTATGGGTTAAGCCCATAGTTTTCACATCTGACTTGCAGTCCCGCCTACACTCCCTTTACACCCAGTAATTCCGGACAACGCTCGCTCCCTACGTATTACCGCGGCTGCTGGCACGTAGTTAGCCGGAGCTTCCTCCTAGGGTACCGTCATTATCGTCCCCTAAGACAGAGGTTTACAATCCTAAAACCTTCTTCCCTCACGCGGCATCGCTGCATCAGAGTTTCCTCCATTGTGCAATATTCCCCACTGCTGCCTCCCGTAGGAGTCTGGGCCGTGTCTCAGTCCCAATGTGGCCGTCCAACCTCTCAGTCCGGCTACTGATCGTTGCCTTGGTAGGCCGTTACCTTACCAACTAGCTAATCAGACGCGAGCTCATCTTTCAGCGATAAATCTTTGATAATTTTATCATGCGGTAAAATTATTTTATGCGGTATTAACTGTCGTTTCCAACAGGTATCCCCCTCTGAAAGGTAGATTGCTCACGTGTTACTCACCCGTCCGCCACTAGCTTTGAAAAGCAAGCTTCTCTCCGCTCGTTCGACTTGCATGTGTTAAGCGTGCCGCCAGCGTTCGTCCTGAGCCAGGATCAAACTCTTAATTAAGTTGTATATCAAAAGCTTTCGCTTCTGCTATCCTGTTTCAGTCTTTACTGACTTTGCTCATTTTTTAGTCTTTGCTTGACTTCTTCATTCTCTTTGAGTTACTCAAATCAAATTTACAAGGGTTTTCTTTCGTTTCGTCGTTATTCAATTTTCAAGATACCTTCTCTCGCTCTCTCGTCTTCAGTTCTCTTTCCTTCACTCTCAAGAGCGCCTGTCTATTATATCACATCCTCGCTTATTTGTCAACCCCTTTTTTTCAAAAGTTTTTGACCTCTCGCTCTTTTGTGATATCTGCCTTTCGG
>NZ_BAAHNZ010000024.1:0-2515 GCF_054655215.1 Hominimerdicola intestinalis
CGCCTGCCCCTTGCCCTCTTGCAGCCGGAACCGGCAGACGCGCCCACCGGCCCGGAGCCGGAGGCCCATGCCTGCCACGGCTGCGACAACTGCGGCGGGTGTGGGAAGTGCCAGCATGAAGAAAAGCAAGCCTGAACCCATCCCCGTCATGGACTACCGCCAGTACCGCAGAGCGCGGCGGCTGGTACATGAGTGCTGCAACTATGACGGCGGCAACTGTATCGCGCTGGACGATGGGGAGGAATGTGTCTGCGTCCAGTCCATTTCCTACTCCCTGTTGTGCCGGTGGTTCCGGGCGGCGGTGCTGCCGCTGGACAGAGAACTGGAAACGGCCCTGTTCCACCGCCTGGACGCCAAGCGGTGCGCCGTCTGCGGGGCGCTGTTCACCCCCGGCTCCAACCGGGCCAAATACTGCCCGGAATGTGCCGGGCGCATGAAGCGTATCAAGGCCGCCCAGCGCAAGCGCAAACAGAGGGCTAAGTGTCACGCTTTAGGGGCCGAAAACCCCTTGTAAATCAAGGACTTTTTCGAGGGTGTCGGCGGGGGCCTGATAGATTTATCCTCTGCCCCCCAAAACGGCCCTCTAAATGCGTACAGAAGCCCAAAACGAACCCCAAGGAGGAACCCATGTCAGACAATCGAAAATATTACTACCTGAAACTCAAAGAAAACTATTTTGACGATGACTCCATCGTGCTGCTGGAAAGTATGCAGGACGGTGTGCTGTACTCCAATATCCTGCTCAAGCTGTATCTGAAATCCCTGAAACACGGCGGGCGGCTCCAGCTTGACGAGAATATCCCCTACACAGCGCAGATGATCGCCACCATCACCCGCCAGCAGATTGGCACTGTGGAGAGGGCCTTGCAAATCTTCCTGAAGCTGGGCCTTGTGGAAGTGCTGGACAGCGGCACTTTTTACATGAGCAATATCGAACTGCTGATCGGACAGTCCTCCACCGAGGCCGAGCGAAAGCGGGCAGCGAGGCTTCAAAACAAGGCTCTTTCCGCGCCTCGGACAAACGGCGGACATTTGTCCGACATTCGTCCACCAGAGATAGAGATAGAGTTAGAGAAAGAGATAGAGATAAAGAGAGAGATAGAGAAGGGACGCCCCGCCCGCGCCTATGGCCGTTACCAGAATGTTTTCCTGACGGACGAGGAACTGGCGGACTTGCAGGCCAGTTTTCCCACCGTATGGGGCCAGTACATCGAAAAGCTGTCCGAGTATATGGCTTCTACCGGCAAGCGGTATCAAAGCCATGCCGCCACCATCCGGCGCTGGGCCGGTGAGGACGCGAAAAAGGCGGCCCCGCCCACCCGCAACCGGGATTACAGCGTAAAGGAGGATGAAACCGTATGATGGAGATTACCGCAGAAATCCGGGCGCTGATCGACAAGGCAGCCGCCGGTGTGGAACTGGCCGGGGACGAGTACATAGACCCGGCAGACGGCCTCATTCACTGTAAGAGGTGCGGCGGCCAGAGGCAGACCGTTGTGCCATGCTTTGGGAAACCCGGCTACTTCATGCCCCGCTGTATCTGCCAGTGCCAGCGGGAGGCCGAGGAACAGCGCAAGGCCGCCGAGGAACGGCAGCGCCGCATGGAGCGTATCAAGCGCCGGAAGGCCCAGGGCCTGCAAGACCGCTATCTGTACGACTACACCTTTGCCAACGACAACGGCCAAAATCCTCTGATGGACAAGGCACGCGCCTATGTGGAGAACTGGAAGGAGGCTTACAAGAACAACACCGGCCTGCTGCTGTTTGGGGATGTGGGAACCGGCAAGTCCTTTTTCGCCGGTTGTATCGCCAACGCTTTGCTTGACCGGGATGTGCCGGTGCTGATGACGAACTTTCCCACCATTCTGAACCGCCTGACAGGGATGTTTTCCGAGGATAGGGCTGACTTTATCGCCAGCTTTGACGAGTACGACCTGCTCATCATTGACGATTTGGGTGTGGAGCGCAGCACCGAGTATGCGATGGAGCAGATGTTTTTCGTCATTGACAGCCGCTACCGCAGCCGCAGGCCCATGATAATCACCACCAATCTGAAGCTGGCCGAACTCAAGAACCCGCCCGACCTGGCCCACGCCCGTATCTATGACCGTATCCTGGAACGGTGCGCCCCGATCCTCTTTGCGGGGAAGAACTTCCGGGAGGAAAACGCCGGAGCCACCAAGCAGGCGGCGAAAGACATTGTAAACCGTAAGCATGAGTAATTTTTTGCCGGACGGTGCAGCCCCGCCCGGAGAAAGGAGCGCCATGAGCGAAGAAACCCGCACCATGCAGACCATAGACACTACCCCGGCCAGAGCGCCGGAGGACGCCCCCGCGCTGGTAAAGAAAATAGGCAAGACCACCTACAAGGTGCGCGTCCATTTCAGCGATACCAGCACTGAAACCATGAGCGATAAAATCAAGCGTATGCTCAAAAACGAGATACAGCAGATGTGACCGGCTGATAAAGCCAGCCGCCTTGTGTTAAACTGATGATGGTACACACCAAAACTTT
>NZ_BAAHNZ010000025.1:0-1645 GCF_054655215.1 Hominimerdicola intestinalis
GGGAGAAGTCAACCGGCAGATCGCCGCCGACAACAAGCTGCTGGGGGAAATCAAGGCCCGCATTACCCGCCTCTACAACTGGTCTAAGGCCGAGGCGGAGAAACCGGAGGGCCAGCAGCCCAGCATGGTTGACTTGTGGGAGGCCCAGCAGCAGCTCAAGCGGCCTGACACCCGCACCGGCAAAATCCGAGCTTTGCAGGAGAGCGCCGCCCTGTTCAGCTTTTTGCAGGCAAACGGCATCCAGTCCATGCAGCAGCTCCATGAAAAAATTTCCGATATGAACACCCGCTACTATGACCTGCGGCGAGAGATCGTTAAGGCCGAGCGCCGGATCGCTGTCCTCACGGAGCGGGGGGAGATGTGGGCGCAGTACAACGAGTACAAGACCGTCCATAAGCAGTTTGCCAAGGTGAAGCCGGAGAAACGGGAACTGTTCGAGCAGCGCCACAGCCGGGAACTGATCCTCTATGACGCGGCGGCCCGGTATCTGAAAGAACTGAAAGCCAGCGGCGAAGAAATCAACCCGAAGGAATGGCGGCGTGAGATCGACCTGCTGACCGCCCAGAAACAGGTAGACAGCATCGACATGAAAGCCATGCGGGAGGAGCTGAAAGCTGTGGAACGGCTCCGCAAGGCCGCCGACCAACTGGCCCGCCAGGAACGGGACAAGCCCCGCGACCGGGGGCCGGAGCGGTAAAGGGTACGGCGTTTTGGCGACCCCTTTGAGGTGCGTCGCGTTTCACGACACCCTTTTACACACAGAAAAACCGCCGTACAGGTTTCACCCATACGGCGGCAGACGGTTTATTTGCCGAACAAGTCGCTGTGCGACCCGGTGCGGGCAAGCGTCAGAACCAGCACATCATCCTCGATGCGGTAAATGAGCAGCCAATCCGGGAGGATGTGACATTCCCGATGGCCCACCCAATCGCCGGACAGATCGTGATCGCGGTTCTTCTCCGGCAGCGGTTCACCCATCGCCAGCAGCGCCACGACCTGCTCCAGCAATTCAATCTTCAGGCCGCGCTTGATCGCCCGTTTGTAGTCCTTCTTAAAGCCGGTTGTGTACTTGACGGTGTACTTTGTTTTCCTCATTTTTTCAGGTCGGCAAACAACTCGTCAAGGTCATTGTAGCCCTTTACAGACGGGTCTTTTGCAATCCTTTCCGCTTCCAGCATGGCAGCAATCGTTTCCTTGTTGGGCTGTTCCAGCTTCACTTCAAAGGGAATGCCGCCCTCACGAAGCGACTGGCGCACGAAGATGTTGAACGCCGTGGATAAATTCATGCCGAGTTCCGCAAACAGGGCGTCGGCCTGTGCCTTCAAATCCGCGTCCATGCGGATACTGATGTTTGTGGTATTTCCAGCCATATCATCAACCCCTTTCTGCTGGTACTTTTAGTATATGCCATTTGCACGAAGAAAGCAATACTTTGCACGAATATTTAACAGTAAATTCATGGAAGGAGGTCACTGTATGAAGCAGATTATTTTACCCGTCACTGTCCACCTGAATATTCGCCTGCCCCTTGCCCTCTTGCAGCCGGAACCGGCAGACGCGCCCACCGGCCCGGAGCCGGAGGCCCATGCCTGCCACGGCTGCGACAACTGCGGCGGGTGTGGGAAGTGCCAGCATGAAGAAAAGC
>NZ_BAAHNZ010000026.1:0-1442 GCF_054655215.1 Hominimerdicola intestinalis
TAACGTTGCTGTGTCCCAATAATTCACTGAGAGCTTTAGGGTCAAAGCCCTTTTTAATGCAGACGGAAGCGTATGTGTGTCTGAGCGCATGAAATGGCACATCTTTTATTCCGCAGTCCTTTAAAACCTTTTTAAATCTGTACTGTAAAATCCTCGGCTCCTTAGGAACATTCAAGCCTGACAGCACATAGATTGACGGACTGCGCTTAAAATCTGACATTATTTCAGTAAGAAAATCGGGCATAAAAACAGTCCTGACGGAGCTTTCTGTCTTTGGAACATCAACCACCACCTTTGATTCGCCGTCAATCGTGATCCGCTGAACGGTTTTGTTTACAAGAAAAAATCCCTCCTGAAGATTGACGTTTTCCCATTTCAATCCGCACATTTCTCCGATTCTGATACCCGTGTATAAACATATCAGTATGCTTAAATTCGTAAGGTCAAGATTGTGTTTTAAATACAGGCTCAATCTGCGTAATTCAATCTCATTTAATGTTTTGATTTCAGTATTTCTGACCTTTGGCGATTGAATATCCTCGCAGATATTTTCAAGCCCGTATTCCCTGTGAGCATAAGCGGATATTGACTTCAGCACAATTAATACGTCCTTTGCAGTCTTAGCGGAAAGACCGCCTTGTCCGTCTGATCTGCCATTAGACAATAATTCTGAAACAAACGAGTTTACCTGTTTCTTTGAAAGCAAACAATAAACCTGTTCTCCAAGCAAGGGATAAATGTGATTTTTAAGCAGTCTGCAATAGTTTGCATAGGTAGAGCTTTTAACGGTCAGCCGCTTGATCTCAAGCCATTCAAGGCATATCTCCCTGACGGTCAGTCTGATATACGCTTTGGCTTCAGGCTTTTTCAAAGTATATGAAAGCTCCATTTTGTCCTTTACTTCCGAAAGAGTTTTCCCATAAACATACTTGTACCTAAGCCTGTCGTTCTCATCATAGCCGAGCTTAATTCGTCCCTCATATCTTCCGTCTGTTCTTTTGTAGATGTTGCTGCCTCTCTTTGACATCTGATGTTCCTCCGGACTAAAATTATGACGGTTTAAAAACACTTAAATCGTCATTTTATTAATATTTTGTCGAAATGTTATACCTAAAAAAGTTAAAAAAGTCTTTACAATACTCTTTTTATATGCTATAATACAAATGTTGCAGCACAAAAATTGGTAAAATGCCATTCGCAAAGCTGCAAACTTTGCGAAAACCTCTCAAGCGCTGCAATGCTATTCTGTGCGGAGTTCTATAACTTATTCGTTTTTTATTCTCTATTTCTTAATGCTTTATATACAGTGGTTATTTTGTGTCTTACAAGCAAGTAGCGAGGGGAAATCTTTCGGAACTCCGCATAAGCTTTTGCGCCATACCTCCTCTTAATATGTGTGACAAAAGTAAAACCCAGTCTGGTAACAGGCTGGGTTTTGTTTT
>NZ_BAAHNZ010000027.1:0-1217 GCF_054655215.1 Hominimerdicola intestinalis
AACACGCCAATCGTTTGACGTATTTGCGCTTTAATTTTTCACTCGAATGCACATAAGTATTGAGTGTGATTTTTACATCTGAATGTCCTAAAAGTTCGCTCAGAGTTTTAATATCAAACTGCTTTTCTACACACATTGTGGCGTAAGTGTGCCTGAGCGCATGAAAAGATATATCGCCGATCTTGCAGTTATTAAGTATTCTTTTAAACTTATGCTGTAACGTTCTTGGCTCGGTAGGTTTTATTCTGTTTGACAATACAAAAATGTCCGGCTTCTGTCTGAACTTTTTCAGCATTTCAATGATAAATAACGGTATATAAACCACCCTAACAGAGCTGTCCGTCTTTGGCGTATCTATGGAAATAACGGTCTTACCGTTACCAAGCGATATTCTCTGAACGGTTTTGCAGACTGTAAGACAACCCCGTCTAAAATCAATGTCTTTCCATTGCAGACCGCATAATTCGCCGATTCTTAAACCTGTGTAAAGGCAAAGCATTATGCAGATATTAGTCAGATTTTGATTGCTTAAAAGGTACTTTTCAAGTTTTCTTCTTTCCCCGTCCGAAAGCGTTTTTGCTTCGGGCTTTTTTATTCTTGGCATAGTTATACCGTCGCAGATATTTTTGAGTCCATATTCAAGCTGAGCAAACTTTGCGATTGCTCGCAGAGCCTTGATAATATCTCTTGTCATACTTACCGACAGACCGCCTTTTCCGTCCTTTCTGCCGCTATCCATTAAGGATAAAATATAATCATTTATATACTGCTTATCAAGAGCAGTATATTTTTTGTCCCCAATATCAGCAAAAATGTGGTCGATAAGCAGCCTTTTATAGTTATTATATGTAGACGGTTTAACGGTCATTCTTTTATCTGCCAGCCATTGCTCGCCAAGGTACTTTATTGTCATGTTTTTCTTTCCTATAAGCCCAAACATAGTTTTTATTCTCCTTTTTCCCCTTTGTCGATTTATAGGTTTTTACACCTATTACAAAAATCGACAGTAAATTTGTGCAAATTGCACAGTTATAACTTGTCTAATTTTGGTATATTAACAGTTTACAATTTTAAATTAATATGTTATACTATAAGCAGTTAATTAAAATCAATAAAAACCATAAAACGATTTATTTTACGACATCTTTCGACGGGTATCTTTTCGGATACTCGCTTTTTTATTGCCTTATTTTTAACTGTATTTTAATTATATATCA
>NZ_BAAHNZ010000028.1:0-1022 GCF_054655215.1 Hominimerdicola intestinalis
CGGCAACCATGTATGCGATCGGAACAGTATCAGCGTCTTCCGTTACAGTGTAAGTTCCCGTCGGTACAGCCGTAAAAGCAGCGATTCCGTCTTTGTCGGTAACAGCCGTAAGCTTGACCTCATGCCCAGAATCAGACGTTCCCGAAAGGATCAGCGTTATACCCTCAACATTCATCATGCCTTCGGTTTTCTTATGAACCTTTACTGTTCCCACTGCGTCTGAATTGTACATAACAACATAAGTAACACTTCCGTCTGAATTTACCGTAAACTCTATGTCGGTTGCAAGTGTGTAACCGCTTGGAGCAGTTATTTCTCTCAGTATGTAAGTTTCTCCTGCGATTAGCTTTGCTTCGATGTAGTGAGCTTCTTCTGTCGATACCCATTCGTCAATTATGTTTCCGTCCTTGTCAATTACCTGAAGAGCTGCTCCCGGAAGCTCATCATCGCCTGTGATGTCTTTCTTTGAAATTTCAACCTTTGTTGCTTCGTCAGTCATTACGATCAGCGGCAGACCGTCAGCTGATACCGCAGTTACTTCGGTGTCGTTGCAAAGGATAGAACCGTCCTCGTTAACAGTAACAGCAATATCTGTAGCTATGCAGTAGCCTCTTGGAGCATAGTATTCATGCAGAGTGTAGCTTCCTGCGGCAAGTCCTGTAACGATATGCTCTGTTCCGTCCGACGTCCACTCTTCAACCGTATCTCCGTTTTCGTCAATCAGCTGAAGCTGTGCATTGCTGATTTCTTTGCCGTATGCGTCCTGCTTTGAAACTGCGAACCGTATTTCTTTATCTTCAATATTCAGCACAATGTCAGAAAGCCTTGAGTTTGAAAGCTGTACAGGCATATTCGCCTTTACTTCATATTTGGTGTCATCCCTGATATATCCGGCAGGAGCTTCGATCTCCTGAATGTAATAGCTGCCCCATGCAGGAAGATATGTATTAAAATATGCAGTAGAGCCGTTTGAAGCTATCCGCTCTATTTCCTGTCCTGATGTGTAAATTAACTTATCGCCT